>JAFUST010000054.1 GCA_017467535.1 Prevotella sp. | reverse complement strand
TTCTAGGTCAGGGTGTGCCTTCAGTTCCAGGTCGTTTGATGATTTTCCCGTCATCCTCCAGCCAGCAGCCTGTTTCTTGCTCTGGCAAGCGTCTCTCAACAGAGCCGAGCGGCGCTCGTTGTTCACCTCACGCACCCGCTGCACTACTTCAAATAATCGTGCACGGCCGCCGATGCCATAAGCCTTCAGCGAAGGTGACACAGCCAGACAGATGGTTTTCTCCGTTCGCGACACATCAGCCACGACGAGGTTGGTGGTCAGAGGGTCAAGCCCCCTGTCCACACACTCCACCGAAGCGTAGAAAGACTTCAGGTCGATGGCGATATATGTGCGCTGCTGTGTCATGCTTGTTTTAGCACCCTCTGCCGTCGATGCTGCAAGCAGCACTATCCATCTGTGATTTCATCTCTACTTGCTGTATCATTCTCGAATGCGATTAACTTCTCTAAATATGGCCACAAAGTTAGCGAAATTCAACCGATTACGCGTATCATTGTAACCGTTTTTAAGAGATTTTTAGCAGAAATGCAAGATAATCCTCTGGTTGCGGTTTTTCTTATTCTTACATAGCAACGGCTATGCCCGAGAGGATGTCGGAGTGGATGAGACCGTTGGTGGCCACGATGCTGTTGCCCTCGGTGAAGGCGGTGCTGCCGTCGAAGTCGGTGCAGCAGCCGCCGGCCTCGCTGACGATGAGGGCGCCGGCCATGTAGTCCCACTGGCCGATGTACATCTCGGCATAAGCATCCAGACGGCCTGCGGCAACGTAGCACAGGGCGATGGCAGCGGAGCCGAGCATGCGGATGCTGGCCACCCGACCATAATACTGACGGATGAGGCTTTGGGCCACGGGGCTATAGGCATCGCTGTCGTAGGGCAGTTGGAAACAGACCAGGGCGTCGGACAGAGGAGACGCGTTGACCTGCAAGGGTTGGCCATTGAGATGACTACCCCCGCCGAGCCAGGCGTAAAAGCACTCGTCAGCACAAATCTCATATACCACGCCTAACATGATCTGGCTGCCCCGCTTCAAGCCGATGCTGACGGCGTAGGGCGGGAAGTGGTGGATGAAGTTGGTGGTGCCGTCGAGCGGGTCTATCACCCAGCAATACTGTTCATCGGTATGGGTGGCCGACCCTTCCTCGGTGATGAAGCCGGCCTCGGGTAGCAAGTCGCGCAGGGCACTGACGATGAGTTGCTCCGACTGCTTGTCGACATACGACACGTAGTCGTGGGCATGCTTTCGCTCGATGCTCTCGGCATGGAACTGCTGTCGCTCCTGCCAAATGAAAGACCCTGCCCGCTTTGCAACATCGCAAACCGACAGGGTCAGTGTTTTCAGATCAATGGTGGTCACGGCTTACTCTCCATCATAACGGAACACACCGCCCAAGTCGGGGTTCTCACCAAAATACTCGTCGTTGCCATAATTGCGTATGACAGGCTGATTGTAGTCCTTGCGCATGGGGCCTTCGCGAAGCAGGAAGTCGTTGAAGTTGACCGTGGGGATGACAAGGCCGAATACACCGATGCCACAGCGCTTGCCCTCCACATGGAAACTGTTGTAGATGTGCATGGTGGAGAAGAGCGTATGGTCGAAGTAGACCAGACGGTTGTGCTTTTCGAACGATTCCAGCATCTGCTTTTGCTCTGGCGTGTCGACAGAGTCGGCCGAAGTGAAGATGAAGCCGGTGTTCTGCACGGCATCGTCGATTCCGTCGGTGTTGAGACTGTCGTTCTCCTGAATCCACTGGCGGATGTTGTCGTTCATCTCCTCACGCATGGTCTGCTCTGAGGGGTTGGTGAGCCAGGCAATAACGGCCAGTATACCCAAGATGCCGCCAATGATGATCAGGCGTCCCAGACAACTGTGCCGGAACTCTCCGAATAGTGATTCTTGTTTGCGGAATTCACCGCGATTGTTCTGATACATAGGTCAAAAATGTTATTATGATTTTCTGTTAATCAAGTTCATGAATTCCTGACGGGTCTTGGCTTGATTGAAGGCACCGCTGAACTCGCTGGTGGTGGTGATGCTGTTCTGCTTCTCTACGCCCCGCATCTGCATGCACATGTGCTTGGCCTCGACGACCACCATCACGCCCAGCGGGTGGAGGGTCTCCTCAATGCACTGGCGGATTTGCAGCGTCATGCGCTCCTGCACCTGCAGTCTGTGGCTAAAGATGTCAACCACACGGGCAATCTTGCTGAGACCGGTGATGTAGCCGTTGGGGATATAGGCCACGTGCACCTTGCCGTAGAAGGGCAGCATATGGTGCTCGCAGAGCGAGAAGAAGTCGATGTCCTTGACGATGACCATCTGCGAGTAGTCCTCCTTGAAGAGGGCCTCGGTGAGCACCTTGTGAGCATCCATCTCATAGCCGCGTGTGAGTACCTGCATGGCTTTGGCCACGCGCAGTGGTGTCTTCTGAAGTCCTTCTCTCTGCGGGTCTTCGCCGAGCAGCCGGATGATGTCCTTATAGTGTACGGCCAGTTGTTGTTCCTGGCCTTCCTTGTGTTCTTGTTCTTGGGTCATTATTGTGTGGCAATGATTTTTCCCCTGACGATGGTGGCTGAGGTGTAGCCCAGTTGACGTATCTCCATCATCTTGGCGTGTGCTTCCTCGTAAGTGCGATAGTTGCCTATGCGGCAAATCCATCGAGGGGAATAGAAATGTACGTAGACAGCATCGTTGGGAAACAACTGTTCCAACGAGTGGCCTGTCTGTTCTGCCTTCTGTTTGTCCTTTCGTGTGTTGCCCCCGGCAAACACCTGCACCCTGTAACCTGTAGTCTTGAAGGGTTTACCCGTGTTGACAACTACTGTCGTGTCAGGTGTCTGTGTGGGTTGCTTGGCCTCAGCGGTATCGGTCTTCTGGCCAGAATTGCCGCTGGGCTTGTCGTCTTTCTTGGGAGTAGGAGCAGGACGTGGGGCCGGAGTCTGTTTCACTGGCTGTGGCCCGTTGACCAGTTCGTCGATGGCTGCATCCTGATGAATGGTGACCGTACCCTCTCCCTGTTTGGTTTGCTGCACCTTTTGCGTGAAGGTGGTCTGTGCGGATAAGGGTAAAAAAGTAAAGAGGCAAAAAGGTAAAACCATGCATACCCTTTTCACAAGATGCCGATATTGTCTTGATTCCATACGCTTGATTGTTTGTTTACTTCTTACCTTCTTACTTTTTTACCTTCTTGTTCTGTTACCTTATTTATTTAAAGGCATCGATAATGCCCTTGAAGTCGGCACACTTCAGAGAAGCACCGCCGATAAGGCCACCGTCGATGTCGGGTTTGGCGAACAGTTCGGGGGCGTTGCTGGCCTTGCATGAACCGCCATAGAGGATGGTGGTGTCGTCGGCTACAGCCTGACCATATTTCTCGGCGATGATTGAGCGGATGTACGCGTGGATCTCCTCGGCCTGCTCAGCGGTAGCGGTCTTACCAGTGCCGATGGCCCAGATGGGCTCGTAGGCGATAACGATCTTGCGGAAGTCCTCCTCGCTGAGATTGAACACCGAGCCCTCCAGTTCGGCCTTCACCACCTCGTTCTGCTTGCCAGCCTCGCGCTCAGCCAGGCTCTCGCCGATGCAGAAGATCACCTTCAGGCCGTTCTTCTGTGCCAGCAGCACCTTCTCCTTCAGAATCGCGGGAGTCTCCTTGTAGTATTCGCGACGCTCGCTGTGGCCCAGGATAACATACTGAGCACCTGTAGACTTCACCATCTCAGCGCTCACCTCGCCGGTGAAGGCGCCCTTCTCCTTGTCAGCGCAGTTCTCTGCACCCAGACCGATGATGTTCTGGTCAAGGAACTGGGCGATGCTGGCCAGATGGATAAACGGTGTGCAGATGACCACACCGCAATTGGGCTTCTCGGCCTTCAGTGTCTCGTTAAGTTCCTTTGCCAGAGCAATACCGTCCTGGAGATTCATGTTCATCTTCCAGTTTCCTGCAACAATTTTCTTTCTCATTTCTTTCTTTATGTTTAAATTAGGGTTATTATTTTCTTTCTCTTTTCCTCTAAGCCATCTTTTCGCCGAATCCATCGTGTCCAGGCCCACAGGCGGTCGGCAATGGTGAGCAGCGCTAGCGGCAGTACGAACCAGAGCAGGAGCATCACGATGCGACGCATCACGGAGTCATCGGGCAGTTGTCCCAGTTCTGAGGTCTCCAGCGGTTCACTCAGGTCGTATTCATCAGGCAGCAGGTTGTGGCTCCACTTGCGCACGATGATGCCGTCTTTCAGCAGCAGCAGTCCTGGGTTACTGCGGATGATGGTCTTCAGCGTGATATCATCGGTCTGGCAGAACGGGTATTCGGCACCCGTCATGTCACGCCAGTGGTCAATGGCCTGCCGTCCACTTGCCGTCATGCCGTAGAACGGATAGCCGTTGTCCTGGGCATACTCATACATCTGGTTGATCAGGTCCAGTTGCGAGTCGTCGGCCTGCTCCAAATGGGGCGAGACGAGCAGGAAGGTGTAGCCCTCGTCGTAAAGCACCTGCTCGGTGATGTCCTCGCCGTTGTCCACCCTGCTCAGGAAGAATTCGGCATAGGGCAGGTCTTCACCCTCCATCGTGCGCTGCCATCCCTCCCGAAGGTTCGTGCCAATATGATACGGGCGGAAGTCGAACTGCGGTCTGTCGTATAGGCTCCAGCCGGCAATGACAAGAATGAACAGAATGGTGTAGTTCACCACTATCCACTGATTCGTTTTGCTCACGAAACGAATCATCTCCTTCGGCCAACAGGATACCACAATGGCTGCGGCCAGCAACACCACGTTCTTCCAGAATGTCTGCCAGTTGCTCAGCACCAGCGCGTCGCCGAAGCAGCCGCAGTCGGTAATGGGGTCGGTCAGGGCCAGCCAGAGCGTGAGTGGTGTCATGACGGCCAGCATGAGGAGTGACAGACGGGACGACAGGCGCCTACGGATGGCAAACAGCAGAAAGATGCCGATGCAGAACTCCAGCATGGAAAGGCCTACAGACAATGTCATGGTTGCCACGTCTGGCAATAGCCCGCCCAGTTGCCACGCCTGCAGATAGTCCTCTATCTTATACTGCGTACCCTTCGGGTCGACGGCCTTGACGAATCCAGAGAGGATGAAGACCACGGCCAGCAGCAGCCTGCAGATGTTAACGACGACCCGTTTCAACTTTCAATTTTCAACTTTCAACTTAATCAGTCCGAAGACTGCATAGTTGATGATGTCCATATAGTTGGCATCGATGCCCTCACTGATGAGAGTCTCTCCGCTGAGATTTTCTATTTCCTTGATACGCTCGATTTTGGTGAGAATCAGGTCGGTGTAACTGCTGACCCTCATGCCGCGCCACGCCTCGTCGTAGTCGTGGTTCTTGCGCTTCATCAATTCCAGTGCTTCGTAGGCATAGTGATCGTAGAGGGTCATTGCCTCGTCGTTGCTGATGTCAACGGTGTCGGCGAAACCCTTCTCCAACTGTATCAGTCCCACAATGCCGTAATTGGTGAGTGCCACAAATTCAGGTCTGATGCCTTCGCCCACCAGCGACTCTTTCTTGATCTCAAGGGAGCGGATGCGCTTGGCCTTGATGAAGAGTTGGTCGGTCAGTGAGGCCGGTCTCAGAATGCGCCACGAAGCCCGGTAGTCGTGCAGTTTCTTACTGAAAATGTCGCGACATTCGGCAATGGCTGCCTCAAACTGGGCATTGGTTTTTTCGAATTTGTCCATATCCGGGTGCAAAGGTACAACTTTTTTAGTGAAGAGTGAAGAGTGAAGATAGAAGAATTTGCTTCCGCTTACCTTTTTTAACTTTTCACTCGTCACTTCCCTCACTCTGTTTCTGGCGGATATATCTGATCTTGGCTCCCAGCAACTGCCATTGTGCTTGCAGCGAGTCGCGCCGTAGCCCCAGCATCGTCAGGGCGGTCAGTTCCTCGGCCGTGGCCGTGAGTGCTGCCTTGTGGCGTTCCACCTCGGCCTTTTTTTGTTCGAATTCTATTTTGACAGCCTCCAACGTCGAGTCGACAATGGCCAGTTCCTGCTGAGCGGCCAGCAGCGATGAGTCCTGATGACGCTTGAGAGCCTCCTTGCGCTGTTCTATCTCGTCTCTGCGTGAGTGGTTTTCGCAGGCAGTGACCAACAACAGGGCACCAAAGACTATTAAATACAAAAAGTGTAATCTGTTCATAAGTTTGCGATGCTGATGCCAGCCTTTTTATCACGATTTGGGTGCAAAGGTACTAAAAAAAATTAAATGCGGGCTGATAAACCTTATTTTTTTGTACCTTTGCAGGCCGAACGTGACAATAAAGAACAAGATGAAGTTATATTCCGACGAAGAACTGGCTGAAATACTTGATCAGGACATCTTTCATCTCATCAGCGATGCTGCCGACCGGTTGGGCCTGGAGTGCTATGTGGTGGGAGGCTATGTGCGTGACATTTTCCTGGAGCGTCCTTCCGATGACATTGATGTGGTGGTCGTGGGCAGTGGTATCGAGGTGGCCAAGGAACTGAAACGGATGCTCGGCCGTCAGGCTCATCTTTCGGTGTTCAAGAACTTCGGTACGGCGCAGGTGAAAGTATCTGGGCATTTAGCAGTTGGCAATCGGCTGTTGGCAAATGGCCAAGAGCAAAGAGCCGATAGCCTGGAGGTGGAGTTCGTCGGTGCACGTCGTGAGAGTTACAGCCACGACTCGCGTAAACCTATCGTGGAGGACGGAACACTGGAGGATGACCAGAACCGCCGCGACTTCACAATCAATGCAATGGCCATCTGTCTGAATAAAGGCCGCTTTGGCGAACTTGTCGACCCTTTCAATGGTCTGGCTGACTTGGAAGACGGCATCATCGCAACGCCACTTGACCCTTCAGTCACTTTTAGTGACGACCCCCTTCGCATGATGCGCTGTATCCGCTTTGCCACCCAACTCAACTTCCAGATAGAGGATGAGACTTTTGAGGCTTTGGAGCGGATGGCTGACCACATCAAGATAGTCAGCGGGGAGCGTATAGAGGTGGAACTGAACAAGATCATTCTTTCGCAGCATCCCAGTAAGGGCTTTGTCGACTTGCAGCGCTGCGGCCTGCTCAATATCATCCTGCCGGAACTCGCGGCTCTCGACATCGTGGAGCAGAAGAACGGACGCGCCCATAAGAACAACTTCTACCATACGCTTGAGGTGTTGGAGAACGTGGCGAAAGCCCAAAGTAATCATGATTCTCAATCTTCTACTTCCAACTCTCATCTGTGGCTCCGCTGGGCAGCCCTTTTACACGATGTCGGCAAGACGAAGACCAAGCGGTGGGACCCATCCATCGGCTGGACATTCTATAATCATAACTACGTAGGAGCGAAAATGGTGCAGGTGATTTTCCGTCGACTCAAACTGCCCTTGGGCACGGAAATGAAATATGTGCAAAAACTTGTCGACCTGCACATGCGTCCGCAGGTTATTGCCGACAGTGAGGTGACCGACAGCGCTGTGCGCCGGCTACTGAACGATGCCGGTGATGACATAGATGACCTGATGACGCTCTGCGAGGCCGATATCACTTCGAAGAACGAAGGCCGCAAGAAAATGTTCCTCGAAAACTTCCGTATGGTGCGTGAAAAACTGGCTGATCTTCAGGAGAAGGACTACAAGCGCCTGCTCCAGCCTGTCATCGATGGAAATGAGATCATGGAATTGTTCCATCTCCAACCCTCCCGCGAGGTTGGCATCTTGAAACAATATCTCAAGGATGCCGTTCTCGACAACCGTGTGGAGAACGAACGTGAGCCCCTCATGCAACTCCTCATGCAGAAAGCCCGCGAGATGGGATTGGACACTGGATTTGCTAATTAACTATAAAAAAGTGGCGTAAGTTTTCATGCTTACGCTACTTTTTTGTAACTTTGCACCCCGAAAACTGAAACCAGCGGGTGAAGTTTTCGGAAGTGAACTAGAATTTTATATATAAAATCGAAAATTAAGTAATAGGTATGAAAACGAAGAAAATGTTATTGGTTGCAGGTGCTGCTGCCATGCTGATGGCATGTGGCGGAGGCGGCGGTCGTCCTAACTTTGGCGACAACGAGTATCCCGTGGAGACGGTGGCTGCCCAGAGTGCAGACATGCAGACCACGTATCCTGCTACGATCAATGGTATTCAGGATGTAGAGATTCGCCCGAAGACGTCGGGCTTCCTGACGCAGATCTGCGTGACTGAGGGTCAGACGGTGAGTGCCGGACAGTTGCTCTTTGTTATCGACAACGAGACTTTCCAGGCCCAGGTGCGCCAGGCCCAGGCTGCTGTGAACACGGCTCAGAGCCAGGTGAACACGGCCAAACTGACTTTTGAGAATTCCAAGCAACTGCATGAGAATAAGGTCATCGGCGACTACGAGTTGCAGACGGCCGAGAACAACTACCTGAGCGCACAGGCCCAGTTGGCACAGGCTCAGGCCGGTCTGGCTTCGGCTAAGGAGGCTCTGAGTTACTGCTACGTGAAGAGCCCGGCCAAGGGTGTCGTAGGTACGCTGCCTTTTAAGAAAGGTACACTCGTGAGCGGCAGTAATGTGCTGACCCATGTGGCCGACATCAGCCAGATGGAGGTCTACTTCTCGCTGACGGAGAAGGACATGCTGACCCTCTCGAAGGGTGAGAACGGCCTGCGGGGTGCCATCAATGCCTTCCCTGCAGTGAAACTCCAGTTGGCCGACGGTACGGTCTACGGTCACGACGGTAAGGTGGTGGCCATCAGCGGCGTGATTGACCAGGCTACCGGTTCCGTGCAGTTGAAGGCCCACTTCCCCAACCCCGAACATCTGCTGAAGAGCGGTGGCTCGGGCGCTATTATCGTGCCGCGCTCATCCGACCAGGCCATCGTCATTCCCCAGTCGGTGGTCATGGAAGTGCAGAACAAGAAGTTTGTCTATGTGCTGAACGACAGCAACCGCGTGGTCTACACCGAGATTACAGTCGACCCACAGAACGATGGCAACAACTACATCGTGACCGGTGGTCTGAACGTGGGTGACAAGTATGTGACCAACGGCATTACCAAACTGAGCGACCAGATGGAGATTGTGCCCATCATGCCCCAGCGCTATCAGGAAAAGATTGACGAGCAGGCCCGCTCCATGACAGCAGGCGACATCGTCGGTGCTATGCAAAAGTAAATTTAGGCTATTATGACATTTACAACATTTATAAAACGCCCAGTGCTTTCGACGGTGATCTCCATCGCCATCGTGCTGCTGGGTTTCATCGGACTGGCCACGCTGCCTATCGAGCAGTACCCGGACATTGCGCCGCCTACCGTCGTGGTCTTCACCAGTTATCCTGGTGCCGATGCTGAGACAGTGAAGAACTCTGTGCTCGCACCGCTGGAGGAAAGCATCAACGGTGTGGAGGGCATGGACTATATGACATCGTCGGCCTCGGCCGGCTCGGCCAGCATCACGGTGATGTTCCGTCAGGGTCTGAACCCCGACATGTGTGCCGTCAACGTGCAGAACCGTGTCTCTCAGGCACAGGCCCTGTTGCCTGCCGAGGTGACGCGTATCGGTGTGACGGTAATGAAGCGTCAGACGTCGCAGGTGATTATGTTCACCCTGACCTCTGACGGTCGCTACGACGACGAGTTCCTGACCAACTACAGCAACATCAACATCGTGCCGGCCATCAAGCGTATTCAGGGTGTGGGCGACGTGCAGAGCCCCGGTCTGAAGACCTACGCCATGCGTATCTGGCTGAAACCCGACGTGATGAAGCAGTACGGTCTGATGCCTGCTGACATCAGTGGTCTGCTGGCAGAGCAGAACATCGAGGCAGCCCCTGGTTCGTTCGGTGAGCAGTCTGACGTGGCCTACGAGTATGCCATGCGCTACACCGGTCGTCTGAAGACGCCCGAGGAGTTCGGCGAGATCATCGTCTCCAGCGATGCCAACGGCAACACGCTGAAACTGAAGGATGTGGCCAAGATCGAACTCGGCGGACAGCAGTACACTGTGTCAATGAAGAACAACAACACGCCTTCGGTGATGGGTATGGTGCAGCAGATTGCCGGTTCTAACGCCAACGAGATTGCCAAGCAGGTGAAGGCCGAACTGGAAGAGCAGGCCAAACTGTTCCCGCCGGGCATGTTCTATAAGATCAACTACGATGTGACGGAGTTCCTCTATGCCTCTATCGAGGAGGTGGTGTTCACGCTGTTCTTCACCCTGTTGCTGGTGTTCCTCGTGATCTACGTCTTCCTGCAGGACTGGCGCTCTACGCTCATCCCGCTGATTGCTGTGCCGGTGTCACTGATTGGTACGTTCTTCTTCCTCAAGGTGTTCGGCTTCTCCATCAACCTGCTGACGCTGTCGGCCCTGCTGCTGGCTATCGCCATTGTGGTGGACGATGCCATTGTGGTGGTGGAGGCCGTGCACGCCAAACTCGACCAGGGCTACAAGTCGACGCTGACCGCCTCTATCGACGCCATGAACGAGATTTCGGGCGCTATCATCTCTATCACGCTGGTGATGGCCTCGGTGTTCATCCCCGTGTCGTTCATGGGTGGTGTGACGGGTACGTTCTATCGTGAGTTTGGTGTGACGATGGCTGTGGCCATCTTCATCTCGGCCCTGAATGCCCTAACGCTGTCGCCGGCCCTTTGTGCCATCTTCCTGAAACCCCACGACAAGGAAGGCCACGAGGTGAAGATGTCGCGTATTGACCGTTTCCACGCAGCATTCAACACTGCCTACGACAAGATTCTCGGTAAATATAAGAATGGTATTGAGAAGACCGTGCGCAAGCCGGTGCTCATGATGGTCATCGTGGTGGTGGGCATCGTCGCCCTGGTGGCTTCTATGAGCACAACGAAGACGGGTCTGGTGCCTGACGAGGACACAGGTACTATCTTCTGCACTGTATCCATGCCGCCCGCCACATCCGTGGCTCGCACTACGAGGATTATCAATGAGGTGGACTCTATCCTCGCTGCCGATCCCGCCATTCTGAGCCGCGAGCAGATCCAGGGTTACAACTTCATTGCCGGTGCCGGTTCCGACCAGGCTACCTTCATTATCAAGTTGAAGCCCTTTGCCGAGCGTCAGAAGGGATTCTGGTGGAAACTCTCCGGACTGTGGGAGGGCGATGGTATCTACCGCTTCTTCCTCAACCCCTATGAGGCTAACGGCGTGCTGGCTCAGATCTATCTGAAGACGGCCCACATCAAGGATGCCCAGATTCTGGCTTTCGCACCACCTATGGTGCCCGGTTTCTCGGCCAACTCGGGTGTGTCGCTCGTCATGCAGGACCGTACCGGCGGTTCGCTGTCCAAGTTCTTCGATATCACAAAGGACTATCTGGCCGAACTGAACAAGCGTCCTGAGATTCAGATGGCACAGACCTCTTACAACCCGAACTATCCGCAGTATATGATCCACGTTGACGTGGCCAAGTGTAAGCAGGCCGGCATCTCGCCCAACACGGTGCTCACCACTCTGCAGGGCTACTATGGTGGTATGTATGCCTCCAACTTCAACGCCTACGGTAAACTCTACCGTGTGATGATCCAGGGTTCGCCCGAGACGCGTATGACGGAGGAGTCGCTCAACAGCGTCTATGTTCGCACGCCGAACGGTATGTCGCCCGTCAAGGAGTTCTGTAATGTGGAGCGTGTCTATGGTCCTACGAACATCAGCCGCTTCAACATGTTCACCTCCATCACCGTGACGGCCACCGTGGCCGACGGCTACTCCACGGGTGAGGCCATCAAGGCTGTGGAAGAGGTGGCTTCGCAGATGCTGCCCACGGGTTATACCTACGACTATTCGGGTCTGACCCGTCAGGAGGCCCAGGCCAGCAACTCTACGGCGCTCATTTTCCTGCTGTGCTTCATTTTCATCTACTTGATCCTGTCGGCACAGTATGAGTCCTACATCCTGCCGCTGGCCGTGGTGCTCTCGGTACCTTTCGGTCTGGCCGGTGCTTTCATCTTTACGCAACTGTTCGGTCACTCCAACGATATCTACATGCAGATCTCGCTTATCATGCTGATCGGTCTGTTGGCTAAGAACGCCATTCTGATTGTGCAGTTCGCCTTGGAGCGTCGCCAGACGGGTATGGCCATTTCGTGGTCGGCCGTGCTCGGTTCTGCTGCTCGTCTGCGTCCTATCCTCATGACGTCACTGGCCATGGTCATCGGTCTGCTGCCTATGATGTTTGCCAGCGGTGTGGGCAAGAACGGTAACCAGACGCTGGGTGCTGCTGCCGTGGGCGGTATGCTCATCGGTACGCTCTGCCAGATCTTCGTGGTGCCCGCCCTGTTCGTCATCTTCCAGAGCCTGCAGGAAAAGTTCCGCCCGATGCAGTTCGAGGGTGATGACGAGAATCCCGACGTGACCACTGAGTTGCAGCAGTACGCCAACCGTCCTGTGGAATATAAATTAGAGAAATAGGAGATATGAAGAAGATAATCATGATGATGGCAGCCTCGCTCATGCTGACGGGCTGCGGACTCTATAGCAAATATGAACGTCCGGACGTGAACACGCAGGGACTCATCCGCGATGTGGTTTCCGACGGTGACACTCTGACGCTCAACACCGATGAAAACTTCGGCAACCTGCCCTGGCGCGAGGTGTTTACCGACCCGCAACTGCAGGGGCTCATTGCAACGGCACTGGAGAACAACACCGACCTGCGCAATGCCGCCCTCAACGTGAAGATGATGGAGGACATGCTCACGGTGGCCAAACTGGCCTTCCTGCCCAGTGTGGGCATTGCCCCGCAAGGCACTATCAGTCGCCTGCAGATGGATGGTGCCTCGACGTCGAAGACCTACCAATTGCCCATCTCGGCCAGTTGGAACGTAGACCTTTTCGGCAACATCCTCTCGCAGAAGCGGTCGGCACAGATGCAACTGCTGAGCACCAAGGACTATCAGGTGGTGGTGAAAACCAATATCATCTGTGGCGTGGCAAACCTCTACTATACGCTCATGATGCTCGACGAGCAGTTGGCCATCCTCAACGACATGGAGGGGCTGACCAAGGAGACGTGGGAGATGATGAAACTGCAGAACCAACTGGGCATGGCCCGCTCTACCAGCGTGCAAAGCGCCGAGGCCAGTTACTACTCAGTGCAGGCGCAGGCTGTTGACCTGAAACGACAGATCCGCGAGATGGAGAACTCCATGTCGCTTCTGCTCAACGAGCCGGGCCACCAGATTCCCCGCGGCAAGTTCAGCGAGCAGTCGCTGCCCTCGGAATTCTCTGCCGGCGTAGGCATCCAGTTGCTGGCCAACCGTGCCGACGTGCATGCCGCCGAGATGGCACTTGCCCAGTGCTATTATGACACGGAGACGGCTCGCTCGCGCTTCTATCCCAACATCACGGTGAGCGGCACGGCCATGTTCACCAACAACCTCGGTGCAGCCGTTGTCAATCCCGGCAAGTGGCTCCTGTCGGCTGTCGGTTCGCTGACGCAGCCCATCTTCCAGCACGGTCAGATCGTGGCCGGGCTGAAGGTGGCCAAGGCCAAGCAGGAACAGGCCTACAACACCTGGCAGAACACCATTCTGAAGGCTGGCAACGAGGTGTCGAACGCCCTCCTGCTCTATAACTCCAGCGACGAGAAGAGCAAACTGGAAGCCAAGCAGGTGGAGGTGCTACAGCAGAATGTGGAGGACACTAAACTGCTCTATCGCTCCAAGGGCTCCAGTTATCTGGAGGTCATTCAGGCCCAGTCGAGTCTGCTCAATGCCCGCATCAACAAGGTGCAGGATGACTTCTCGAAGATGCAGGCCGTGGTCAATCTCTATCAGGCCCTTGGTGGCGGTTCGAAATAGCAAATAAATAGATAAGATTATGTCAGATATTTCCCCAAGAGCCGAGATATCGCCCAAGGCAAAAATCGGCAACAACTGCAAGATATTCCCCTTCGCCTACATCGAGGACGATGTGGTGATTGGCGACGACTGCATCATATTCCCCTTCGTCAGCATCATGAGCGGCACCCGCATGGGTAGCCACAACAAGGTGCACCAGGGCTCGGTCATCGGTGCCCTGCCGCAGGATTTCGATTTCCGCGGCGAAAAGTCGGAGTGCATCATCGGCAATAACAATATCATTCGAGAGAATGTGGTCATCAACCGTGCCACCCACACCGGTGGCCAGACCGTCATCGGCAACGACAACGTGCTGATGGAGGGTGCTCACATCAGCCACGACACGAAGGTGGGTGACCGCTGTGTCTTCGGCTACGGCACGAAGATTGCCGGCGACTGCAAGATACAGGATGGTGTCATCTTCTCTTCGTCGGTCATCGAGAATGCCAAGACCCGCGTGGGCCGCGGTGCGATGATTCAGGCCGGCACCACTTTCTCCAAGGACGTGCCGCCCTATATCATCTGCACCAGAAAGTCGGAGTATGGTGGCGTGAACTTCACTATGGGTCGTTCCTATGGCGTGGAGGAGAAGACGCTCAAGCACATTGCCAACGCCTACCGTCTGCTCTTCCTGAGCAACACGTCGCTCTTCGATGCTACCAACCAGATTGAGCAACAGGTGCCCGATGGCCCTGAGATACGCAACATCATCGAGTTCCTGCGTAGCACGAAACTCGGCATCGTGGCGAAGATATAAGGCTGGGGGTTCTTATGCCAAGTCCACGACGGTGATGCCGGCACCACCGAACTGGACATGCTCGTCGCGGCAGGAGACAACATTCGGAACCGTGTGCAGATACTGACGTATGAGTTGACGCAGGATGCCGGAGCCTGTGCCATGAAGGATGCGTACACGCGACATGCCCACCAAGATGGCATCGTCGATGAAGTAGGTCACGGCATTAATGGCCTCGTCACCCCTCATGCCACGCACATCCAGGTCCTGGCGGAAGTTCAACTTGCGCGTGTCGATGGCCTGGCGGGTTTCGCTCGATAGGTTGCCGTAGGCTCCCACGATTTGCGCATTGCGCTCCTCGCTCTTCGTCGTTTCAGTCTTTGCGGGCTTGGCGGCTTCTAGCCGTTCAAGCCTCATTTTTGTACGCATACCGCCAAAGATGACAGTTGCCATCTTTCCGTTGATGCTCTCAATCTCGCCCACGGAGGTAAGGCCCTTGATCCTTACGGTGTCGCCTACGGATAATGCCGACGGATGGTTGATGACCGAAGACTCTGGCGCTTGCTTCTCCGTAGAGGCCCCCGTCTTCGGCTTTTCGTTGTCAGCCTTCTCCGTCTTCCTCCTTTCCTCCTTTCTCCTCTTGCGCTCCTGTATCTGGCGTATCTTTCGTTCGATGGCCTCGTCAGTGGCACGCGAGTCAATGGCGTCCACCTCTTGTTTGAAGGCATCCAGTTCCTCGCGAATACGGCGTGTAGCCTCCTTTTGTGCCTGCTGCGCACGGATCTCGCGTATCGCGTTCTCAATCTTGCGATTACTCTCGCGCAGCAGTTCCTCTGCCTGCTCCTTGGCACGGCGGATGATGGCCTTGCGCTCCTGCTCTATCTCCTCGATGCTACTCTCATATTTGGCTATGCGGCCCTCCAGACTTTTCTCGTGCTGATGTATGGTCTGCCGCTTGCCTTCCCAGTAGCGCTTGTCACGCACGATGTCCTGCAGATACTTGTCGCTCTGTATGTATTCCGTCCCTACGATGTCTGAAGCATCGCGTATGACCTCTTCGGGCAGGCCCGTCTTTCGGGCAATCTCGATGGCAAACGAAGAACCGGGCTGACCTATCGACAGTTGGAACAGAGCCTGCATCTCCTGACGGTCATAGAGCATGGCACCGTTCACCACACCCTCGTGGTCATCGGCAAAGTGCTTCAGATTCTGATAGTGGGTGGTAATCACCCCGAAGGCTTCTTTCTGCCAGAACTGTTTCAGTACGGCCTCTGCGATAGCACCGCCGATGGTAGGCTCCGTGCCGCCACCGAATTCGTCAATCAGCAGCAGCGTGCGTCCGTTGGCATACTTCATCATCTGCTTCATGTTCAGCAGGTGGCTGGAGTAGGTCGACAGATCATTTTCTATGCTCTGCTCGTCGCCGATGTCAATCATGATGCTGTCGAAGATGCCCGTCACAGAGTATTCGCCGACGGGTATCGGCAGGCCGCATTGCAGCATATACTGCAGCAGTCCGACGGTCTTCAGGCACACCGACTTGCCGCCGGCATTGGGGCCGCTGATGATCAGGAGTCGCCCCAAGTTACTGTCCGCTTGCTTCTTGCTTCCCGCTTCTTGCCTCTCCAACCTGATATCCAGCGGCACCACCTTCTTGCCTTGTTTCTCCAGCGAGAGTTGCAGCAGCGGGTGCTTGGCCTGTATCCAGTCGAGATAAGGCTTCGGTAGCACGTCAGTCTTCGGTACGACACCCTTGGTCAACTTCGTGAATTCTGCCTTGGCATATATCAGGTCAATCTTTGCCAGAAACTCGTAAGAACCGAGTATCTCCTGCGAGTGAGGCCTCACCTCGTCGGTGAATACGGTCAGTATGCGAATCATCTCGCGGCGCTCGGCGGCTTCCAGTTCCCTAACCTTGTTATTCGCCTCTACCACTTCGGCGGGCTCTATGAAAACGGTCTTTCCCGTGGCGCTCTCGTCATGTACGATACCGTTTATCCTGCGCTTCACGCTCGGAGCCACCGGCAAGACCAATCGCCCGTCGCGCATTGTAGGAGCCGCGTCCTTGTCTACGATGCCATCTTTCTGCGCCGCATGTAGGATGGTATACAGGGTTCGCGAGATGCTGCCCTGTGTCTTCTCCAGGTCGTGACGGATGCCAGCCAGCGTCATCGAAGCCGAGTCCTTGATCTTCCCGAATTTGTCGAGTATCGAGTCTATGCGGCGAATCATGGCGGGGAAGGTCTGTATGCCCTCGGTCAGTTTCTGCAGGGTGGGATATCTGTATTCTGCAATGGCCGTAGGCGCTGTAGAGTCGGTGATGTCCTCAGAACCGTTCAGGTATCTCACGATACTGGCAATCGTTTCCAGTGAGCGCCTCAAGTCCCATACCTCGTCTTCCTCCAAATGCGTGTTCTCCAGCCGGATGCGCTTGATGCTCTCACGCACGTCGAAGAAATACTGCATCGGGAAGTCGTCTTTCTCCTCCTGAATGCGGCGGAACTCACGCACCTGCTGGAGCCATTCGTTCACCTCGCCCGCATCTGCAGAGAAGGCAATCTTGTCCACCTTCTCCTTGCCGAGTGTGCTCAGACAGTGTTCGCGCAGCAGCGTCCGCACCTCATCGAATCCTATCTTATGTTCGTAGTTGTTAGGGTAAATCATGGTGCAAAGGTACAAAGAAGTTAAGAGTTAAGAGTTCAGATTTAAGAGTTATTAAGTCTCTTGCCGTTAAAAATGAT
>JAFUST010000053.1 GCA_017467535.1 Prevotella sp. | reverse complement strand
CTGCGAACGGGCGGCGTTGCGCTGACTCTCCAGGGCCTGCACCCTGACCTTCGCCATCTCTAAGTTCGTGCGGTATTCCTCTACCACCATAGGCGTGGTGGCCTTCTGCTCCAAGAGTTTCGAGAAGCGGGCGTAGTCCTCCGTCAACTTGCGTACACGGATGCGGGCCTCCTCAATCTGGGCATCGATGGCGCTGGCACTGCTCGACACCGTCTGCTCGCTGGCCGACAGCGAGCCCATGCCGTTGCGAGCCTCCATCAGCGTGGCCTCGGCCACCTTGACGGCTATCTCGTACTCGCGCGGATCGATGACGACCAGCGTGTCGCCTTTCTTCACATACTGGTGCTCCTTGAAGCGAATCTCCTTGATGTATCCAGCCGACCGCACGTTGACGGGCGCCATATACTGCTCCACCTGCGCATCGTCCGTCGCCTCGTAGTCACGGCTGCGAAGCATGTTCCATACCACTGCCACGGCAGCCACGACCAGTGCCACGGCCACCACATTTCCCACAATCTTATATGTCTTGTTCATAACTGTTGTTGTTTATTCGTCAATAAAATCATCTAAGTTTCCCGAGAGGCGGAGGAGGTCCACCTGCGACTTATTGAACTGATAGTGGGCGGTGACGAGGTTGCCCTGAGCCTCGCGCAGCCGCATCTCGTCTTGCAGCAGTTCGGTCATAGACGATACGCCCTCCTTGTATTTGATTTCCGTCACACCATACACGTCGGTGGACTGTCGCAAGTTCTCGCGCTGGGTCTGGAACATGCGCTCCGTCTGGGCTATCTGCAGCACGGCGTTGTCATACTGCTCCTGCAGTTGGGCGTGTTGCAGCAGTCGGCTGTTGCGTGTCTGCTCCTGCTGATGGCGATACTGGCGTATTTGCAGGCGCCGCTTGTTGGCATCGAAGAGGGGGATGCTGACATTCAGCCCCACATAGGCATTGCCAAACCAGTTGCTCTTCGAGCCGAAGAAGTTGCCGAGGCTCTCTTGGAATCCCATGTAGCCCAGTTGACCAGCCAGCGTGAGCGAGGGTAGATAGCCAGCACGTGTCTGTCGGATCTGGCGGTCGAGCAAGGTGAGTTTCTGGTCAACCAGTTGCAGTTCGGGCAACTGCTTGTTCAGTCCGCCGACGGGCAGTTTGGTGATATCCTGCGGCATACGCACTACGTCGATGGGTTCCGCGGCATCGAGGTTCAGGAGAAAGCGCATCAGGTTCATCTGCTGACCGTAGAGCATCACCACCTGGTCGCGCTGTGCCGCGAGGTTCTTGTGGTTGATGTCCACGCGGGTATAGTCAATCTCCAGCACCACGCCCTGCTCGTATAGTGCCCGCGTGATGCGGCAGAGCGAGTCCATGCGCTCGATGTTCTCGTCTAAGAGATAGCGGTTCTCCAGTGTGGCTTGCGCCATGAAGTACACCTGTGCAATCTGCACGGCCAGGTCGAGCCGCGCCTTCTCGTAGTTCGTGCGGTTCAGGTTCTCCACCACCTTGGCGGCATCGATGGCGGCGTAGATGGTGGCATTATATAAAGGTAAGCCCACCTGGATGGCACCCTGCGTCGTGAGCGGCATCGTGCGCACCTTGCCCCACGTCGGGTTGTCGGGGAAGTCGGCTGTGAGCAGCGTGCTCGTCGTCACGTTGACGGGTCGTTTCAGGTAGTCGCCCGCCTGTAGTGTTCCGTTTACCTGCGGCAACAGGTTTGCCCGTGCCTGCGACACGGTGGTCTGTCCTGCCTCGATGCCGATGCGGGCATTCTTCAGACTAAGGTTCCGTTCTATGCCCATGCGGATGCACTCCTTCAACCCTCGCTCCGCGTTCTGTGCCGAGAGTGGAAGCAGCGCCATGAGCATAAGTCCCAAAATTCCAATTCTCTTGTTCATCTTTTATAGTTTTGAATTTTGGGAGCAAAGTTAATCCTTCCACCGCGATAGTCGGTGTTCCAAATATCCTCGTTAGTTGTGGATATGGTTTGGTAGTAGCGCATTGACTACCTTTCGAGAAGAGAAGAACAGTAAAGGCATCGAAAAAAGATTGCACATCCCAATGTTCTTTGGAATGTGCAACCGATAGAAATGATATATTCTTAGTTGCGATGAAAATAGGATGTACCTATCTTATCGGGTCCCATCTGCTCAGTTTGTAGATTGTTTCCGAATTTGCAGTGTACGTGCGGAGTTCCATGTCTGAGCCGTTGAGTTGGTAAACGGTGAACTGGAAGATAATCGACGGGCTTTCAGTCTCGGTGGCGTATGTGTAGAGCCGTAGCATGGTGTCGCCAGTCTTTTCGTCATAGCGGATGGTATAGGTGCCGTTGGCCACCAACTTGTTTTCACCTGATTTACCTGCGTAATTGTCGAAGTAGCGAATGGTGAAATGGCTGTTGTAGAAGTCGTAGCAATAGCCGCTCTGACTGCGGTCGTAACGTGTGAGGCCATTGCCGATGAGGTTTGTGGCAATCAACTCCTGCTCGTCAAGGAACCACTTGCCTTGCAGCGCATAGTCGGTCTGCTGGCGGTGCTCCTTCTCCACCTGTGTCTCTTCCTTATCCTCCGGCGCAGCGTACTGGGCATTACCCTGGAAGGTGTAGACGACGGGCAGGAAACCTTCGAGCGGCTCGTTGTCTATCAGCACACGTCCGACGCAGATGTTGAACACCAATGCCTCGTTTGCCTTGACGAAGTTGCCCGTGTATGTGCCTGTGAAAAGGAGCGTCAGACCGCTGTAGGTGACGGGCTGAGTGCGTGTTAGCGGTGTGGCCATTCGCTCGTCGGCCACCATCTGAGGCTGTAGCACAAACCGGGCATCGCCGCCTTTCTCAACGGCCTCAAACTGATATGTGGCATAGACCTCGGCATAGCCCAGCGCACGAATCTTCTGTGCAATCGTCGCATCCTTCACTTGTTCGGCAATCGGTTCGAGCGGCAGGCTGATGGTCAGCCCCTCGGCCGAGCGGGCGGTGTAGCCTTTGAGGGTCTGGCGGGCTGCCTCATCTTTGATTCCGTAGCGGAGTTCGCCACTGTAATTGTTCTTCATTTCGAAGAGGGCGCGCTGGGCGTCGCTGCCCGAAACCGTCTCTTCATCGTCGTCGCTGCTGCAAGAGGCGAGGGAGAAAGCAGCAAGCAAAATAAACATGATTCTCCAAATCTTCATAGTGTTCATTTACGTTATAATTTTATTGTTAATGTTCTACTTGGTTAAACGCCGAAAGTCGGAAATCTTGCACCGTCGGGCGTTAATTATTCTAAATCTCAGGGCATAAAATCGGCGCGAGTCTGATTCCGCATCCGTATTCTCGGCATCGCCAAACGCCTTCCGTCCAGATAAAGTATCAGCTCGCGCCTAAACGCGAGCATCAACCTTT
>JAFUST010000006.1 GCA_017467535.1 Prevotella sp. | reverse complement strand
CTCCAGCGAAGATATAATAGAACTGTATGTCGTTCTTGGTGACGGGGAACAGAGGATCAATGTCTTCAGAGGCAGAGGGATAATAACCACCATCATTTGTGCCCACCTTATCGGTGGAAGCGCCCAGATTTTGCCACAAGACGCTCTGTCCCTGTGTGGTAACCATCCACTGCGGATTGTCGCCAGGCTCATCCTTTGTCATCGGTTCCAATTCAGGGTAAACAACAATCTCGTCTCCTGTAACCGGGTCTTCAATTTTCTGGCCTTCCTGTGTGGTGTCATACATAGATGCTGCAGTTTTACCATTACTGAAAATACCGCCGCCGTTACTGATTCCATCCCACTGGGAAGCACCGAAATGGCTAACCACATCAATGACTACACGCGGATTCTTTACCAGAATACGCTGAGAAGCAACCTCAGACCAAACCAAACCTCCTGCTACAGAGAATGCAGTGACATCTTGGGGCATTGTGATGACGAATGGTTCTGTATAAACTGCCGACTTGATAGTGTCTGTAATGCCTTCGAAGTTATACCAGATCTTTACATCAGGTGTCTCGCAGGCCAAAGTGATGGTTGTCTTTCCATCTTCCTGATTGTAACTGATAGTGGGCGTCTTGGGCTGTGAATAGATGGCGACATCTGCTGATGCCACTTCACTGACGGTATAACCTTCGGCGATGGCGACAGCCTTGACAGTGGCAGTAGCCGTCAGAGTAAACGGCTCTGTGTAAAGAGTGCCAGTCTCCACAGTCGGCGTAGAACCATCGGTGGTATAGTAGAACTGGGTCTTGGGAAGTGCGCGTCCCTCTGTGATAGAAACGATGGTCGACTGATCCTTGAACACCTGCTCAATATTGGGAGTGGCAGTAGCCGTAATCTCGCTCTTAGACTCAAACAGCATCGTGATGGCATTGTTGAGTGCCTGCAGGGCTGCATCGCTATAGTTATCCACATAGGGCAGATAGAGGTAGCCGTTGTGCTTGATGTTGTGCGTATGGATGAACGGAACAGCCTCTTCATCCAGAGTGGTTCCCAGAATCTCATCGCCGGCAAAATAGTCTCCCAACTTCACGGCTTGGGCTTCCACTTCAGAACCATTGGCGAGTACCAGCACATTGCCTTCGTCAGGATCTGATATGTATTCCACACCATCCCAAAGAGCATTCTTGGTTGACCTGATTTTCACATAGCCAAGGCTGCCTACTGGTTCGCCATAGCCCCAAGCGGCATAAAGACTGCCGTTGAGATTGAGCACAGGCGTCCAAGGCATGGCCTCCTTGACAGCGGTAACTGCAGCGTTGTCAGCAGGAATACTGGCACCTACTACGACTACATCGTAGCCACGCAGTTCGTCTGCGGTGACAGCAGTCGTGGTGACATTGACAGCAGTCGTCGTGGTGTGTTCGCGGGCATTCAGGTAATTCAGCACAACGTCCTCAGTGCCATTGTAGAGATAGGCCACATTGGCTGTCTGAATCTCATCACCCTCGTCAATCATAAACAGCGTGAAGTCGATGCCACCTTTTGGGGTTAATTTAAACTGCACATCGACAGGGTCTGACGAACTTGTACTCACCTGAAATTTAAAGGAGTAGGTACCTAAAGAGTTCTCCACTTTATTGCCTAAGAATCTGCATGCCCCATTGTAGAGTTGCGCCTCATCGCCCACGTACTTAATATAATCTTGTACTGGAGCAATGCCACGATCTGTTGCATCACCATTGGCTGAACGTCCTACGATAGTGATAGTCTGTCCGTCTTTCAACTGCGGAAAGGTTATAGTGGTGTTATCGCGGGTAAGACGAATTTTGTCCTGAGCAATATGAATACTATTTGCCTTGTTATTGCCGATATCAAACAGCAATCCTGCGGTTTCCTTGATGACCTCGCCATTGGCCTTTAGTTCTTCAGATGTCGAGGGCTTAACGGAGTTTTGCCAGTTGTTAGTCACACCATTGGCATCAGTGCCATTGGATGCCCAGTTAGTTTTATCGGCATTTAGGTTATTCACCGTCTCATCACTGAGGCCCTTGGTGAAGTCCCAAGTCTTTTTCTCCTGCGCATTTGCCCCTAAAACAAAGGCGAAGAGCGCAAGCATTGTAAGCGTAAAGATTTTCTTCATAAGATATTATTTTAGTTAGATATTAGTGATATGTCTTTGTTCGTTAGTCAAGCCAAGGAATACTCGGGTGCAAAGTTACGAAGTTTACTTTAAAGATGTATGTACGCAGGACTTTGATTTTTGACAAACTACATCGTTTTTTGGAGACGAAAATCTCCGTTGATGCAACAAAAGCGGTCTCCAGCCAGAACGCCGAAGACCGCTTTCCGTTGGTTAGAACTACTTCACCACAACCGTCTCTGACTCATAGTTGCGGCCGGCAGCCATGCGGACGATGTAGAGACCAGACTTGAGGCCGAGTCGGGCCACTGCGGGGCGGATGTCGCTACGCTTTGTCTCGAAGGTACCCACCAGCACGCCACCGGTCGTGTAGACCTCGCAGGCCACCTGCTCGCTATCGGCAATGCGGCCGATGCCAACAGAAGCATCATCAGTCACGCGGAGCACGCCCGTCGCACCTTCCAGACCGCTGATGTCCCAATAAAGGCCATCGGGCAGTTCAGGCAGGTCGTACTGCGGCGTTCCTGCATAAGAAGCAGCCGTCCAGAGGGTGAATGAATCTCCATTCTTCGGCGTAAAGCCCGACAGGAGGGTCACCTTCAGCGTGCCCTGCATGGTCACGCGGTTGGCAGCCTGCAGCGTGGAGTTTTTGGTTGAGTTGATGAGGAAGTTGACCGTCGAACCAGCATAAGAACTGATGTTGTTCAGACTCTTGATGGTGCCTGGCGTAGTCTCGTTGAAGGTAGAACCGCAAGGCACGAGTTCGCCGCCCGAGTTGAGTGCCAAGGCGTTGAGTTGGCCCTGCCCCACCAGACGACCTGCCGTCCTCACCGTCGTGGTGTAGGCACCATGCAGCGAGGTGTTGAGGGCTGCATTATTGAAGGTCACTGTGCCAGCCTCGACCGTCAGCGTACCGTTTATCTTGCCAACAGTCAAGGTCATCTTGCCGGTACCGCGCTTCAGCACAGGCGAATTGACGGTTGCCGACAGCGTGTAACTGGTAGTGCCATTGTAGTTGATCTGCCACTGGCCCGTGCCACTGAAGGTACCGGCGCCAGTCAGTTTGCCCACGGGGAAGGCCTTGCCGTCGTTGCTGACCGTCACATCGGCCAGAGCCTCCAGCGTGGCGTTGGGCAAGCCATAGGTGTTATTGAAGTCGAAAACAGGATCATACGATTTCTTGTTCTGGCGATTCTCCTTGCCGCACTTCACAGTACCAGTAAATGCACTCCAGTTGCCGTTCCAGTAGCAGCGGACGCCGCCGGTGTACACATTGAAGGTGCCAGCACCGGTGAGGGTGCCTGTATAGGTGGAGCGGAAGCCGCCGTAGTAGGTGCCGGTCTTTCCCTCCGGTACAACGAAGTTGGCCGAGTTGTTGACATTTGTACTTTCATCGTTGGCGCCCCAGAGGATACCGCCCTGGAACTCCACCGTCTTGGGTAACTGCTCAACATGACTCGACGAGTAGTTGGCAGTCATACGACCGGCCTTGATGACAACCTTGCTGATGGTGGTGGCACCCGTGCCCGTCTCCAACGTACCGGAACCAGTCTTGACGAGCGTGGCGCCAGTGCCACGGATGCCCTTGTTGAAGATGACACTCTTGCCTTCCGGCACATCGACGGTAGCCTCGCCGCTGATGTTCAGTTGCTGGTCGGTGACGATGACGCCGTTGGTGCGCAGTGTTGCACCGTCGTTGATGGTAATCTGCTGCGAGGCATTGCCCAGCGAACCGAAGTCCTGACCTGAGTTGTTGGCCAGCATCGAGACAATGAGCATACCATTGTTGATGGTGGTGGCACCCGTGCGGTTCCAGTTGTTGATGGTCACATTGGCCTTGCCGCCCTTGGTGATGGTCGCACCGCCTACGATGCTGTCGCGCTGCAGCGTGTAAGCCTTCGTGTCGTTGGCAAAGGTCACCGTGGCGGGGCTGACGGCACCCTTGATGGTGACCGTCGTCGAGGCGGCATTGTCATCGAAGACGATGTTGTCGCCATGAGCCGAGTAGGTGGGCTGGTTGTCCACCAGGAAGTTTTCCGTGACAGCCTGCTGCCAGGTGGTGTTGCCGGTAGAGCCGTTCCACGTGGCGGTGGCGGCGGCACGCATGGTCTCGGCCACCAGTTTGAGTTGACCGCCCTCATAGACCAGCGAAGTCTTCATGGTGTTGTCCAGGCCCTCTATCAAGAGTTCCGACAGGTCGCCGGTCAGCGTACCGATGTTGCCTATCACGTAGGTGCCGGGCTGTAGTATGCCGGTGCTGTTGATCTGAATGACAGGAGCCTTGTAGCGGGGGCCATAGTTGATCCATGCTGCAGTGGTCTTGGCTTCAATGGTCAGTTCATTGGCGTTCAACTTGTCGTTAGCAGAGCCATTGATGTCGATGACGATGCGCGAACCGAAGCCCATGTCCAGTTTGGTGGCAGTGATGCTACCCACCGTCCCTACTCCACCGGGATAGATGGCAGCATTATAGTCGGCCTTGATGCCGCCCAAGAACTGGCCACCATTGGAGATGAGCGTGGTGTGGCGATTCAGCCACAGCGGACTGCTCTCGAAGGTGCCGTCGAACTGCAGCGTGCCCTGCCAGATGTCGGTCGTGCCCGTATGCTTTTCGGTCACATTCGGCAATACCAGCACGCCCTCGCCCTGCTTCACGATGCGCGTGGCACCACTGAAGGCACCGCCGGTCAGCGTGGTGGTATAGGTCTCAATGGTGCGGGCGGGCTGCTTGGGCGTGCCGGCCACAGCCTGCTGCACACCGCTGCCCTTCACCCAAGCCGGGGTGTTGACAGTCAGGATATAGGGCGAAGCACCGTCGGTCACGGCGATGGTCTTGTTCTCGTAGCCGGAGATGAGCAGATGGTCATCGGTGGTGCCGATAGTACCTGTCACCTCGGTGCGTCCCTCCAACGTGATGGCAGGGGGCTCCTTGGTGATGCCCTCCAGTTCGCCCAGGAAGAAACTGGGGTGAGGCGGCTGGTTGTAGCCCACCGACTGCCAGGTCATGCCGTTGCGGTATTCATGGTCGTACCACAGTGAGGTAATGCCCCACGGCGAGGGATAACTGGAGATGTTGATGCGAAGCGTCGTGGCATCAATGCGATTGACAATCTCCTCGCGCCAGTCACCCAGGATGTCGCCCAGGAAGCAGGGATTATTCTTCGACGAGTTGTTCAGGCTGCCGCCGCCCATCCAACAGCGTCCGTTGGCGTATGTGCGGTTAGTGCCCACCTCGTTGCCATATTTGTAGACACAGGGCGAACGCTCCACGCCCGGCGAGTCCATGAACTCGTCCAGCAGGTCGCCGTCCCAATATACACGCATATTCATGTAGTCGTCGTTGGCCATGTTCACGCCCGTGATAACCTTATCGGCCACGAGACTGATGACATCGCTGCCAAACGTGATGCCGATGGCACCGGGATAGGTGCCCTGGAAGTTGCCAGCCATGCAGCGACCATTGTCGCCGCCAGTACCGTTGACATAGCGGATGTCGGATGCCGTGGCATCAGTATAGCAGATGCCGGGTACGGCTGCACTCTCCAGACAGACAAACTGCTCCAGTCCCCAGCGATAGGGATCCAAGTCACCGCAGTGCTGGGCATCGCCATGACCGAAGCCAGTCGTAGAGAGGCCGTAGCCCGTATCGTCAATGATCATCGAACCGAAAACGATCTCATCGCGGCCGTCCAGGTCGACATCGGCAATGGCGAAGTTGTGGAAGCCGTTGCCAAACCAGGGCGACTTCGAGTCGTAGCAGTTCCAGCGCCAGCGCTGGGTCAGTTCGTGCGTCGTGGGATTCACGTCGAGGGCGCAGAACTTATGGCGCGTGTAGCAACCACGGCCCAGGAAGATGCTGGGGTTGCGGCCGTCCAGATAGGGTGCGCCGAAATAGTGCTTGGTGGCGCGGTGGCCCGTGTCGGTGGCCCCCCAAACGGTGGCATAGTTGCTCTCGCCGGTCTCATAGCGGGGCAGCGGATAGGCCATGGGTGTCCAGTTGTCAGATCCGTCCCAGGCGTATGGTTCGCCCGTCTCGCCATTCATGTAGAGCAGATACTCAGCGCCCTCTTTGGTGTATTCGTCGCGCGGTGCATAGTAGTCCATGTTGCCAATCTTGATTTCCTTGCCCGATGCGGTGTGGATGATCATGTTGTCGGCACCGCGCATCAGAGCCTCGGCCTTGCCGTCGCCATCCCAGTCGTAGAGGATGAGGTCGAACTGCTCGTCAGGACCAGCCATCATGTTGGGTCCCATGTCAATCCACCACAGACGGGTGCCGTCCATCTTGTAGCACTCGTGCAGGTTGAAGGTGGTAGTATTGCCGCTGACGTTCAGCCCGCTGTCGTTGCGGCGCTTCACGACGAACTCCATCTCGCCGTCACCATCGACGTCGGCCACTGAACAATCATTCAGCGTGTACTGGCTGGTCACGTCGGTGCCAGCACGGTTGACGACGTTCTTCACCGTGATGTCCCAGTACTGGTGCTCCCACGGAGTCACCTCCTCCGACTTCAGGTCGGTGCGCTCCACGCCGCGGATGACGGGAATCACCTGATACTTGGCGTCCTTCGTGCCGCCCGTGTCTTCATAGTTCGACACCGCGAGGGGCTCGGCATTCACCTTGGTGCCGTTACGATAGAGGTTGTACTTCGTGTCGAAATACTCCGTTGGCAGTATGCGCCACGAAACGAAGATACCGGAGCCAGACATACCGTAGCGATTGTCCTGCCCAGTCTTGTCTCCCTGCGGAATCGCCACAAGTCCACGCGTCAACTTGTCGGTAACTCGCTGTGCCTGAACGGTCAGCGCCATGACCAACATCATTGAGAATAAGAATAGTTTTTTCATTTGTCGTATTGTTAGTTTTTAATTCTGTAGACAATTATCCGGCTGCAAAGATACAAATATTTATTAGATTATCACCATTTCGAGACAATTATTTTGGTGGTTTTAAGAAAAAAGCGTAACTTTGCAGCCGATATGTATCAGCAAAAAGAAACTACTTAAGTATGAACAAACTAAGACTTTACGCATTGATGCTACTGGCATCGGTATCTTATGGTGCCAAGGCACAAATAACGCCTGCCAGCCAGATGGAGAAACTGGACCGCGGACTCGTGGTGGTGCCGACCAGCACATTTGGCAACGCACACTTCGTCAGTTGGCGCCTGCTGGGCACCGATGACAAGGCTGCCACCACCTTCGACCTGCTGCGCGACGGCGAGCCTATAGCCACCGACCTGAAGAAGACCAACTATCAGGACACCAATACGGGTGGAACTGCCACGGCAAAATATCAGGTCAGGGTGAAAGTAAACGGTCAGGTGACGGAGACTTCGGAGCCGGCTGTGGCCTGGGGCAAGAAATTCCTGTCGCTGAAACTGCAGCGCCCCGAAGGCGGCATTCATGCCAATTTCGGCGACGACAAAGAGCAAGGCAAAGGCCGTGTAAAGGGAACAAACGTGCCCTACGCATACTATCCCAACGACATGTCGGTAGGCGATGTCGACGGCGACGGCAAATACGAACTGTTCTTGAAGTGGGAGTCTACCCACGCCCAGGACAACTCGTTTAATTGCGGCTACACGGGCAGCACCTACATCGACTGTTATAAGATCAATACAGACAAGGACGAGAACTGCGAACTGCTGTGGCGCGTCGACCTGGGCAATAATATCCGCGACGGAGCACACTATACCCAGTTTATGGTTTATGACTTCGACGGCGACGGCAAGGCTGAGATGATGTGCAAGACAGCCACCGGTTCGAAGGACGGGCAGGGCAACTACGTGAACCAGGCAGCCACCGACGCGACCATTAAGGGCCACGACAACACCAAGGACTACCGCAACAGCAACGGTCACATCCTGCAAGGGCCGGAATACCTGACCGTGTTCGACGGACAGACAGGCAAAGCCATCCACACCACGTGGTATCTGCCAGGCCGTGCCGGCACGGGCAGCAAGACACCAACAGGCAGTACTGCCACAGAAGGCGGTTCGGAACTGGGCAAGGTGAGCACCTTCCCCAGCGGTTTCTGGGGCGACAACTACGGTGGACGCTCGGAACGATTCCTGGCAGCCGTGGCCTATGTCAACGGTGCCGACAAGCCCGCTTGCGGCATCTTCAGCCGAGGCTACTACACGCAGGCCTATGTCTGGGCTGTCAGTTTCGACGGCACCCGTCTGCACACCGAGTGGCTGCACTGCTCGCCCAACGCTACTCAGTCGCTGGTCTACGTTTCGAAATGGGCTGAAGGCCAGGCTGGCGTCGAAGTCAATGTCGACGGCGATGCGCTGAAGCGCATTCCCGCCAAGGTTGCCCCTGCCAACACCAGCGGTGTGACGTCTAAAGACAGCAACGGCGGCATTGCCGGCAGCAATACGCTCTACGGCAATGGCAACCACAACCTCTCGGTGGCCGATGTAGACGGTGATGGCTGCGATGAAATCATCTGGGGTGCCGGTGCACTGGACAACGACGGCACGCTACTCTATGCCACCGGCTATGGTCACGGCGACGCCATCCACGTGGGCAAGATGATTCCCGGCCGCGAGGGTCTGCAGGTGTTCGACGTGCACGAGGAGAAACTCAACAGTACCCACGGCTCATGGGATCTGCACGATGCCCGCACGGGCGAGATTATCTGGCACGGAGGCAGTGCCGACGCCGACAACGGCCGAGGTATGGCTGCCGACCTGACGGGCAAGGACGGATACGAATTCTGGTCGAGCGATGAACGCACGCCCCGCTCTGCTTTGACGGGTAAGGCTACCAGCATCAATAACTGTTCGGTCAACTTCCGCATCTACTGGGACGGATCGTATCAGGATCAACTCTTCGATGGTAACTACAGTTACGATAAAAATGGAGGTACTGACGCCATGTGGCTACAGAGCGCACAGGCCAGCCCCAAGATACAGAAATGGAATGGCAGCAGTTTCACCGATGTCATCTCGTTTAACTCCGCAACCTACAACAATGCCCAGACGGCTAACTACACCAAGGCGACTCCCTGTCTGCAGGCCGACTTCCTGGGTGACTGGCGCGAAGAACTGATTATGTGGAACAAGAAAGACTCTGCCGAGGTGATGATTTTTACTACCTGGACACCGACCGACTACGCCGTGCCCACGCTGATGCACGACCACGTGTACCGCATGGGCGTAGCCTGGCAGAACACGGCCTACAACCAGCCTCCTCACCTGGGCTACTATCTGCCCGACTATATCAACGGCAAGATTGACATCACCGGCATCCAGTCAGTTCAGTCTGTTGCGACCGAGTCGCAACAAACCGAGAATCAGGTCTTTGACCTGCAGGGCCGCCTGCGCACTGAGACGAAGCCTGGCCTGAACATCGTCAGGACAAGGACTGCCGATGGACATACGGTCACCAAGAAAATCATCAAATAACAATTCCGCCACACAACAAACTAACTGTATGAACAAGACATTAATACTCCTAACGGCTGCTGTCCTGACAGGCACTGCCACCGCACAGGCCCAAAACACGCCTACACGCCAGATGGAGAAACTGACACGCGGCGTGGTGGCCGTACCGGCCAGTACTTCCAATACCGGCAACTTCATCAGTTGGCGCTTTCTGGGCACCGACGACGAGGACCGCACGACGTTCGACGTCATCCGCAACAGCACCGTCGTTAAAAGAGACCTCTATGAGACCAACTATCAGGATGACAGTGCAACCCGCTCTGCCACCTACCGCATTGTCACCAAGATTGACGGCACGGCCGTCGACACAACGGAGGCAGTGCCGGTGTGGAGCCAAGTGTACAAGACCCTGACGCTGGACCGACCAGCCACTGGCACCAACGGCGGTACCTATGCGCCAAACGACTGCTCAGTGGGAGATGTTGATGGTGACGGGCAATATGAGATATTCGTCAAATGGGACCCCAGCAATTCAAAGGACAACTCACAGTCTGGCATCACTGACAATGTCATCATCGACTGCTATAAACTGGACGGCACTAAACTGTGGCGCATTGACTTGGGCCGGAACATCCGTGCCGGTGCTCACTACACCCAGTTCATGGTCTACGACTTCGATGGCGACGGCAAGGCTGAAATGATGTGCAAGACGGGGCCTGGCTCATTAGACAGCAAGGGCAACTATGTCAACAGCGTGGCTACCGAAGATGCTATCAAGGCAGTCAGCGGCACGGCTCTCTATCGCAGTAGTGATGGCCGTATCACCGGCGGACAAGAGTGGCTCACGGTGTTCAGCGGTGAAACGGGCGAGGCCATACACACCATTTTCTACAATCCCAACCGCAACATGACCTACGGCGGTGCTGCCAACGGTTCGGTGAACTGGGGTGATGTGGACGGCAAGAATGATGCCGGCAGTTACGGCAACCGTGGCGAGCGCTATCTGGCTGCCGTGGCCTATCTCGACGGACCCGACAAGAATCCCAGCGGCATCTTCAGCCGCGGCTATTATGGCTACGCCTTCATCTGGGCCGTTGACTTCGACGGCAAGGAACTGAAGCAGAAGTGGTTCTCTGCCCACAAGTCGAAGACGGCCTACAACCAGCCGCCCCATCTGGGCTACTATCTGCCCGATGCCATGGAGCCCCAGTTCCTGAATGAACAGGAACTGACTGTTGCCCCAGACGAGCCTATCTCATGGACCCTGAAATGGCGTCATGCCAAAACGGCCACCGTATCGGCCAGTTACTTGCCCGACGGCACCGGAAGGCCTTGGTAGTTCCCACAGGTCTGACACGTACGATCAACAGTACAGACAAGACCTTCACCTTGACGGGTGCGCTCAGTGAAGAGGGCGACTATCGTATTGAAATCAGGATGACCGCACTCGACGGCTCAGCAGTCACCAAGTCCCTGACCATCCACGTGGGTACCGTCGACACAGGCATTCGGTCTGTCCCGTCTGTTACGCCTGAGCCGCAACAAGCCGGGGAGCAAGTCTTTGACCTGCAAGGCCGCCAGCGCACAGAGATGAAGCCCGGCGAAATCTATATCATCCGCCGAGGCGCCAAGGTCTATAAGGTGAAGCCGTAATTACTTGGAATAGAGAAGCCTACCGTCGCCGGTCACACCGGCGGCGGTCATTTTTATGCGCGTCTCCTTGCCGTTGTTGTAGAACTCCGCCACAAAGCGGCCCTGCTCGTCGGTCACGGCGTTGGGGTTCCAGTAGAGCGTGCGGCGATAGTCGGCGGGCAGGGCATCGGCAGCACGGTTGCTATAGTCGGGCTGGTAGAACTGCTCCGGCGCGTTGATGCCCTGCAACACGATATGGCGGTCGCGGAACGACGGCTGGACGCCATCATCGGGAATGGTCACCAGTTCCACGGTGGCATCGGCCGAATAGTGGCTCTCAAACATGGTGGAGTCTTCGGTGCGCGGCTCGTAGTCGCTGAACACGCGGATGTCCTGCAGGCGCTTCAACTTCAGGTTCCTGTAGACCGACTGCGACGTGCGGTTGGCGCGGAACAAGCCGGCGGCCTCGGCCTCACTGTTGCCTGTCAGCGGCGAATAGTTGCGATAATAGGTGGCCCCGTCGATACGACCGTCCACGCGGAACGAGTTGTAGCGGTTCATGTTGCCATAGAGCAGTCGGCACACCTGCACGGGGAACTGGCGCATGTCCAGTTTGCCGAACGAGAGGCCGCGGTCGGTCATTTCGTTGTACAGGTCGTAGGCATCCACCACATAGGCAGGCTTCCGCCAGTCGATGGCACGGCGCCCGCGCCGACGGCCCTTCACGGTGACATTGCTCAGTTCGTGCACATCGTTCTCCATCGAGAACTCCGAGACGGTGTCGATCAGCATCTCGGCATCGTAGTCGGGCTGGTGCTTCTCGTAGTAGTCGTAGTCGCGGCAAAGGGCCGGGAAGAAGAGGTCGCGCTTCACGTAGAAGTCGGGCCAGGCATCTTCATCCAGAACCTTTGCATCCTGGTGAGAGGCCATATTTTTCTTGATGGAATCGTTCTCCTTATAGGCTTTCATGTTCAGATAGGCCGTACCATAGAAGGGGGGAATTTGGAAGAGGAAACGACCATGCTCCGTCTTCTGGATGGAGCCTGCAAACTGGCCGCCGACGGAAATCTCGGCCTCCACCAGCACCTCGCGCCGCAGATTGCCGTGATTCACGCCCACATGGTCGTTGGCACTGCCTATGTCGCCATATTCGATGGTCTCAGCATAATCGGAAGTAGAGGTCGTGGCGGTGCCCACTTCTGCCAGGCCGTCATCAGCAGGCTCGTCGGCAAAGGGGTCGTTTGTCTCTTCGTCCAAGTTCGCCTTACGGGCCAGCATCCCTACCCCATCCTGCCAACTGCTCACCTCATCGGGCTCCACGTCGTTGATGCCCAAAGTCTTGTAGACAGCCCCCTCGATGGTCAGTGTGGTCTCCGGCTGATAGCGCATCGTGCGGGCTGTGTCGCTCAGTTCCTGCCACTTGTACTTGCGCCAGCCCTGTACCATCATCAGCAGGTCGAGGTGGCGGCGGTGCTGCTCGTCGTCCTGCTCGAAATAGTAAGCCGGACGAGCGATGAAGCCACGCAGTTCGCTACTGAGGAGCATCGAGGTCATCAGGTTGCCGTCGTCGTAACTGGGCTCGTCGGTATTGCGGTCGTGGATGGAGAGGGAGAATACGGTGGGCTCCGTGATGCCGGGCAGCGTCACCGGCACCTCGATGCGCTCGTAGGGGGCGTAGGTCTGCGTCGGCACGATGGGCGAGGCTATCAGGTTCCGCTCGTATTCGTGATGGTTCACGAAGAAGAGGCGGTCGGCCCAGATGCGCCCGTCGCTGTCGAAGATGGTCAGGTCGTTCACGCCGGTGGGGAGCGAGTCGAGGGGAAGTGATAAGTGATGAGTGACAAGTGATAAGTTGGAGAACCACCGCAGCGTGCCACCGCTGAGCACCGAGACGCCGTACTCCTTGTCCTGCGGCAGGCCCGTGGCGCTGATGCTCAGGCGGTCGCCCTCCAGACGGATGGCCATGCCCTGCGTCTCGGCCTTAGGCAGGTCTGCTGTGTAGTTCTTGCCACGGAAGGTGAAGTGGGCCTTCAGCCGCTTGTCGGCGGGTGTCACCACAAAGGAGCCGCGCCCCATATAGTCGGTCTTGATGTCGAGCGTCTGGCCACCCGCGTCCACAGTGCCACGGATGTTGATGGCCTCGCCATGCTGGTCTACCACGTCGAAGGCCACGCGGTTCTCCACGCCCTGCACCAGATGGCCGCCCTCGGGATAGAACGTCACGATGAGGTCGTCCTTTTTCTTCTGCGGCAGTCGTGTCTTCGGACGCTGGTACATACGGCGGGCATCGTAGTTGCCAGCCTCTTCGGGCTTACTATATATAGGTAACACGCGCGAATACAGCCCGTCCCACAGGCGGAAGTAGTCGGCAGCCATCTGCTTGTTGTAGAAGTGCCACGTGTCGTGTGTCGAATAGCGATGCTCGCGCACGTTGAAGTTGAGCATCCAGCGGGTGTAGGCCCGCAGTTCGTAGTAGCCCGAGTAGAGCGAGTCGCGCAGTTCGAACTGTCCGCAGGTATAGCCCTTGCCGCTCACCACCACCTGCTGGCGCTCCACCAGCAGGCCGTCGGGCGAGAGCAGTTCCACGTAGAGGATGCGGCTCATGTCGGTGGGCTGCATGTTGTCGGCCCTGACCACGTAGGCCTTGTACCAAAGCGTGTCGCCCACGAAGTAGCACTCGTTGTCGGTATGCACGAACACCTTTTCCTGCACCTGCGTCTGCGACCCATGTTCCAACGCCTGCCGTATGTCGTCCATACTGCCTGCACTCACCTGCCCTGCTCCCATGAGGAGCACCATCATCAACAGAAGAATCCTGCCCTTCGCCACCATATTCATGTTTCTTGTTAAGCGAGGGCAAAGATACAGAGAAAAAAACGAACGCACAAACTTTTCCCTGATTTTATTTGGATTATTGCAAACTTCTTAGTAATTTTGCCACACGCAAACATAGCTAAACAGCATGGAGAATAATAATCTTCTGCCCGTGGGGGCGACCCTGCAAAACGGGAAATACCGCATCAAGCGCCAATTGGCATCGGGCGGATTCGGCAACACCTACGAGGTCGTAGCAGTCGAGTTCGAGGAGACCTATGCCCTGAAGGAGTTCTACCTCAAGGGTGTCAACGAGCGTGATGACGACAGCAAGACAGTCAGTGTGAGCAATGCCGAGAACACCCCGGAATTCATCTCTCAGAAGGAGAAATTCAAGAAGGAGGCCCTGCGACTGCGCAAACTGAACAATCCGCACGTGGTGCGGGTCTACGACCTATTCGAGGAGAACGGGACGGCCTACTACGTGATGGATTTCCTGAAAGGCGAGTCGCTGTCGGCCTGCATGAAGAAAGCAGGCCATCCCTTCAGCGAGCAGGAGGTGATCAACTACACGCAGCAGGTGCTGACGGCCCTAGAGGCCGTACATGCCGAGAACATCTGGCACCTGGACCTGAAGCCGGGCAACATCATGACCGACGGCGAAGGCAAGGCCGTGCTCATCGACTTCGGCGCCAGCAAGCAGTTCCACGACAGCGACGGCCGCTCGCTGTCTACATCGACTGGCCTCTGCTACACACCAGGCTTTGCACCTACCGAGCAGATCGAGTCAAACACCAACCGCATGGGTCCCTGGACAGACCTCTATGCCCTCGGTGCCACGATGTACAACCTGCTGACCATGAAGACGCCGCCCTCGGTATCCGACATTCAGGACGGCGAGGGCTTCGAGTTCCCGGAGGGCATCGCCCCAGAGACTCAGCGGATGATACGCTGGATGATGGATCCCAACCGCAAGCGTCGCCCACAGAACGTAGAAGAGGTGTGGCGATTCATGGAACGCTATTTCGGCATGCCGCAACCGCAACAGCCCGATGAGCAACCTGCCGAACACACGGAGGAACAGCCCGACGAGCAGGCCACGGTCGTGAGAGAAAGGCCAGTGTATCCCTATGGAAACGTAGAGCCTCAGCACTCCAAACTACCATGGATTATCGCCGGCGTTGTAGGAGGTCTGGCCATCCTGGGCGTCATCGCCGCCGTTGTTGTCTACATCAACTTCCTGAAGCCTACGGGTTCCTCGGAATACGCTGAGTATAACAGTTGGGACCAACCGTCACAAGTCAATCCAGCCGAGATTCCGGTTGTCGCAGACACCACCATCGCCTTTGAGGATGAAGAAGAAGAAGTGGTGATGCCCGAGTTGCCTCAACCGAAAAACGAGCCCGAAGAAGTGGCTCGGCCGGAGGAGGTGACCAGACCAGTGGACATCCCGACAAACCTTGGCAACAAAAATGACGATGAGGAGACGGCCAACATCACCAAGCCTGCCGAGGAGCAGAAGCCAGCCGCCTCGGACAACAGCACCAAGGTGTTCGATGTGGTAGAACAGATGCCCTCGTTCCCTGGTGGCGATGCCGCGCTGATGCAGTATCTCAGGTCGAATGTCAGGTATCCCGCCATTGCCGAGGCTAACGGCATTCAGGGACGTGTCGTCTGCACCTGTGTGGTCGAGGCTGACGGTTCCATCAATGAAGTGACGGTCGTGAAAAGTGTCGACCCGTCGCTCGACAAGGAGGCCGTTCGCGTCATCCGCTCGATGCCCCGCTGGACTCCCGGCAAGCAGAACGGCTCCACCGTCAGGGTGAAGTTCACAATACCCGTCACCTTCACCTTGCAAAAATAGCCTGAAGCCTCCCGCCCCACTCTGCATCCTTGGAGTTGTACTTGTATTGCTGTTCCATTGTGGCAATGCTATTCACTCAGCATCTGCTTGATTCTCTCCACGTCAGCCTCGCGCTCCTTGGGGATAGCACCCGTCTTGGCAAAATCCTCCAAGTCTTTCAACAGAGGCAGATCCGATTTCTCCTTTAGTTGCCGGAATAGTGCCTCTGCCTCATTGTATCGGCCCTGCATGAGCAGCGCGACTGCCAGATTATCCGCTATCCAATGCAGGGTAGAGTCTTTGCTCCATTCGACTTAGCAGATAAAAAAGGTATCTCAACCGATACGCATACACATTGCCGTAAGCCTGGAAATTCTTCTGGGCATCATCCCTGTCAATGGCTACGGCCTCCTCCCAATAGCGCAAAGCCTCCGGATAGCGTTGTTCATCTTTGGTTTCAAAAATCACCGAGCCTAAACTCCATAGGGCATCAGTCAAATACGATTCATAACTTGAATCAGTTGCGATGTATTTACGCAGCCTTGTCGCGGCTTCACGGGCCGACCGTTCTGCCTCCTCATAGCGCTTGGTTGCAAGATAGACACGACTTATCCCTTGTTGCATGTATGCCACTCTTGTTTGAACATATGCGCTGTCTTTTGGGCTATATTCCAAATAAGCCATATAGCCATCGCGGGCCTCGTTATACAGAGCCTCGCTCCTTTCGTACAGTTTTTTGTTATAACAGAGATTAGCAAAGCGAATCTTCATATAAGCAAGAGCCTGAACAAATGCAGCATAGGTACTATCGTGCCCTTCCTCTTTACATAGTTCAGCCGTCTGGGTAGCAGATTTTATGACTACCTCATAAAGCCTTATTGCCACAGCGCTGTCACTTCGACTTGGTGTCTCAAGTATATCTGCAAATCCCATGAGTGAGGTCAACATATCTACTATGTCATAGGTAGCACCTGCACGCATTTCCTCTTGCCTTCCAAACAATTGTTTCCCATACAATAGCAAGACACCTCTGACATAGTATTTGCGTGCATCAGTCCGTTTGTTTTGGAATTTGAGATAGTCGCCAGCCTCAATCTGATACTTCACATTCAGCGTGTCCAGATCGGCACGCAGGCAGATGTAGTAGGCGGCAGAGTCGTACTGGCCCTCCATCTTGCTGATCTCGTAGTGGCTGTAGCAGTCGCCATCAGGACCACTGTGATGCTTATAAAAAATAAGAATAGTCGTTTCATCGCTTTGGTCGAGTAAGTTGAGGGACTTTCACCCTCCCTTCTCTCGGAACCGTGCTTGACAGTCTCCCATCACACGGCTCTTCGTACTTAACTCTTTTGTTATTTGTTTATAATGTTTATTATCTCTAATTCTCATTACGTGG
>JAFUST010000052.1 GCA_017467535.1 Prevotella sp. | reverse complement strand
TATGTACGCGTACCACCGTCTGCAAGGTGTTCAGCGAATACTCGGTGGGGTTCTCCTCGTAGTCAATGTAGGTCTCGGGAATGATATTGTCTTCCTCGTGACCAGAGACCAGATCGATGTGCTTCTCGCCGTTGTCGTTCACCGATGCTTTCAGGCGCAACTGCTTGTCAACGGCCTTGTTGAAGGTCTCGCGGAAGTCGGGCACCTCCTTGATGAAGCGCTCCAGTTCGCTCAGTTTCAGCCCCAGGAAGATGGTGGGCGTGACGGCACGCACCGAGACGGTCGACTCGGCATCGTCCAGCAGGTCGGTCTCGCCAAAGTACTCGCCGTCGCCCAGCAGGGCAATACGCAGTTCCTCGCCGTGAGGCCCCTTGCTGATGACCTCGGCCTGACCACTGGCCACGATGAAGAACTTCTGTTTGTCCTTGCCCTCCTCCACAAAGAGTTCGCCCAGTTCCACCTCCTGCGTCTCGAACGAGCGGGCCAGTCGGTTCACGATGTCATCGTCGAAGTCGGAGAAGAGGGGAATGGTCTTCAGACTCTTGGCCGAGAACGAAGGCACGCCGTCCAGGAACTGGATGGGCAGCCGCTCGCTCTTGCGTAGTTCCACCTTCGTGCGGTTCACGCGGAAGGTGCCTCCGCTCACCTGCACCCAGGGCAGGAGTTTCAACAGGAGTCTCGGGGTGATGCTGCCCATCTGCGGGGCAGTCTTGGTGGTGGTCGCCAGTCTTCTGGCGGTAGCAGTGGTCACACTACGCTGAAGATTTGAATCTGCCATAATTATGTACGGATTTACGTTTTATTTCTTGATGGTTACTTTGTGGGTGGTGCCTTCCACGTGCTCCACCGAGAGCACGTTGTAGCCCTGCTCCACAGCATTGCGGGGCACGTTGTCCAGCGGTTCTCCTTCGCTGAGCAGTACTTCGAGTATGTCGCCCTCTTGCAGTTTAGATAGTTCAATCTTTGTCTTGACGAAGGTCATCGGGCAGTGCTCCTTCGTGATGTCTAATGTTTTTGTTGCCATATCGTATTATATAAATAATGTACGTCCTCCCTCTGACAGTTGCAGGAATGTAGCCACACCGAGCACATCCTTCACCTCGGGGATAAAGTCTTCCTTCTTCAGTCCCAGCACATGCATGGCCATCTCGCAGGCATAGAGGTTGATGCCCAAGGCCTTGGCGGCCTCAACCAGTTCCTCCAGCGTGGCCACATTGTTCTTGCGCATCAGTCGGCGGAAGATGGACGGGCCTATGCCGCAGAAGTTGAAGCGCGACGTAGGCGTCGCGTGCAGTCCGCCCATCATGAAGCCGAAGATCTTGGTCAGCCACGTGCCGCCCACAAACGAGCGACCTTTCTTTTTCTTGATAGCATCCAGGCCCCAGAAGGTGAAGAAGATGTTCACCTCGTAACCCACGGCGGCAGCCCCTGTGGCCAAGGTGAAGACGGCCGTCAACTTGTCGAACTCGCCACTGAAGGCGATGATGCTCAGTTTCTTACTCATGACTATACATTTTTGTTGAAAGATATCTCTCGCCCGTGTCCGGCAGCAGCACTACCACCGTCTTGCCCTCGTTCTCGGGCCTGCGGGCCACCTTGATGGCGGCAGCCACAGCAGCACCGCTCGACACACCCGCCAACACGCCCTCGCGGCTGGCCAGCAGCCGGCCCACGCCGTAGGCCTCCTCATCCTTTATCTTGATAATCTCGTCGTAAACATCGGTGTCGAGCACCTTCGGCACGAAGCCCGCGCCGATGCCCTGCAACTTATGCGGGCCGGGCCTGCCACCCGACAGCACGGCAGAGCCCATAGGCTCCACGCCGATAATCTTCACGCGGGGATTGCTCTCGCGCAGCACCTGGCCCACGCCAGTGATGGTGCCGCCCGTGCCGATGCCCGCCACGAAGAAGTCCACCTCGCCGTCGGTGTCCTCCCATATCTCCTCCGCCGTGGTGCGGCGATGCACCTCCGGGTTGGCCAGATTCTCAAACTGCTGCGGGATGAAGGCACGCTCTCCCGACTCGCGGGCCAGTTCGTGTGCCTTGCGTATGGCACCCGCCATGCCCTCGTGGGCTGGCGTCAGCACCAGTGTGGCCCCCAGGGCCTGCAGCAGTGTGCGCCGCTCCAGCGACATGGCGTCGGGCATGGTCAGCGTCAGGCGGTAGCCGCGTATGGCAGCCACCAGGGCCAGTCCGATGCCCGTGTTGCCGCTGGTGGGCTCGATGATGCTCGAGTCGGGGCCCAGCAGCCCCTGGCGTTCTGCCTCATCGAGCATGGCCAGGGCCGTGCGATCCTTCACGCTGCGCCCGGGGTTCAGCATCTCCAGTTTGGCCAGCACGCGGGCCTTCAGCCCCAGTTCGCGCTCGGTGCGCGAGAGTTCCAACAGTGGTGTGTGGCCCACAAGTTCAATCAGGTTTTTTGCAATCTGCGACATATCTTTACAGCATTGATTAAAAATTCCGCTGCAAAGGTACGCCCTTTTCGCCATCCCCACAATCGCCCATCGTGGGTATTTAGCATACCAAACATTAGGTATGCCCCGCCCATTGTAGTGCGCGCACCTCTCTTTAGCAATCTGTTTCTCTGATTTTATAGACGAGAGAGGGTATCGGGAAATCCCGAACTTCTCTTTAATGCCTTAACTTACGTTAAGGCCCTATTCCTATAAATAGGGCCTTATATGCTTATTGATGCTGATTGCTTATCGTTTGGAGGCTCCAAACGATGCGAATGGAGCCTCCAAACGATGTGAATGGAGGCTCCAAACCAGGTACCGCTGCCTGCGGGGCGTTACGGTATATTCTTTATTCGCAAAAACAGACCTCACAGGTGCTCCTCCTTATCGACCACCGCGCCGCCGAGGATGCGGAAGGAGTTGAGGTGGACGCCCTCATGGAGCGAGAGGATGGCATAGCGGATGGTGGGGTCGTTGGCCAGACGCAAGTCCTCCTGAGAGGGGCGCGAGGGCGAAGCGGGATGGGAGTGCCAGTTGGCGAGTATCTTCAGACCCCTGCTCCGGGCATACTTGAGGGCGGCAAACTGGTCCTTGGGAGCGAAGGAGAAATGCTCGGGCGAGTGGTCGACGTTCTCCATCGGATAGTTCTCGGTGACCTGGCCGTCGGCTGTTCCCAACAGATAGCCGCAGGTCTCGCAGGGTGCATCCTGCCGGGCCTGGGCTATCAGTTCTTCTATGACATTTTGTGGTATGTTCATCTCAATCTTCAATCTTCAATCTTCAATTTTCAATCTTCAATGCTTCAAGTCGCAGGCGGCCTGCTCGTAGTCTATCAGGTGGTCGATGGTGGGATGGGTGCCACAGACGGCGCACGTGTCGCGATGGCGAACGGGCACGGTGTGGAACTGCATGGTCTTGGCATCGAAAGTAAGCAGGCGGTTGGTGAGCAACTCCCCTACTCCAGTGAAATACTTGAGGGTCTCGGCGGCCTGAATGGTGCCCAGCATGCCGGCAATGGCTCCCAGCACGCCGGCCTGAGAGCAGGTAGGCACGGCACCCACGGGGGGCGGCTCCTTGAACATGCAGCGATAGCAGGCGGTGCCGGGCAGATGGGTGAAGGTCTGGCCGCGGAAGCGCAGGATGCCACCGTGGGAGAATGGCTTGCCGGCCATGACGCAGGCATCGTTGATGAGGAACTTGACGGGGAAGTTGTCGGTGCCATCGACGATGAAGTCGTACTCGCGGATGATGTCGAGGGCATTGCTCGAGTCGAGGAACTCGTAGTAGGTGTCTACCTGGACGTCGGGGTTGATGGCCAGTATCTTCTCACGGGCACTCTCCACCTTGGGCACGCCTACGTCCTTGGTGAAATGGATGACCTGTCGCTGCAGGTTGCTCAGGTCGACCACGTCGGCATCGACGATACCAATGCGACCTATGCCTGCGGCGGCCAGATAGAGTGAAACGGGGGCTCCCAGTCCGCCTGCGCCCACCACGAGCACCCGGGCCTGGAGTATCTTCTCCTGTCCCTCCACGCCCACGTCCTGCAGCAGGATGTGGCGCGAGTAGCGTTGTATCTGTTCTTCGGTGAAATCGTACATTTCTCTTAACTCTTAATTCTTAATCGGCGAAGCCGAAAACTCTTAACTCTTAATTCTTAACTCTTAATTCAATATGCTCCTCCTCCCATGAAGTAGAGGAAGTCCACATGATCGCCTTCCTGAATCTGAATGCTATCCCAGTCTTCGCGCTCGGCGAACTCCTCGTTCACCTGCACGCTGACCATCTCGGGGTTTTCCACCAGTAGTTGCTCGATGAGTGTGGTCACCGTGAGAGGCAGGCTGACTTCCCTTGCCTCGTCGTTCACATAGATCTTTGCCATAGTCGTTGTTTCTGTTTTGTTTTGTCGATAAATATTTCCGGCGGCAAAGGTACAACAAAAACCGCTGTCGTGACATCACACAACAGCGGTAATCCATATACCAAAGGTTTGGTATTTTTCACTCATCACTTCTCATCCCCCTGGCACTCCATACGGACATGGCCTGTCCGGCGGGGCTGAAGTCTACGAGGGTGAGATCAAAAATAAGGGTGCTGTAGGGCGGTATGCCGGCACTGGTCTTGTCCTGGCTGCCGTAGCCCAGGTTGGCGGGAATGTAGACGCGCCAGTAGTCGCCGCGGTGCATGTGCTGCAGGGCAGTGCTCATGCCAGCGATGAGGGTCGACAGTTTCATGCGGCTGGTGGCAGAGGTCTGCAGCGAGTAGGTGCCACAGACGGTACCGTCGAAGACGTAGCCCTGGGGATAACTGGCGGTCGGGATGATGCGTCCCTGATAGCAGACGCGCACGGAGTCGGTGTAGACGGGCCGCTCGTCGTCTGTGCCGCTGGCGATGGTCTTCACGTAGATATAGTCTGT
>JAFUST010000051.1 GCA_017467535.1 Prevotella sp. | reverse complement strand
GCTAAGGTGGAGAACTATCAGGAACTCGGCCTGAACAGTGAGACCTGCGTAGCCTTCAACACCACCAGCCGCGAGCAGGTCATCATCAACACCTGGTACGGTGGCGAGATGAAGAAGGGCATGTTCTCTATGCAGAACTACTACCTGCCTCTGCAGGGCATCGCCTCGATGCACTGCTCGGCCAACACCGACATGGAGGGTAAGAACACCGCTATTTTCTTCGGTCTCTCTGGCACTGGTAAGACCACGCTGTCTACCGACCCGAAGCGCCTGCTCATCGGCGACGACGAGCACGGATGGGACGACGAGGGCGTGTTTAACCTGGAGGGCGGCTGCTATGCCAAGGTTATCAACCTCGACAAGGAGAGCGAGCCCGACATCTACAACGCCATCCGCCGCGACGCTCTGCTTGAGAACGTCACCGTGGCTGAGGACGGCAAGATTGACTTTGCCGACAAGAGCGTGACAGAGAACACCCGCGTCAGCTACCCCATCAACCACATCGAGAAGATTGCCCAGAAGGTGAACGGCAAGAGCGCCGGTCCCGACGCACAGAACGTCATCTTCCTCTCAGCCGACGCCTTTGGCGTGCTGCCTCCCGTCAGCATACTGACTCCGGAGCAGACCAAGTACTACTTCCTGAGCGGTTTCACCGCTAAGCTGGCTGGTACTGAGCGCGGCATCACCGAGCCCACGCCTACTTTCAGCGCTTGCTTTGGCCAGGCCTTCCTGGAGCTGCACCCCACAAAGTATGCTGAGGAGCTGGTGAAGAAGATGGAGAAGAGCGGCGCCAAGGCCTACCTGGTGAACACCGGTTGGAACGGCACGGGCAAGCGTATCTCTATCCGCGACACCCGCGGCATCATCGACGCCATCCTGGGTGGTGCCATCCTGAAGGCTCCCACCAAGAAGATTCCTTTCTTCGACTTCGAGGTGCCCACAGAGTTGGAGGGCGTAGCCACCAACATCCTCGATCCTCGCGACACCTACGCTGACGCTGCTCAGTGGGAGGAGAAGGCCAAGGATCTGGCTGCCCGCTTCATCAAGAACTTCAAGAAGTACGAGGGCAACGAGGCCGGCAAGGCTCTGGTTGCTGCAGGTCCGAAACTGTAATCAAGTACTATCATAAAGAAAAGGCAGGCTCGCAAGGGTCTGCCTTTTTAACATAGCAAAAATCCTACACAGAATTTTTCGTGAGAGAGATTTGCTGCCAGTGAAGGGACGCATCAGAACATAAGCCCCAAAAGTGGGTGTTTCGTGGATACAGTTTTGCTTTCAGCAATTGCGCCTCCCCCGCCCGCATTGATTTAAGTCAAAATAGTGGCCGTTTGCGCGAACGTGCCGACAAAATCTTTCGGCTGTTTTAGGAAAAATCCGTACCTTTGCATTGTAGTCGAGACGACTACGCACGTTATTCATTAGGTTAGTAGTACTTTGCGAAAGCGAAGAAAATTAAGGTAAAGATTATGTTATTAGATTTTCAGACAACGTGCACGCTGGCAGTTGTAGCGGTAGCCACCGTTTTGTGTGTTATCACGCTAATGAACACCAACGTCCGTTGAAAGGAGTACGGGGTGAGCGATTCATACCGTGCTCTTTTTTCTTGTTATTTGCTTTTTTGACGTCGCAAAAAACTAAAAACAACTTAAAATCGGGGTGATAATGATATATTTTGTTTAATAATAGGGAGAAAATGGCCGCTTTTTGCAGAATTGTGAGTAAATTTGCAGCCGAATTGTTTAAACAAGACATTTGATGAAGAAGATTTTCATGACGCTCTGCGTTCTGCTGGGAGCATCGACGATGCTGACCGGCTGCCTGAATAGCGACAGCGACTCTGAGGCGATGACCTATGGCGACATGGCCATTACGAGCATCACCCTGGGCACGATGAACCGCTACACGCAGACCACATCATCCTCTACCGGCAACGACACCATCATCAAGTCGACCTTCGCGGGCAGTGGCTATCCTCTGTCCATCGACCAGTTGGGCTGTCGTATCTACAACGAGACGGATCTGCCTGCGGGCACCGACCTGAAGCATGTGGTTGTCAGCATCTCTACGCTGAACAGCGGTATCGTGGCCATCAAATCGATGACCAGCGACTCCATCTTCTACTATTCGTCGACCGATTCCATCGACTTCTCCCAGCCTCGCGTCTTACGCGTCTTTGCCACCAACGGCACCGGTTCGCGCGACTATACGGTGACGCTGACTGCCAGCGAGACCGCAGGCATCAACTTTGGATGGCGGAAGGTGGCTGACGATCCCAGCCTCAGCGGATGGGATGACAATATGCGCCTGGTGATGTTCCGCGACTCCGCCTTTGCCAGCACGAGAGACGTCGTCGTGAAGGACGACGTGGCCTATTCGCTGGACGGAGGGCAGTTGGTGCGCTCGGAGAATCTGGAAGAGTGGCAGCCCGTGGCTGGTGCTCCGCTGCTGAGCAGCCTGTTTGCACAGGGCACCAAGGAACTCTTTGCCATCGGAACTGACGGCAAGGTGCTGCATTCTGAGGACGATGGACTGACATGGGCTGAAGAAGCACTCGACACCGATGCTGCGCTGTTCCCGACGGAAGGCCTGGTCAGCGTGACCTGGAACTACCGAAACAGCGACTCTACGGACTATGTCCTGCTGGCAGGCAGCCATCCGCAGGTTCCTGCATATATGGCCATCTGGCGCAAGATCAGCCAGTATGGCGGCAACGGCAAGGGCGGCAAATGGGTCTACATGCCCCTCGACGAAACCAATCCCTACCTGCTGCCCGCCCGGGGCGTGCTGTCGCTGGCCTATTATAATAATAAGGTGTTGGCCCTGAACGACGGGCTGGTGATGCTGGAGTCACGCGACCAGGGCATCACGTGGAAGACCTGTTCCGCCTATCCGGTGCCATCGGCCATGACTGGCTCTCGTGTTCGCATGACTGCCAGCGATGACAGCGGCATCTGGCTGCTGACCAACAGCGGACAGGTGTGGCACGGAACGAAGCGGTAAACACATATAACGGGACAAGTGCCAATGAGGTGGAAGAGACGTGACGACAGCGTGTGGACGGTGAGACTGTTGCTCTGTGCAGCATTCCTTGCGACCCACTGCTGGATTCTTGCGCCCCAGGCCAAGGCTCAGACAGAGCCGGAATACAAGATGGAGGTAGGTGCCGGAGTGGGCCTGATGAACTATCTGGGCGACTTCAACGGCAGCCTGCTGAAAGGCATGAAGCCCATGGGAGGGCTGGTATTGAAATATAAGATGAACCCGCGCATGGCGTGGTCGGCGGGACTGAACTACAGTCAGTTGAAAGGCTCTTCCGCAGACGTGGAGACCTGGTATCCTGAACTGGCCGACAATCCCATCGACTTCACGTCGAAGGTTGTCAACTTCGACGTGCGCTACGAGTGCAACTTCTGGCCCTTCGGCACAGGGCGGGAGTATCGGGGTGCACAGCCGCTCACGCCGTTCATCGCGCTGGGAGCAGGCTTGGTGTTCGCCGACTGCAACAAGTCGGTCGTGGGCTTCCAGATGCCAGTCGGTGTCGGCGTGAAGTACAAGTTGCAGCAGCGCCTCAACCTGACTGCTGAGTGGATGATGCACTTCTCGGGCAGCGACAAACTGGACGGGGTGAAAGACCCCTACGGCATCAAGAGCAGCGGCCTCTTCAAGAATACCGACTGCTTCAGCACCCTGCAGGTGTCCATCACCTACGAGTTCATGGAGCGCTGCCGCACCTGCCATAACGACAGGGAGTGAGATTGAGGATTGAAGATTGAAGATTGAAAATTAAGCATTAAGCATTATGAATTATGCATTAGATATGACGCGCATCCCACAGCACATTGCCATCATCATGGACGGCAACGGGCGCTGGGCCATGGAGCGCGGCAAGGAGCGCACCTATGGTCATCAGGCCGGTGTGGAAGCCGTGCGCCGCATCACGTCGGAGTGCACCCGCCTGGGAGTGAAGTACCTGACGCTCTACACCTTCTCCACGGAGAACTGGAACCGACCGGCCGACGAGGTGGCTGCCCTGATGGGACTGGTGCTCACATCGCTCGAGGACGAGATATTCATGAAGAACAATGTGCGCTTCCGTGTGGTGGGCGACCTGGGGCGTCTGCCCGAGGTGGTACGCCAGAAACTGCACCAGACCGAGGAGCACACGGCCAAGAACGACGCCATGACGATGGTGGTGGCCCTGAGTTACTCGTCGCGACTGGAACTGGTGAGAACCATGCAGCAGATAGCCCGCGAGGTGAAAGACGGCTCGCTCAGCATTGACGACATCGACGAGAAGACCATCGACAGCCACCTGTGGACCAACTTCATGCCCGACCCCGACCTGCTCATCCGTACGGGCGGCGAGGTGCGCATCTCCAACTACCTGCTCTGGCAGATTGCCTACTCCGAACTCTACTTCTGCGACACCTACTGGCCCGACTTCGACGAGGCCGCTCTGCACAAGGCCATCCAGAGTTTCCAGAGCCGTCAGCGACGCTACGGCAAGACCGAGGCACAGGTTGAGGCGGAAGTGAAGAAGACCCTCCCCCTTACCCCTCCCTGTGAAGGAAAGGAGTAGTTACACTAATCCTCATTGATAGATGAAAATGTTTAAACAACATATGAAGCAGATAAAACTGACCGCTCCCCTCCATACAGGGAGGGGCAGAGGGTGGGTCTCTTTGCTACTCTTGCTTTTCTTCAGCCACGCGACGGCTCAAAACATTATTGTCAACCCCGACATCTCCTATGCCGGCACCCCTCGCCAGTGCGAGATTGGCGGCATCAACGTGGAGGGTGTCGAGGGCTACGAGGATTTTGTGCTGATCAACCTGTCGGGCCTGAGCGTCGGACAACGCATCGAAGTGCCCGGCTCTGAGATTACCGAGGCCGTGAAGCGCTACTGGAAGCACGGACTCTTCTCCGACGTCTCTATCACAGCCGACTCCATCATCGACTCCAAGGTATACCTCTGCATCCATCTGGCACTGCGCCCTCGCATCACGGCCATCAACTACTACGGCGTGAAGAAAAGCGAGCGCGAGGACCTGGAGAACAAGTTGGGTATGGCCAAGGGCATGAGCCTGACAAAGAACGTCATCGACCGTGCCACCATCCTGGCCAAGAAATACTTCGACGACAAGGGCTATAAGAATGCCGATATCAACATCCGCCAGCAAGACGACGTGACGGGCAAAAACCAGGTGGTGCTCGATGTCTACATCGACAAGAAAGACAAGATGAAGGTGCGCCAGATCATCATCGACGGCAACGAGCGCGTCAGCGACACCAAGATCAAGGGTAACCTGTTCACCAAGGGTGCCTTCGGCAAGATTCACGAGGCAGGCAAGTTCGGCAATCTCTTCAAGGCCAAGAAGTTCACCCCCGAACGCTACGAGGAGGCCAAGCAGGCCCTGCTGGAGAAATACAACGAACTGGGCTTCCGCGATGCCACCATCGAAGAAGACTCGGTGTGGAATGTCGACGAGAAGCACGTCAGCGTCTACCTGAAGGTCGACGAGGGCGAGAAATACTATCTGCGCAACATCTCGTGGGTGGGCAACACCGTTGTCACCAGCGACTACCTGGATGCCGTGCTGGGCATGAAGAGCGGCGACGTCTACAACCAGAAACTCATGAACAAGCGACTGCTGGAAGACGACGATGCCGTGCACAACTATTACTATAACAACGGCTACGTGTTCTCCAGCGTCGAGCCTACCGACATCAACGTGGTGGGCGACTCCATCGACGTGGAGGTGCGCATTGCCGAAGGTCCGCAGGCCCACCTCAACATGGTGCGCATCTATGGTAACGACCGACTCTACGAGGAAGTGGTGCGCCGCGAACTGCGCACCAAGCCCGGCGACCTGTTCAGCAAGGACGCCCTGATGCGCTCAGCCCGTGAAATCGCCTCGATGGGCTACTTCGACCCTGAGTCGGTCAGCCCCGACGTGAAGCCCAACTATGAGGACGGCACGGTGGACGTGAACTGGAACCTGACGCAGAAGAGCAACGACCAGTTGGAACTCTCGCTCGGCTGGGGCCAGACGGGCATCATTGGTCGCGTGGGTATCAAGTTCACCAACTTCTCGCTGCGCAACCTGCTGGGCAAGAACAAACTGCATCGTGGCATCCTGCCCTCCGGCGACGGCGAGCAGATCGGCCTGAACTTCCAGACCAACGGCCGCTACTACAGTTCCTACAACGCCAACTACTCCACGGGATGGTTCGGCGGCAAGCGCCCCAATGCCTTCAACGTGGGCGTCTACTACTCCAAGCAGTCCGACGTGTCGAGCAACTACTACAACTCGGCCTATCTGAACTCGCTCAACTATATGTATTCAGGCTATGGCTACTACAATGGCGGCTACTATAACAACTACGAGAGTTATCTCGACGATGACAAATACGTCAAGTTGCTGGGTGTCTCCGTGGGCTGGGGCAAGCGTCTGCGCTGGCCTGACGACTATTTCCAACTGTCGGCCACGCTCAGTTACCAGCGCTATATGCTGAAGGACTGGCAGTACTTCCTCATCTCCAACGGCAACTGCAACAACATCAACCTCTCGCTGGCCCTGTCGCGCACCTCTACCGACAACCCGCTCTTCCCCCGCCACGGCTCTGAGTTCTCGCTCAGCGTGACCCTCACGCCGCCTTGGTCGCTCTTCGATGGCAAGGACTACAAGAACCTGGCCACTCAGGAGACCTATTCCAACGACTACGAGCGCTGGCAGTCGGAGCAGGCACAGAAATACAAGTGGGTGGAGTATCACAAGTGGAAGTTCCGCAGCCGCACCTACACTGCCCTGGGCACTGCACAGAAGTGCTTTGTGCTGATGACCCGCGTGGAGTTCGGCATCCTGGGAGCCTACAACGACTACAAGAAGTCGCCCTTCGAGACCTTCTATGTGGGTGGCGACGGCATGAGCGGCTATAGCACCAGTTATGCCGAGGAGACCATCGGTCTGCGTGGCTATGAGAACGGCTCCATCTCGTCTACGGCCTATGTACTGGGAGGCGAATGGACAGGCAGTCGCTACAGTGCCTACGATGCCTACGCCTACGACCGCTTCACCCTCGAACTGCGCTATCCCTTCATGCTGGGCAACACCACCATCTACGGACTTGGCTTCCTCGAAGGTGGTAACGCCTGGGCTAAGGCCAAGAACTTCAATCCCTTCGACATGAAGCGTTCAGCAGGCATCGGCGTACGCATTTTCCTCCCCATGGTGGGTCTGATGGGTATCGACTGGGCCTATGGCTTCGACAAGGTCTACCAGAGCGGCTGGAAGAAAGGCGGCAGCCAGTTCCACTTCGTCCTCGGACAGGAGTTCTAACTATCATTGAACATTGAACATTGAATATTATGATTAGAAAAGTAATACTGATGATTGCTCTGTTTGCATCGACAGTGTCGATGCAGGCACAGAAGTTTGCACTGATCGACATGGACTACGTCTTCAAGAACATACCTGCCTATGAGCGGGCCAACGAGCAACTGTCGCAGGTGTCGAAGAAGTGGCAGGCCGAGGTCGATGCACTCACCACAGAGGCACAGACCATGTACAAGAACTACCAGAATGAGGTGGTCTTCCTCTCCAAGGAGCAGAAGAAAGCCAAGCAGGATGCCATCATGGAGAAGGAGAAGCAGGCCAGCGAACTGAAGCGCAAGTACTTCGGTCCCGAGGGCGAACTCTTCAAGAAGCGCACAGCCCTGATGACCCCCATCCAGGATGAGGTCTACAATGCCGTAAAGGACGTGGCCGACCTGCGTGGCTATCAGTTGGTGCTCGACCGTGCCAGCGACGCCGGCATCATCTTCGGTTCGCCCAAGATCGACATCAGCGACGAGGTGTTGCGCAAACTGGGCTACGCTTATTAAGTGATAAGTGATAAGTGATGAGTGAAGAATAATCAATAATCAAATTATAATCGAAAAATGAAAAAGTTTATCATCTGCGCAATCTGCGCAATCTGCGGTTTCACCACCGCACAGGCACAGAAATTCGGTCACGTGAACACACAGGAGATCATCCAGGCTATGCCTGAGTTCGCCACTGCTCGTACCGAAATCGAAAAACTCACCGCACAGTATGAGGCTGACCTGAAGTCGATGCAGGAGGAACTGCAGAAGAAAGGCGAGGCTTTCGACAAGGAGGCTGCCACGCTGCCCGACAACATCAAGCAGCGTCGTGAGCAGGAACTCAACACCCTCTATCAGAACATCCAGCAGACCTATCAGGACAACCAGCAGGCTTTGGCCAAGGCTCAGCAGGAGAAGATGCAGGCCATCACCACCAAGGTGCTCGATGCCATCAAGACCGTAGGCCAGGAGGGCAACTATGTCTACATCATGGAGATGGGTGCCGGCATACCCTACATCAGCACCACCCTCTCCACCGACGTGACTGCTCAGGTAAAGACCAAACTCGGTCTGAAGTAAAAATCAGCCCATTCATCCCACAAAAGTCCCATTGTCGTCTCTGCGGCAATGGGGCTTTTTGGTGTCAGAAGTCTACTGGACTGCTGAAGGTGAGACGCTGGGCGGTGGCAGGATGAGTGAAGGATAGTTCGGCGGCATGCAGACAGAGCCGCTGGGCTGCTTTTCCGTACAGACGATCGCCAACGATGGGACAACCGAGACCATCGGCATGTGCACAGTGCACCCGCAACTGATGGGTGCGGCCGGTGTGGGGCGTCAGTTCCACCAGCGTCTGATCACCGCGATGCTCCAGCACCCGATAGTCGGTCACAGCCGTCTTGCCGTGCTCCGGGTCTACCACCTGTCGAGGTCTGTCCAGTGGGTCGGGCCGCAACGGAAGACGGATGGTGCCGCTGCCACTCACCTCGCCGTCGAGCAAGGTGATATACTTTTTATATATGGTACGTGCGAGGAACTGCCGTTGCAGATGATGATAGGCCTCATCCGTCAGCGCCACCACCATCAGCCCAGAGGTGTCCATGTCGAGTCGGTGCACCATGTGGATCTCCGGGAACTGCTGCCGCAACAGGCTTTCCACAGATGGGGCGGCTGTCCGGCCAGGCACTGACTGCAGGCCCGAAGGCTTTTCTATGACGAGGACGTGCTCGTCCTGATGAATGATTCTCAAGTGACTCGGCGGTGCATCATGACTGTCTGCCACCGCCTTCTGTCCCAACATCCACTCCAGTATGGGTTTGCACTTCCCCCGACAGGCGGGATAGAACTGTCCGTGGTGGCGGATCTCCATACGTGGCGAACGACCCTGCCAGAACTCGGCGATGGCGAGGGGCTGCAGGTGATGCAGAAAGGCATACTGCAACAGTTTAGGGGCGCAGCACTCGCCAGAACCAGAAGGCGGCACGCCCTGCGGCGTGTTGCGGAATATCTTGGTCAGCGTGCGTCGCTCACCGCGCCCGGTCAGCATCTCAAACTGGTCGAACAGCCAGCGTTGCAAAGCATCGGAACGATGCTTGCGTTCCTGCTTAAGTGCAGAAATCTCCGATTCCATCGGCAGCAAGCGGCTTTTAACTTCAGAAATCGCCCCATTCCATCGCGCTTTCAGTCGGTGCAGTTCGGCCTTCTGGAACTGACTCTCGCGTCTTAGTTGTGATGAGAGGTGGGACATCTGATCGGTTTCGTCGGCTTGGGCATCTTTCCTCAACTCGTCGCGACGGGCCTTGGCTTGGTGCATCATGGCCTTATAGGCTTCGATTTCGGCCTCAGCCTCACTGCTCAACCGGACAAGATCGGCTTTTGCCGACACATAGTCACTGGCACATTCGAGCGAGTCGATGCGGCGGTTGATGTCGGAGATGCAGGCTTCCTCCTGCTTGAAATAGCCGTCTGGCTGCAGATAGTCAAAGACGGCAGGCACAAACCAAGGCCAGTCGGCGCGTCCATGCAACTGTCCGCTGTAGGCAGCCAGAAATCCCACCTGGCCCTGCGCGTCCTGACAGACCAGCACGCCAAACATCTTTCCGCTGGCCACCTCCTCGGCCCAGTCGGCCTGTTGCGCCAGATGGTCGCACACCCGGCGTGCCGCCTCCAGACAGAGCGGATGCGGCACATAGTCGAACGGATTGTTCATCCGTTCTGGCAGGTCAGTGGTCTTCTCAATGGGATGCAGGAGCGGACACATAAGTGGTGCAAAGATACAACAAAACTATCGAAACACAAAGCGAACAGCCCACTTTTTTCTGCCTGTCCGTGGAGCCATGCACGCCGCTCTCCAGCATCCGCTGGAATAAGACATACCATTCATAAGTGCCAACGCCTCCTGAGCAAGTTTTTCAGTCAAACCCTTGCACATTCCAGATATTTTCCGTAACTTTGCGCTCTGTGAGCGCGAACTTACTCCGTCTCGGCAAAAAAAAGAATAAATTCTTTTGTTTTGTTCTCAACTTTTCGTAACTTTGCCGCAAAGGATTATTCAAATGTGGGACAACGAATACATACCCTTCGACTGGGCCAT
>JAFUST010000050.1 GCA_017467535.1 Prevotella sp. | reverse complement strand
AGGGCATTGAGGAAACTGATGAGCAAGTCCTTGTTCATCTCGGTGCCGAAGAGTTTCTTGAACCCGAAGTCGGTGTACGGGTTGATGTATCGCTCCTGTGAAGAGAGCAGCCCGTCGGTCAGTGTCTTCTTGTCTTCCATAATTACAATTGTTTTCTTTGCGGCAAAATTACTGAAAATATCTGGAATGTGCAAGAGTTTTGAGGAAAACTTGCTCTTGGGGGGAGAATGAGGAGGAATTTTCCGACAATACCGTAAAGTGATGGGGACTAAGGGGCTAAGGCAGCCCAGAGGGGATCGGAGGGGAGGGGGGCCTCGACGATGATGGGCTGGTGGCTGACGGGGTGCTGGAACTCGATGCGACGGGCCAGCAGCGAGATGCTGCCGTCGGGATTGCTGCGACGGGCACCATACTTCAGGTCGCCGCGGATGGGCTGGCCGGTGGCAGCGAGTTGGCAGCGTATCTGGTGGTGGCGGCCCGTGAGCAGTTCCACCTCCAGCAGGTCGTAGCGTTCGCCGTGGCCGATGGTGCGATAGCGCAGCATGGCCTTCTTGGAGCCGGGCACTTCGTGGTCGTGAGCATAGGCCTTGTTCTGCTGCTCGTTGCGGGTCAGCCAGTGGGTGAGGAGACTCTCCTCCAGCCCCTCCCTGTGAGGGAGGGGAGACTTCTCCACAATGGCCCAGTAGGTCTTCTTGATCTGGTCGTGTTCGGCGAACATACGGTTCAGGCGTGCAAGGGCCTTGGAGGTGCGGGCGAAGATGACCAGGCCGCTGACGGGGCGGTCGAGGCGATGCACCACGCCGAGGAACACGGCCCCGGGCTTGTGGTACTTCTCCTTGACGTAGTCCTTCACCAGTTCAGAAAGGGGGCGATCGCCAGTCTTGTCGCCCTGTACGATCTCCCCGCTCTGCTTGTTGACTATGATGATATGATTGTCTTCGTAAACAACCTCCATCTCTCTCTCTTACATATTCATGCCGCCATCCACCTGGATGACCTGTCCGCTGATGTAACTGGACATATCGCTGGCCAGGAACGTGGCGCAGTTGGCGATGTCGTCCACGGTGCCGCCGCGGCGGAGGGGTATCTTCTGGCACCACTCCTTGCGCACATCCTCAGGCAGTGCCTGCGTCATGGCGGTGTCGATGAAGCCGGGGGCGATGGCGTTGGCACGGATGCCCTTGGGGCCCATCTCCTGACCGATGCTCTTGGCCAGGGCAATGAGGCCGGCCTTCGAGGCGGCATAGTTGGCCTGACCGGCATTGCCGTGGACACCCACGACAGAAGCCATATTGATGATCGAGCCGCCACGCTGGCGCATCATCACCGGCACACAGGCATGGATGAAGTTGAAGGCCGACTTCAGGTTGACGGCGATCACGGCGTCCCACTGCTGCTCGGTCATGCGCAGCATCAGGCCGTCCTTGGTGATGCCGGCGTTGTTCACCAGAATGTCGATGGTGCCGAACTCCTCCTTCACGGCCTTGACCACTTCTTCGGTCTGGGCGAAGTCGGCGGCGTTGGAGGCATAACTCTTGGCCTTCACGCCCAGTGCGGCGATTTCCTGTTCGGTTTCCTCATTGACCTGCAGGTCAGTGAATGCGATGTTTGCGCCTTCAGCGGCGAACTTCAGTGCGATAGCCTTTCCGATACCGCGTGCTGCACCAGTGATGAGTGCAGTCTTTCCTTGTAATAATCCCATATTCTATTCTATATTAAATTTTCTGTTTGCCCAGTGCACCATAGACGAACTTGGCCACCTGGGGCTTGGTGTCCTCCTCCTTCATGCCGTGGGCTATGCGCCCGTAGATGTAGGGCACCTCGAGGCCCTTGATGCAGTAGTGCGTGATGTCGGCCACCAGGTTGACGTTCTCGATGTCGAACTCGCCATCCTCCTTGCCCTCGGCGAACACCTTGCGGAAGAGTTCCACCTCGGCCAGGTCGAAGTGCTTGCGCACCTTCTCCACCATCCAGATGTTGCGGAAGAACTCGGCGCGCAGGTTGCCGTTGCGCACCACTGTCTCACGAATCATGCTCAGGTGGGTGTAGATGAGTTCGATGACCTTGTCCTGCGGACTGATCTTGCGCGCAGCCACTTCGTCGAGTTTCTCGCTGAGGCGCTCGAGTTCAGTCTCGATGACGGCGAAGTAGATGTCTTCCTTCGACTTGAAGTAGGTGTAAAGCGTGCGTCGGCCCTTGCCTGAGGCTTGCGCGATATCGTTCATGGTGGTGTTTTCGAGACCATTCTTGGCAAATAGTTGCCTGGCCACGTCCACAAGGAGTTGTCTTGTCTTTGATATTGACATCGTTCTATTTTGATGATTTACGATATTGCACACTAATGTTTGCGTGTGCAAAAGTACGACTTTTATTTGATATGACCAAGCGTTTTGCCAGAAAAAGTGAGGAAAGTGAAAAAAGATTCAGAAAAATTTGCATATTTCGAAAAATAGTCGTACCTTTGCAGCCGCTAAACGAAAACATCGCGGAGTGGAGCAGTTGGTAGCTCGCCAGGCTCATAACCTGGAGGTCGCACGTTCGAATCCTGCCTCCGCAACACAGAAGCCCGACTTTGGTCGGGCTTCGTTCGTTTGCTACGTCAGCATTCGCCCGTGCTCCCGGTCGCAGTTCTTTCAGTCGCTTCGCTTTGTGAAAGCGGCTAAAGCCGAGCGCGAATCCTGCCTCTGTAATTAGAATTGTTCGAGTAACTGGATGCGCCGCGCGGTGCTGGGGTGAGTGCTGAAGAGGGCGTTGATGCGCTCCATCAGACTGTTGGCCATCGACTTGGGACGGATGATGTACATCTGGGCGATGTCCTCACGACCTACGTTGCCCAAGCCCGGGTTGGCAGATATCTTGCGCAGGGCTGAGGCCAGGGCCAATGGGTCGCCACAGAGTTCGGCGCCTCCGGCATCAGCCATGTACTCGCGTTTGCGGGAAATGGCAAAGCGTGTGAGCAGGGTGAAGAAATAAGCGATGGCGGCACAGACGAGGCCGATGAGCAGCACCACGATGATGCTTGCGCCGCCGCCATTCTTGCCGTTGCTGTTGCTACGGCGGCGGCCACCACCTCCGTAGATGAATGTGTTCCACAGGATGCGGGCTATCAGTGAGGTGACGGTCGAGATGATACCCACGAAGACGATGCTCGTGATGAGCAGACGGGTGTCGCGGTTGCGGATGTGAGTCAGTTCGTGGCCCACTACGCCGGCCAGTTCGTCATCGTTCAGGCGGTTCATCAGACCGGTGGTGACGGTGACCGTGTACGATTTCTCGTCGATGCCGCTGGCGAAGGCATTCAGTTGCGGGTCGTCGATGACGTTGATCTGGGGCATCGACATGCCGCAGGCCATCGTCAGGTTTTCCACAATATTATAAATGCGTGGGTTGTCGCGGCGGCTGATGGGACGGGCGCCGGTGGCATGGCGGATCATGGACGCATTGGAGAAGTAGGCGATGGCAAACCAGATACCCACGCCGCCCACCACCCAGGGCAACGTCAGCAGAAACTCGTGGGTCACCTGATCTAGGCTGACACCATACGAGACGTTGCCGTAGTCATCGTAGTAGGAACCCTCGATGCTGTGGATGACGAAGAGAAAGACCCACACCATGACGAGCAAGATGGTGGGGAAACCCAGCAGCAACAGCATGCTGAGCGTGTTGTTGCGCCGGATTTGGGTCTGTATGCCTACGTATCTCAACGGCTCTTAGAACTTGATCTCGGGGGCCTTGTCGTAGGCGGCACGCTCTTCGCTGGGCACCTCGAACATCATTTCGCGCTTGAAGCCGAATATACCGGCCAGCAGATTGGCGGGGAAGGTCTCCACGGCGTTGTTCAACTCGCGGGTGGCGGTGTTGAAGTAGCGGCGCACGGCAGACAGTTTGTTCTCCACGTCGGACACCTCCTGCTGGAGTTGCAGGAAGTTCTGGTTGGCCTTCAGGTCGGGATAGGCCTCCAGCGAGACGCGCAGTCCGGCCAGGGCACTCGACAGGGCGTTCTCGGCCTGGATCTTCTGGTCGATGCCGTTGGCCTGCATGGCGGCGGCACGGGCTTCGGTCACACGGGTCAGCACTTCCTTCTCATGTTCAGCATAGCCCTTCACGGTGGCCACCAACTGAGGAATCAGGTCGTGGCGCTGCTTGAGTTGCACGTCGATGTTGGCAAAGGCATTCTCACGGTTGTTGCGCAACTTGACCAGACGGTTGTAGATGCTGATGGCCCAGAGGGCGACGACGATGATGACGCCAATGATGGCAATGGCGATGATGGCCAATGTTCCCATACTCAAAAATGTTGTACTCATATACGTAAATATTGCTTAGTGTCCATTTGATTCGGCTACAAAGATAATACCAAAAAATGAATGGCGGATATATTTTAAGATTTTTTATACCAATAATAAAGAAATCCGGTCGGCAGGCTCGCAGCCCGACAACCGGATTTGTATAAGATTCATTGGTTTGCATGAATTCTACTTCATACGGTGCAACACCTTGTTGTAGTAGCGGTTGGTGGCACGCACACTGTAGCGTGGACCTCCGTTCCACGAACGTATAGCCTTCTCGACGTTGTTCGTTGGATTGTGTTGCGACTGAATCAGAAGGAACATCTCTTTCGACTTGGCGACGCTGAAACGGTCAGCCAGAGTGTACCGCAGATTGCTGCCACGTCCTTTCAGAATGTTGTTGCACTCCTTCACCAGGATCGGGGTGATCTGCATGGCGCCTGCTTGATTTCCGCAAACGGCGCGGGCGTTTCCTTCGCTCTCTACCAGAATGATGGCTTCCATCACGGGTGACCAATCAAACGGCTCTGAACTTTCAACTTTTGTGGCGGCCCCAGCACTGAGGGGCATCAGGGTTAGAATTGACAAGTTCAGACATACTTGCTTCACTAATCTTTTCATATACTCTATTTTGATGGGGCTTGCCAGGCCCTCGGTTCTATGCTTTCTTGCGTACCTCCCGTCACGGGAAACGCGGTGATTTGTCTCAAATCGGGTGCAAAGGTATTGAAAAAGAATTAGTTGCGCAAATTATTTTAGGATTTTTATGTTAATTGTGTGCGCACACTTGCTCTAAATCAAGAGCGCGCCTTCGGTTGGGGGCGGATGAAATAGGGGCTTAGTAACTGGCGGAGCAGGGGATGCCGAGGGCCTCTACGCGCTGCTTGATGGCGTCGAGTTGGGCGGGTGTGGCCTTGAGCAGACCCTGGGCGGGGGTCTCGCGGTCGATGGTGTAGACCATCACCTGGCGGGGGGCTATCTTGCTGACAGCATCGAGCCAGGGCTGCACGTACTCGTCGCCGGTATTGTCGACGCTCTCGCCGTTGCACTCGCCACGCATGAACATCGTTTGGATGGTGAGGTGGCCGTGGAAGGCCTTCATCCGTTCGATGATCTTCTCCACGTCGTAGGTGCCGGCGGGGTGGTCCACCTTATTTATATATACGGGGTCCACGGTGTCGAGTTTCAGGATGTTGTTGTCCACCCGCATCAGCGCGTCGTGCACCTCGGGGCGGTGGATCATGGTGGAGTTGCTCAGCACGGAGACCTTGGCCTGTGGACAATAGCGGTCGCGCAGACGGATGGTGTCGCTGATGATCTCGGCGAAGTGCGGATGGCAGGTGGGCTCGCCGTTGCCGGCAAAGGTGAGCACGTCGGGCAACAGGCCCTCGTCCGCCATCTGGCGGAGTTTGGCTTCCAGTGCCTGCGAGACCTCGGCGGGCGTGGGCAGGGGCAGCGAGGGGCGATGCTCCTCGTTGAAGCCGCATTCGCAGTAGATGCAGTCGAACGAACAGACCTTGCCGTCGGCGGGCAGCAGGTTGATGCCCAGTGAGATGCCGAGGCGGCGACTATGAACGGGCCCGAAGATGGGCGAGGGATAGATGATTGTTGCCATAGGGCTGCAAAAGTACAACTTTTAATTGGAAATTGAGAATCGAGAATTGAGAAATTACGGCTGCATTCCCCAAAAAATGTTAACGGTGTGTAAAATGTTCAATATTCCATGTTCAATATTCAATTTATTGTAGTACCTTTGCACCCGCTTTTCGGAAAATCCGGAGCATTCGACGACGTGAAGGCGTTGTGATTAAGGCGGTAAGCGTCGGAAGAATGTATGAGCAACAACTTAATTAATCGTTACAAAAAACTATGTATCTCGATCAAGCAAAGAAGCAAGAGATCTTCGGCCAGTATGGCAAGGCTACTACCGACACGGGTTCGGCTGAGAGCCAGATTGCACTGTTCACCTATCGCATCAAGTACCTGACGGAGCACCTGAAGCAGAACCACAAGGACTTCAACACCGCCCGTTCGCTGACCAAGATGGTAGGTCGTCGCCGCAAGTTGCTGAAGTACCTCTATGTGAACGATATCAATCGTTATCGTGCTATCGTGAAGGCTCTGGGTCTGCGTAAGTAGGACAGATTTCGCGAAGCGGAACCATCACAAAGTCCCTCTCCTGCATCAGCGGGTGAGGGATTTTTAGTTTGGGCGTGTCGATGTGGAGATCGTCGTAGAGCAGGATGTCGATGTCAATGGGACGGTCTTTGTAGACTGAAGATTCTTGGACGAGCCAAGCGGCAGAGCCGAGCGGAAGATTGAGGATTGAAGACTCTTCGCAGGGCGAAGCGGCAGAGCCTTGCGGAAGAGGTCGCTCGGTGGCGTGCTGGGCTGTCTTGCCCAGTTGGCGCTCGATGCGCTGGGTGGCGCGGAGCAGGCGGTGGGGCGAGAGCGTGGTGCTGACGCAGACGACGGCATTGACAAAGCGGTTGGCCGACTCGAAGCCCCACGGCTCGGAATCATAGAGAGCAGACTGGCGCTCCACGACGCCAATCTGCTCACCAATCAGGGCAATGGCCCTTCGGATGTTTTCTTTCTTCTCGCCTAAATTGGAGCCGAGCCCCAGATAGACCAGATGTGATTCTGCAATCTTCAATCTTCAATCGTTGAGTATGAGCATGGCGTCGCCGTAGCAGCCAAACTTGAACTCGTTCTTCAGTGCAACCTTGTAGGCTTCCATGATCAGGTCGTAGCCGCCGAAGGCTGCCGTGGCCATCATCATGGTCGATTCGGGATGGTAGAAGTTTGTCACCAGCGTGTTGGCCAGGCTGAAGTCATAGGGCGGGAAGATGAACTTGTTGGTCCAGCCCGTGTACTCCTTCAGCATACCGTCGGTGCCGGCGGCAGTCTCAGTGGCGCGTATGGTGCTGATGCCGATGGCGCAGATGCGGTGGCCTTCGGTCTTGGCTTGGTTGACCACCTGGCAGGCCTCGCTCGTCACGGCCATTTGCTCGGAGTTCATCTTGTGCTTCGTCAGGTCCTCCACTTCTATGGGGTCGAAGGCTCCCAGGCTGCAGTGCACGGTGATGAAGGCGAAGTTCATGCCGCGAATTTCCATGATCTTCATCAGTTCGCGACTGAAGTGCAGGCCCGTAGAGGGAGCGGTGACGGCACCCTCGTTCTTGGCATAGATGGTCTGAAACTGCTCCATGTCGTCAGGCTCGACGGGACGATGGTCTACGATGTAGTGGGGCAGGGGGGCAGAGCCGAGGGAGAACAGTTCGCGCTTGAACTCGTCGTGCGGACAGTCGTAAAGGAAGCGCAGGGTGCGGCCGCGTGAGGTGGTGTTGTCTATGACCTCGGCCACCATGGGGCCGTCGCCGTCGAAGAACAGTTTGTTGCCGATGCGGATCTTGCGTGCCGGCTCCACCAGCACGTCCCACAGGCGCAGTTCCTCGTTCAGTTCGCGCAGCAGAAACACCTCAATCTTGGCGTCGGTCTTCTCCTTGGTGCCATAGAGGCGGGCAGGAAACACCTTTGTGTCGTTGAAGACGAAGGTGTCGCCCTCGTCGAAGTAGTCCACGAGGTTGCGGAAAACGATGGGTTCCTCAGTGTCGTTGCCGTTTTCATCCTTCTTGAAGATGTCTATTTTCTCGCTCTTGCGGTGTACGACCATCATGCGGCACTGGTCGCGGTTGTAGACGCGTTCCACGGTGCCGTCTTCGTTCTCGAAGGTACGGTGGGCAGGATAGAGTGCCACCAGTTCTTCAGGCAGTTTAAATTTGAATTGCGATAGTTTCATCTATATAACTCTTAATCCTTTAATTCTTCACTCTTAATTCTTCACTCTTCACTCTTCACTTTTAACTTTTAACTTTCAACTTCTCCTCCATCCATGCAGGAAACTCGTCGAGCGTCAGGCAGTCCTCTATGCGGACGTCGCCCAGCCGGGTGCGGCATAGGGCGGTGAGGAAGGCCCCGCTGCCCAGGGCTTCGCCGATGTCGCGGGCCAGAGAGCGTATGTAGGTGCCCTTGCCGCAACTGACGCGGATGCTCATCTGCATCGTCGAGGGGTTGAAGTCGGTCAACTCTATCTCGTCGATGCGTACAGGCTTTGCCTTCAGTTCGGCCTCACTGCCCTGACGGGCCAGTTGGTAGGCGCGGTGGCCGTCGATCATCACGGCGGAATAGATGGGGGGCACCTGCTGTATGTCGCCAACGAATCCTTCCAGCACCTGCTCAATCTTCTCGCGGGTGATGTGGCGGGTGGGGTAGGTCATGTTCACCGTGTGCTCGCGGTCGTAACTGGGTGTGGTGGCTCCCAGTTGCAGCGTGGCCGTGTATTCCTTGGATGCCAGTTGCAGCGACTCGATGCGCTTGGTGGCCTTGCCCGTGCAGAGTATCAGTACACCGGTGGCCAGGGGGTCGAGGGTGCCGGCGTGGCCGGTCTTCAGCCGCCTCACGTGGAGGGCTTTCGACAGCCGGGTGCGGACAAAGGCCAGCGCACCGAACGACGACATCCGGTAGGGCTTGTTGATGTATATGAATGCTCCTTCTTGGAAGTTCATGTTCCGTCGGTTAGGCTTCTTGGGGGATTAGACCTTGGTGTGGGCGGTTAGCCGAGCAGGCTGTAGATGATGGCGACGGTGCCGGCGATGGCACAGTAGATGCCGAAGTAGACCAGTTTGCCCTTCTTCACGATGTTGATCATCCATTTGCAGGCGAAGCAGCCGCTGATGAAGGCGGCCACGAATCCCACGAGCATGGGGATGGTGCCCACGCCGCCGAAGGTCTCATCGCCCTTGACGAACTTCATCGTCGACAGCAGGGCTTGACCCAGAATGGGTGGGATGACCATGAGGAACGAGAACTGGGCCAGTTTTTCCTTCTTGTTTCCCAAAAGAAGACCCGTAGCGATGGTCGAGCCAGAACGGGAGATGCCCGGCAGGACGGCGATGGCCTGGGCGATACCGATGATGAGGGCATCGACCCACGAGATGTTCTCCTTCTGTCGCGGACGGGCAAAGTAGGTGAAGGTGAGCAGGAGGGCCGTCACCAGCAGGCAGCAACCCACGAGCAGCAGATTGCCCGTGAAGAGGGCCTCAATCTTGTCCTTGAAGAGCACGCCCACAATGCCGACGGGAATCATCGACACCACGATGTTGAGTGCATACTTCGTCTCGGCGTTCATCTTGAACTTGAAGAGTCCTCGCAGTATCCAGTCAATCTCGCTCCAGAGCACCACCAGCGTAGACAGCACGGTGGCCACGTGGAGCATCACGTCGAAGGTCAGGTTCTCCTCTATCTCTACCCCCAAGAGCGCATTGCCGATCTCAAGGTGTCCGCTGCTGCTCACGGGCAGATATTCCGTCAGCCCCTGGATGATGCCCAGGATGAGTGCTTGTAGCCAATCCATATCTGCTGCCTCCTTTATTGATTACTCAGTTGGGTGTCCTGGCTCTCCGTCTCGTGGGAGACGCCTTTGTCGGCAGGCTTGTAGGCCACGGCACAGATGATTGACACAAAGCCGAAGAGGCACACCAGCGGAGCCACCTTGATGCGGCGGGCACTGAAAATCTCGGGATCGTAGGCCTGCTCGGTCGAACCGCCGCCGCTCATCAGGATGAATCCGATGATGACGATGGCCATTCCAACGGCCAGCAGAATAAAGTTCATTCGGCCAAAGGCCAGGTTCTGGCCCCCTAAGTTAGGGGGTTGGGGGTCTGAACGACCCACCTTAATTGTATTCTTTTCTTCCATTTGTTATTTATGTTTGCTCTTGTTCAGACCCCCATCCCCCTGACTCAGGGGGCTAAGGTCAAATCTTGTAAAGTTCCCTCGCCTTCATCCTCAGGTACTTGTTGACCGAGAGCAAGGTGCAGAACACCATGATGGCAAAGCCGAACACGAAGACGCAAGCCGCCGTGATGGTCAGTTCGCGCCAGGTGACAATCTCCTCGATGTAGGGCATATAGGGCCAGGCGGCATAGCCGAGACCACCCAGGATGAGGCAGGTCAGCACGGCGGATATCAGTCCGACGGTGATGGCCTGATTGAGGAACGGTCTGCGGATGAATCCCCACGAGGCACCCACCAGTTTCATGGTGTGGATGGAGAAGCGGCGCGAGTAGATGCTCAGTTGGATGGAGTTGCTGATCAGCGTATAGCAGATGAAGATGAGCAGTCCTGCCAGTACCAGCAGGGCGATGCTCGTCGGCTCCAGGATGCGGTTCATGCTCTCTATCTCGTCCTTCGTATAGGCCACGTCTACCACCTTCGGGTTCTCCTTCAGGTTGGCCACGATTGTCTCCAGCGAGTCAGAGTTGGCATATTCCGCCTCCATCTTCACCGTCAGTTCCGCCGAGAAGGGATTGCCGCCGGCAAACTCCGTGGGGTCGATGCCCATCTCCTGCTGGGCCATCTCCAGAGCGTCTTCCCTGCTGATGTAGACCACCTCGCGGGCATAGAGTTCCGTTTCCAGATACTGTCCCAGGTCTTTTCCGTCCTCCACGCTCACCGTGTCGCCCAGTATGACGCTTATCTCCACGTTCTCCTTGAGGCTCTTCTGCAGGTTGCGTGCTGTCAGCACCGACAGCACCACCAACCCCAGTAATACCAGCACCATCGTCGTGCTGATGCACAGCGTCACCAGTTGCAGACGCCGACGGCGCGGTTCAAAACTTTTTCCTTTTCCCATTTGCAAATAGGGCCCATCAGGCCAAAATCGGCACAAAGGTAATATAAAAAGGGGAAAACACAAAAAGTTTTAAGAATTATTTGTGGAATCAGCGCAAAATGATTATCTTTGCAAAGCAAAAACTGCTTGGAGTATGAAAGTGTTTGACTATAAGACCTATAACGAACTGCTGGGCACCCTCGAGGAGCGTCGCCGCCGCTTGAACGGCCCGGCTGAGCAGAAGCGCCGCCAGGCCTTGGAGGAACTGGGCACCGCCCGCTCGCTCTTCGCCGACGATATGCCCAAGGACATCGGACGCATCCTTCGGGTCGATTCGCTCTGCTGGAATGCCAACACGCAGTCGGTGAAGCGCACGCTGCTCACCTCGCTGCTGGTCATCGTCATCGTGGGCGCCATCGCCGTGCCGATGGCTTGGCTGGGCAACTATGGCAAGGAGCACCAGATGCTGCTCTTCTGGATCGTCATCGGCGTGGTGGCCGTGGTGACGCTGTTTTCCGTTGCCCGGCTGTGGAAGACGCCCGTCGGCACCGACTACTTCGTGGGCGACCTGGGGTGCAGTATCGTCAACTTCAAGGGCCGCCGGCAGGTGCTGGACAGCCGTTGGACCTATTATTATCGCGACTACAACGTGTTTCTGCTCTCTGAGCAGTGGCAGGGCGTGGGCAACCCGCAGGTCTACAGCCACACGCTCTTCGAGTCGGGCTTCTTCAATCTGCGCTTCAGCCATCCTGACGAGACACATCAGTCGGCAGGCTTCGACCTGGGCACCCACTGCCGGCGCTACGAGGGTGGCGTGGTGCCCGAACCGCAGTTCTACTTCTGGAGCAGCGTGGAGGCTCAGTGGACCGACTGGCTGCTCAGTATGCTGGGCGACGATCTGCAGAAGATGGAGCGCCAGACCTTCTACGAGTTCCGTCAGCCCGACCTGAAGCCCCATTCCCAGCCGCGCGCCACACGTTCCTACTATGCCACGCCGCGCATCTCGCTGGACGCCAGTCGGTTGCAGGTGTTCGACCGTGTTCTCTCGAGAGAGGAGGTGTCACGCATTCATCGGGAGATAGGCCTTGGCTTCTATGTCCTGGTCATCAATACGGTCGACGGCGAGTCGCTTCGCGTGTCTCTCTCCCATCTCGGCAACCGCCTGCTGCTGCTCCGTCTGCTGGAAAAATGGCAGGGCTATCCTGTGGGATATGAGAAAGTTGAGAGTTGATTAAGAGTTAAAAAAGGTAGCGCGGTAGCAAATTCTTCACTCTTCACTCTTCACTTTTCACTTTTTTTCGTACCTTTGCACCCAATTTTTAAGGTAAGTACAAACATGCAAGACATTAGGAACATCGCTATCATAGCACACGTAGACCACGGAAAGACCACACTGGTGGACAAGATGATGCTGGCCGGAAACCTCTTCCGCGAGGGCCAGAACTTGAGCAACCAAGTGCTCGACGCCAACGACCTGGAGCGCGAGCGCGGCATCACCATCCT
>JAFUST010000049.1 GCA_017467535.1 Prevotella sp. | reverse complement strand
GGAATAAAGACAAAAGTGTAAACCGAAACAGGAATAAAGTCACAGAACTGACAACCTGTATAGGAATAAGAAAAGTAAAGTGTAAACCCAATTAGGAATAACGAACAAAACTGTCAACCAAAATCAGTACACAGCATTGCTTAGATTCTAGGCACTTCGTCGACACATTCTAGGCACTTCGTCAGGAGATTCTAGGCACTTCGTCAGGAGATTCTAGGCACTTCGTCGACACATTCTAGGCACTTCGTCGGGAGATTCTAGGCACTTCGTCGGGGGATTCTATTGCCAGCAATCGATGTCCGCTTCGATTTCTGGCAGTTTGCTGCGCTGGAATGTAGGCTCCTTGATGCCCTGACGTTTCTGCGCGCGATAGTCGTCGAGCAGGCGGAACACGTACTTGCCGAGGAGGGCGATGGCCACGAGGTTGCAGGCGGTGAGCAGGGCCATGCATAGGTCGATGATGCTCCAGACGACTTCAAGGGTGGTCCAGGCTCCGAAGAGCACCATCGCACCGCCGGAGAGCAGACGGTAGGTGGTCATGGCCGTGCGGCTCTGAGTCATAAAGCGCACGTTGGCCTCGCCGTAATAGTAGTTGCCAATCATCGACGAGTAAGCGAAAAGGAAGATGGCAACGGCAATGAAGGTGGGGCCCCATGAGCCGACTTCCGACTCGATGGCGGCCTGCGTCAGCATGATGCCGTTGAGTTCGGGCGAGGTGTAGAGGCCGCTGATGAGGATGATGAACGCCGTGCACGAGCAGACGACGAGGGTGTCGGTGAACACGCCTAAGGCCTGGATGAGGCCCTGCTTGACGGGGTGCGATACGGCTGCCGTTGCTGCTGCATTGGGGGCACTGCCTTCGCCGGCCTCATTGCTGAACAGACCTCGCTTCACACCGTTCATGATGGCCGCTCCGAGCGTACCGCCTACGGCTTGTTCCAGTCCGAAAGCGCTCTCGATAATCACCTTGAAGATATGGGGAATGAGCCCGATGTTCATCACGATGACCACTACCGCCAGCACGAAGTAGCCCACCGCCATCACTGGCACCAGCACGGAACTGACCTTTGCGATGCGCTGGATGCCGCCAAAGACGATGACGAGTGTCATCACCACGAGCACCACGCCCGTCGCTATCGGGTTCCAGCCGAAGGCTCCCTCCATCGCGCCACAGATGGTGTTGGTCTGCACGGAGTTGTTGGCCAGACCGAACGACACGGTAATCAATATCGCGAAGAGCACGGCCATCCAGCGGCAATGCAGTCCTCGCTGGATATAGTAGGCCGGACCACCAATGAACGAATCCTTGTGATGCTGCTTGAAGAGTTGTCCGAGTGTCGACTCCACGAAGGCCGTAGCCGAGCCCAACAGTGCCACTACCCACATCCAGAACACGGCCCCAGGTCCGCCTACGGCAATGGCTGTGGCTACGCCAGCCAGATTGCCCGTGCCGACGCGTGAGGCCAGCGATACGGCGAAGGCCTGAAACGAGGAGATATGTTTCTCCGAGCCCTGCGGTTTTACGGAAGAGTCCGTCAGCAGGCGCAGCATCTCGCCCACCATGCGGAACTGCACAAAGCGGGTGCGCCACGTAAACCACAGGCCGCAGCCTATCAGCGCGGCGATAATCACATAGCCCCACAGGGCGTCGTTGATCGTGTTGAGTATGTTCAGGACGGAATCCATATTATATATGTATTGTCAGACGAACGTGGTTTGCATCAATAGAATCAAGCAGGTTCCCAGAGGTACCGTTCCATGTCGACGTGGCCGTTGGGCTTGAAGGTGACACCTTCCTCTTCCAGTAGAGGACGCTGACGGGACCACCCGGGGGCGGTACGGCCTGCGATGTTGACCACGCGGTGACAGGGCAGTAGTTCTGCGCCAGGTGTGTAGCGAAGCGTGCGACCTACCATGCGTGAGTGACTGGGCCAACCGGCAAGGGCGGCGATATGGCCGTAGGTGGTCACCCGTCCGCGAGGTATCTGGCTGACGATGTTCAGCACGTCGTCGCGGAACGTGCGGGCCTGTTCGGGCGTCATCCGGTCGGGGTAGTCTCTCATGTCGTTTATTGTATTGTACCTTCTCGGCCTGAATACGTTTGATTAGATGTGCCTTACGTCAATTGGCCAGTGCTTCGAAGAGGCGGTCGAGGGCCCGGTCGGCATCTTTCTCCTGGTCGAACAGGGTGACGAACTTCGAGCCGATGATGGCACCGGCAGCATTGGCCTGGGCCGACTCCAGCGTCTGGCGGTTGCTGATGCCGAAGCCTATCATGCGCGGATTGCGCAGGTTCATGGCGTTGATGCGGCGGAAGTAGTCCTGCTTCTGCTCGTCGAACGACTGCTGGGCACCCGTGGTGGCGGCAGAGGACACCATGTAGATGAAGCCCTCGGTGTGCTCGTCGATGAAGCGGATGCGCTCCTCGGAGGTCTCGGGCGTGATGAGCATGATGACACGGAGGTCGTAGCGGTCGGCCACGGGCTTGATGTCCTCCAGATAGTCCTTGAAAGGCAGGTCGGGGATGATCATGCCGCTCACGCCGGCCTCGACGCACGACTGGCAGAAGTGCTCGATGCCATACTGCATGATGGGGTTGAGGTAGCCCATCAGCACCAGTGGGATGTTCACCTGCTGCTTGATGCTGCCGAGTTGGTCGAAGAGTGTCTGGAGCGTCATGCCGTTCTTCAGCGACTTGGTGGCGGCATCCTGAATCACGGGGCCGTCGGCCATCGGGTCGCTGAAGGGGATGCCCACTTCTATCATGTCGATGCCCCTGCGCTGCATGGTCAGGATGACGTTGGCGGTGCTGTCGAGTGTGGGCGCACCGGCGCAGAAGTAGAGCGAGAGCAGTTTTCGGTCGCTGCTGCTTGAGAATAGTTTGGTTATTGCGTTCATAGTTTGCTTAAGAATTGCTTGATTTCGTCGATTTTCTTGATGCCGGGTTCGGATTCGAAGCGGCTGTTGAGGTCGATGCCCATCAACTGGGGGTGCGCGAATGCCTTGATTCTCCCGGCATCGTCGGGGCCTATCCCGCCGCTCAGCATGAAGGGCTTGCTGCCCGTGTAGGCGGCGAGGACGCTCCAGTCGAAGTGCTGGCCGCTGCCGCCGGCATTGGGGGTCTTGGTGTCGAAGACGAAGGCGTCGACGCAGTCCTCGTAGAGGCGGGTGGCGGTGTTGATGTCCGTGGGCTCCGTACCGCCGATCGTCACGCTGCCGTCGGCACTGATGGGGATGGCTTTCCAGATCTGGATGCCGGGACGGATGTCGGGGTCTAAGGTGGCACGCAGGTTGCGAATCATGGTCGGGGTCTCATGGCCGTGCAGTTGGATTACGTCGAGGGCGAAGTTCACGGCACGGGTGATGATGTTCTGGGGCATCTCGTCGACGAAGACGCCCACACGCTTCGGGGCGGACTGTCCCTTAGCAAGACCTTCGGTGGCACCCGAGGCCCGGTCGGGGATGATGCCGGCATGGGTGGGCCGCATCGTCACATGGCGGGGCGACTTGTCCCAGAAGATGAAACCGATATAGTCTACTCCTAATTCACAAACCTGACGGATGTTTTCTCCGTCGCGCATTCCACATACTTTGATTTTCATATCTGTCTGATAAACTCTTTCAATGCCAGTCCTGGTTGCGGCTCCTTCATAAAGGTCTCGCCAATGAGGAATCCGTTGAAGCCTACACTCCGTAATTGGTTGATAACCTGCGGATTGGATATGCCGCTTTCACTCACTTTGATGGCTTCCTTGGGGAGACGCTCGGCAAGACGGAAGGAGGTCTCCACGTCGGTGACGAACGAGCCTAGGTGGCGGTTGTTGATACCGCAGAGGTCAGGTTCCAGGTCGGCGTATTCCAGTTCCTCCTCCGAGTGCATCTCGAGGAGTACCTCCAAGCCCAGGTCGTGTGCCAGTCGCATGAGCGCGGCGCAGCGTTCCTTCGGCAGGCAGGCGGCGATGAGCAGGACGGCTGAAGCCCCGCAAAGGGCGGCTTCGTAGACCTGCATCTCGTCGATGACGAAGTTCTTGTAGAGGATGGGAATCGTCACGCCCGACTGTCTGGCCTCTACTATAAAACGATCGTGACCGCCAAAATATTGTTTGTCGGTGAGAATACTCAGTGCGGCGGCTCCGTTTTGCTGGTAGGCAAGGGGAATCTCGGCGGCGCGTCCCTCCTCCTTGATCCATCCCTTGGAGGGCGAGCGGCGCTTGAACTCGGCAATGATGCCCGTAGGGCTGTCGATGAGGGCCTGGCGCAAGGAGGGCTTCTTCTGCTTCATGCGGGCCAGTTCTTCCCGCTTGGTGGCAATGATTTGATCGAGTATGTCTGCCATTAATCTGTTGAATAAGAAATGTTTAAGAGTTAAGTTCTACAAACTTCTTGAAGGTTTCGAGGGCACGGCCGCTGTCTATTGACTCGCGAGCGATGCCGATGCACTCTTCGATGGTCTTCTGGCCTTTCTCCAGTACCTGTATGCCAAAGGCGGCATTGGCCAGCACGATGTTTTTCTGTGCAGGTAGGGCGCGGTTCTCCAGCACGGCATCGAAGATCTCCTTAGCCTCCTGTTCGGTGGCACCGCCCTTCAGTTCCTCGGGCTTGGCGATGGCGAAGCCCAGGTCGGCAGGCGAGAAGATGCGCTCGTAGTCGTTGGTGGTCACCTTGAAGTCGCCCGTCAGCGAGATCTCGTCGTAGCCGTCGATGCTGTTGACGATGCCGTAGTCGATGCCGATTTTCTGATACACGTTTGAGTAGAGGCGCATCTGGTCGAGGTTGGCCACGCCCAGCAATTGGCACTGCGGCTGCGAGGGGTTGACGATGGGTCCCAGCAGGTTGAAGAGCGTGGGGAAGGGCAGGGCCTTGCGGATGGGTCCCACGAACTTCATGGCGCGGGCGAAGAGTTGGGCGTGTAGATAGACGATGCCCACCTCGTTGATGCAGCGGTTCAGGCGGTCGAGGTCGTCGGTGAACTTCACGCCGTGGTTGGCTATCACGTTGGAAGCACCGCTGACGGAGGTGGCGGCATAGTTGCCGTGCTTGGCCACCTTGTAGCCAGCGCCGGCGATGACGAAGCATGCGGTGGTGGAGATGTTGAAGGTGTTCTTGCGGTCGCCGCCGGTGCCTACCACGTCGATATAGCGGTCGCAGTCGAGGGGTACGGGTACGCCCGTCTCCAAGATGCCGTCGCGGAAGCCCAGCAGTTCGTCGACGGTGATGCCGCGCATCTGGATGCCCGTCAGCAGGGCCGTGATCTGCTCCGTGGGATATTCGCTTTGGGTGATGCCCACCAGGATGTTCTTGGTCTCTTCACGAGTCAGTTCCTCGTGGTTCAGCATCCTGTTCAGGATGTCTTTCATTGTTTGTGCCATATTCTTCAGTTCTTATGTTTCCTTATTCATTGAAAGAGCCAGTTTTGTATGATTGTGCGGCCATCGGGAGTGAGCACGCTCTCGGGGTGGAACTGGATGCCACGCACGTTAAGCGTCTTGTGGCGGAGCGCCATGATTTGGCCTTCGTCGCTCTCAGCGGTAATCTCGAGACAGTCGGGGAAACCATCCTTGGACACCACCCACGAGTGGTAGCGACCCATCGTGATACGGGAGGGCAGACCGGTGAAGATGGGGTCGTTGCCCAGTTGCGTGCCTTCGGTGGCTACACCGTGGAACACATCACTCAGGTTCTCCAACTTGCCGCCGAACAGCTCGCCAATGGCCTGATGGCCCAGGCAGACACCGAGAATCGGCTTGCGGCCGGCATAGGTGCGGATGACGTCGAGCAGGAGGCCTGCCTCCGAAGGGATGCCCGGCCCTGGGGAGAGGATGATTTTGTCGTATGGCTCAATATCCTCCAGACGGAACTGGTCGTTGCGCACAACGCTCACCTCGGTTCCCAGTTCCTTGACGAGATGACTCAGATTGTAGGTAAACGAGTCGTAGTTGTCGATGATGACGATTTTCATAATTCTGCTGCGATGGTTATGGCGCGACGGAGGGCGCCCAGTTTGTTGTTCACTTCCTGTAGTTCGTAGTCCTCGTTGCTCTTGGCCACGATGCCGCCGCCCGCCTGGAACCACAGTTCGCCGTTGCGTGAGACGAAGGTGCGGATGGTGATGGCCTGATTGAGTGAGCGGTCGAAACCGATGAAACCGATGCAGCCACCGTAGGCACCGCGATTGTGAGGCTCGTACTCGCTGATGAGTTGCATGGCGCGTACCTTCGGCGCACCTGACAGCGTGCCGGCGGGGAAGGTGTCGATGAATGCCTTGATGGGGTCGGCATCGGCATCGAGTTCACCGGAGACGCGGCTGACGAGGTGGATGACATGCGAGTAGTACTGGATGTCCTTGTAGTATTCTACCTTCACGTTGTGGCAGTTGCGCGACAGGTCGTTACGGGCCAGGTCGACCAGCATCACGTGCTCGGCATTCTCCTTCGGGTCGTTGCGCAGGAATTCGGCGCCCCGGCGGTCGGCCTCGGCGTCGCCCGTGCGCTTCGTGGTCCCCGCAATGGGGTCGATGTAGGCTTTGCGGCCCTCGATGCGACAGTGCGTCTCGGGGCTGGATCCGAAGATGCGGAAGCCGCCGAAGTCGAAGTAGAACAGGTAGGGCGAGGGATTGATGCTCCGCAGGGCGCGGTAGAGTTTGAAGTCGTCGCCCTCGTAGCGCTGTATGAAGCGGCGGGAAAGCACGATCTGGAAGACGTCGCCGCGTAGGCAGTGCTGTATGCCTCGGCGGATGTTGGCCTTGTGCTCCTCGTCGGTCAGGGTAGAGCGCACATCGCCCACGGGGTGGAACTGGTAGGCCTGCACGTTGGTCTTGTTCATGGCCCGCGAGATGTCATCGATGGCCTGCTCATCGCCCAGCGTCACGATGGTCAGCAGGTTGTTGAAGTGGTCGAAGACGATGATGTCGCGGTAGAGGATATAGAGCATGTCGGGGGCATCGTTCTTCTGCTGTGTCTCGTCCTTGACGGGGATGTCCTCGAAGTAGCGGACGGCATTGAATGATGTGTAACCGTAGAGACCGCAGTATTTCAGGTCGTCGCCCGTGATGCAAAACCTCGACAGGAACTCGTTGATGGCATGGTCGCTCCGATAGGTCTTGCTGACCGTGTGGGAAGTCTTCGTCCCGTCAGGATAGTGGCAGATGGCCTCGCCATGCGAGATGGCCACCGAGGCGATGGGGTTGATGCCAATGAACGAGCGCGAGTTGTTCTGGTCGTGGTAGTCGCTGCTCTCCATCAGTGCACTCTGAGGATAGATATCGCGCAGCCGCATATAGATCCCTACCGGCGTGTATAGGTCAGCCAGTATGGTGCGACTGCTGGTGGTATAGTTAAAAGTTTCCATATTCTCCTGCTAAGTCTTTGTTGTTCAGGTAGGTCTCCACATCTTTGTCGCCGCGGCCACTGACGGTGAGCACCACCACGTCGGTGGGCTTGAACGACATCTTTCCGAGGGCGGCAATGGCGTGGGCACTCTCCAGGGCGGGGATGATGCCCTCCAAACGTGTCAGTTCGTAGGCGGCACGGATGGCCTCGTCGTCGTTGATGCTATAGACAGTGGCACGATGCTGTGTGGCCAGGTTGGCGTGCATGGGACCGATGCCGGGATAATCCAAACCGGCCGATATGCTCTCGGCCTCGATGATCTGGCCATCGGGTGTCTGCATCACCAGTGTCTTCGAACCGTGGAGGATTCCCAGTCGCCCGGCATGGATGGTGGCTGCCGTATGACCCGTGTCGGCCCCCTTGCCGCCAGCCTCGGCCAGCACAATTTTTACTCGGTTGTCGTCGATGTAGTGGTAGATGGTGCCGGCGGCATTGCTGCCACCGCCCACGCAGGCCATCAGGTAGTCGGGATAGTCGCGGCCGATCTTCTCCTTCAGTTGGGCCTTGATCTCTTCAGAGATGATGCTCTGCAACCGGGCCACCATATCAGGGTAGGGATGAGGCCCTACGGTGCTACCTATTATATAAAAGGTGTCGCTGGGATGGCAGCACCAGTCGCGGATAGCCTCGTTGGTTGCATCTTTCAGCGTCCAGTTACCGGTCTTCACTGGGCGCACCTCTGCACCCAGCATCTTCATGCGCTCCACGTTGACATGCTGACGCTCCACATCGAGGGCTCCCTGATAGACCACGCAGGGCATGTCCATCAATGCACAGACCGTGGCCGTGGCCACGCCATGCTGGCCAGCACCCGTCTCGGCGATGATGCGCTTCTTGCCCATCTTCTTGGCCAGCAGAATCTGGCCGATGGTGTTGTTGATCTTGTGGGCTCCCGTGTGGTTCAGGTCTTCACGCTTCAGGTAGAGGCGGCAGCCGTACTTCTCACTCATGCGCTTGGCCAGGTAGAGTGGGGAGGGGCGTCCCACGTAGTCACGCAGCAGGCTCATGTATTCCTGCTTGAACTCCTCCGACTCCAGAATGGGCAGGTACTGCTCCTGGAGGTTCTTCACCGTCGCATAGAGAATCTCGGGCACGTAGGCACCTCCAAACTCTCCGTAAAATCCTCGTTCGTCAACTAAGTAACTCATATCTGTTTATTTAATTTTTGTGGTTGCATTCAAGAAAAAAGACCCGTCGTGATTTCCGACGAGCCTTTCTATGATTGTCTGTTCATTCATACACGGCTTGCACCCTCACGACCTTTAGAATCTTGAGCAGCGCCACCACCATGCATTGAACAATGTCTTCATATTTTTTCACTTATTTGTTTGTTTCGGCTGCAAAAGTACGCATATTTCTTCTAATCTGCAAACTTTTTGCAAACTTTTTTAGAGAAATCGAAACTTTTTTGTAATTTTGCACGAAAATAGAGAACACATGAAGAGAATTGCTTTATTTATAGTGGCTATATGCCTGCTGACCGTTGCCGGTTGTGGCGGACAAACGGTACCTGTCGTTCAGAACGAGGAAGCCGATGGACAAGGGAGAGGCATCAGCGCACTGGTGTGCGAGGGTACGAATGATACGATACTGATATATCTGACGATGCCTTACGACGGTTCTGACCCTGATACACTCAATGTGCTAAAGGCTTCGAAGAATCACTGCGTGTTCGGGCAGCCCAACGTGGGCGATAATGTGATAGTGGTGAGGAGCGAACTGGATTCAACGGTGGCCGATGTGGTCATTGTTACCGAAGACCTAATGGGCCGCTGGGGGTACGAGGCATTCCCGACACTGCGCCTGCAGGCTGGGATGCCTGCCGATACGAGTCTGCTGCCTGACACTATCAAGCAGTTGCTGCAAGTGGCACGCGAATACAGCATCGACTTCAAGAAAGACCATTCGATGCTTGCCTTTGGCGGCGGTCGGAGGACAATGGCAGAGGAGTCGCCGGTGGAATATCCCGCGATGAAGCGCTACACGGAGTGGAGAATCGTGGATGACCGGTTGCTGCTCTACGTCTCTGCCGTCGATTCTACTGGCGAAACCAATATCGTCGGCGTCGATACCGCCCGTTTAGTCACACTCCTTTCCGATACGCTGGTGCTGGATATTAACGGTGAAAAACAAGGATTTGGTAAAAAATGAGTGTAGTAATTAAACTTTTATAGATCCTGTGCGTCATAGAGACATAACAACCAGAAAATTCTTTGATAACACAAGTAAACGACAATGAAACGATTACTACTCTCGACGGCCGTGCTGTTTCTGACGGCCCTCTCCATCCAGGCACAGCGCACCTTCAGTGGTACGGTTATCGATGACACTCAGAAGGAAGCCGTCATCCAGGCCACAGTTGCCTTGCTCAAGACCGATAGTACGCTGGTGGTCAATACTGCTACCAATCTGGATGGTCAGTTTAAATTGACAGCCCCGCAGGACGGACGCTATCTGTTGAAAGTATCTTATCTGGGCTACAAGACTCTCTACAAGAACTTGACGATGGAAGGAAAGCCCGTCAATCTGGGACAACTGACCATCGAGGCCGATGCAATCCTGCTGAAGGGAGCCGAAGTGGTGAAGAATCAGGCCAAGGTGTACACCAAGGACGACACCTTAATATATAATGCTTCGGCCTATCGTGCTCCAGAGGGTTCGGTGGTTGAAGAGTTGGTTAAGAAACTGCCGGGTGCTGAGGTCAGCGACGATGGTACCATCAAGATCAATGGCAAGACAGTGCAGAAGATCAAGGTGGATGGTAAGGAGTTTATGACGGGCGACACAAAGACCGCCATCAAGAACCTGCCCACCAGCATTGTGGACCGTATCAAGACCTACGACGAGAAGAGTGACCTGAGTCGTGTGACAGGCATTGACGACGGGAACGAGCAGATGGTGCTCGACTTCGGCCTGAAGAAAGGCATGAACCGAGGTATGTTTGCCAATATAGATGGCGGTGTGGGTACCAAGCACCGCTATTCAGGACGTGCCTTCGGTGCCATGATGAAGGACGAGTGGCGTATCATGTCGTTCCTGAGCGGTAACAACACCAACGACATGGGCTTTGGTGGCGGTGGCGGCGGTGGACGCTTCGGCGGTGGCGGTCGCAACGGCCTGCAAGCCTCGAAGATGGGCTCCGTCAACTTTAACTACGAGAAGGCCAACCTGCTGAAATGGGATGGCTCTGTCCGCTGGAATCATGGTGATGGTGACGTGTGGAGCCGCAGTTCATCGGAGAATTTTGTCAGCCGGACTGGTTCGTTTGGCGAGTCGCTCAGTCAGAGTTACTCACGCAGTAACTCGTGGAACGCACAGATGCGACTGGAATGGACGCCCGACACACTGTGGAACATCAGTCTGCGCCCCAACTGGAGTTATGGCACCAACGACGGTACCTCGAACAGCCTTTCGGCTACCTTCAACCAAGATCCTTATGACTATGTATCGTCGACCAACGATATTGCCCTGATGGTGGCCAATATGCTGGGTGTGAGCGATACCTTGTTGGTTAACAACTTTGCTCGCAATGGTTTGAACTATAGTGACTCGAAACGCCTGGGCGGCACCCTGCAAATCAACCGCAAACTGGGTAGTGGCGGGCGTAACATCACGCTGCAATTGGGGGCAAACTACAGCGACGGTGATTCACGTTCGATATCGTCGAACCTGGTTGACCTCTATCGTTACCTGACGATCAACCCCGACTCGGCACAGTATCAGACCAACCGTTATAACCTAACACCCACTAAGAACTATGACTACAATGCCCGTCTGACATACAGCGAGCCCATTTTCACGGCCATGTTCCTGCAGTTCAGTTATAACTTCCAGTACCGCTATACAAAGAGTGACCGCTCGACCTATGACTTCAGTTGGGCCAACAACACACGAGCCGATTATTTGGACTGGAGTGGCATTAATCCGCACTATCGTAACTGGGACGCTTATCTGGATCAGCCGCTGCAGCATGGTACGCTCGAGGATACCTACTATCGTCGGGACTTGAGCCGCTTCTCGCAGTACAAAAACTACATCCATACGGGTGAGGTCATGCTGCGCGTCATCCGTAAGGCCTACAACTTCAACGTGGGCGTACAGATTATTCCCCAGAACTCGGAGTTCACCTATCGCTATTCGACTACAGATACTGTCACCAAGCGAACGGTGGTGAACTGGAGTCCTACAGCCAACTTCCGTTGGAAACTGAGCGACCGAGGCAACATGCGCTTCGAGTATCGCGGCTCTACCGGTCAGCCATCGATGAGCGACCTGTTGCCCATCACCGACAACAGTGATCCGCTGAACATCACCAGTGGTAATCCTGGCCTGAAACCCTCGTTCACCCAGCGTTTTAGTTGGCGCTATAATGACTATTTCGAGCGTCATCAGCGCTTCGTCTTTGCCAACCTGAACTTCTCGACCACCAGCAACTCCGTGGCCAACATGGTGAAGTATGATCCCATAACGGGTGGCCGCTCATCACGCCCAGAGAACATCAATGGTAACTGGAACATTGGCGGTAACTTCACGTTCAACACTGCCCTCGACACGCTTGGTAATTATAACATCAATACCGGCACGGAGGTCAATTACAGCAATAACGTAGGCTACATTGACCTGGAGCGTGATGGCAATGTCAGCAAGATGACCACCAAGCAGACCACCCTTTCAGAGCGCTTGGGAGCCAGTTACCGCAACTCGTGGTTGGAGGTTGAACTCAACGGCGGCATTCGCTACAACTATGTGCACAACGCCCTTCAGCCCAATTCAAACCTGAGCACATGGGCTTTCAACTATGGCTTTAACACCACGCTTCAGGCCCCTTGGGGCATGCAGTTCACCACCAGCCTGAACATGTCGAGCCGTCGCGGTTATAGCGATGCGGCTGCCAATACCAACGAACTGATCTGGAATGCACAGATATCGCAGAGTTTCCTGCAGGGCAAGCCGCTGTCGGTGCGCCTCGAGTTCTACGATATACTGGGCAAGCAGTCGAACTTCTCGCGTGCTATCAGTGCCATGTCTCGTAATGACAACTGGTACAACTCCATCAACAGTTACGTGATGCTGCGTGTGAGTTACCGTCTGAATCTCTTCGGTACGAAGGAGATGCGCCAGGCCATGCGTGGTGCCGGCGGACCTGGCGAAGGTCCTGGCGGCAATCGCGGCAACAGAGGCAATCGTGGAGGCGGTGGCTTCGGCGGAGGTCGTGGCGGTGGCGGTTTCGGTGGCCCTGGACGCTTCTAATTGGAATGATTTTTGAAACATAATAATTGCTATGAAACGACAGACAATTCTTTTAACCATGCTCCTCGCCTTTTCGGCGGGGGCTTTGGCTTGTACAAACTTTATCGTGGGCAAGAAGGCCTCGGTAGATGGTTCCGTGATTTGCTCGTATAGTGCTGATAGTTACGGTATGTTCCAGGGCTTGGTGCACTATCCTGCTGCCAAACATCCCAAGGGTACCATGCGCAAGGTTTACGACTGGGATACCAATAAGTATGGCGGTGAAATACTGGAGGCAGAGGAAACTTACAATGTCATCGGCAACATCAACGAGTGGCAGTTGACCATCGGCGAGACCACCTTTGGCGGCCGTGAGGAGATGGTTGACACGACGGGTATTATCGATTACGGCTCGTTGATCTATATCACTCTGCAGCGTGCCAAGACAGCCCGAGAGGCCATTGACGTGATGACTACTCTCGTTGAGCAATATGGTTATAATTCGGAGGGAGAGACCTTCACAATATGTGACCCCAACGAAGCCTGGATCATGGAGATGATGGGCTGTGCCAGTGATCGGAAGGTAGAGAAGGGACGCACGGTCTGGGTGGCAGTCCGCATTCCTGACGATATGATCTGCGGTCATGCCAACCAGAGCCGCATCACCAAGTTTGATATGAAGGATAAGGCGAACGTGCGCTATTCGAAGAACGTGGTCTCCTACGCCCGTAAGATGGGTTGGTTCTCTGGCAAGGATGAGGACTTCTCCTATAATGCTGCCTATGCAGCCCCCGACTTCTCCGGCCGTCGTATCTGCGACGCCCGTGTATGGTCGTTCTTCAACCGCTATGCCGAGGGTATGGATAAGTATATCCCCTGGGCTGAAGGTAAAGATGCAAATGCCGAACCTATGCCCCTGTGGGTGAAGCCCAGCAAGAAACTGAGTGTGGCTGATGTGCGCGAGGCTATGCGCGACCATTTTGAGAACACGCCCTTTGCACTTGACGGTGACATAGGTGGTGGTATCTGGGAGATGCCCTACAGACCTACACCTCTTTATTTTAAAGTGGACGGCAAGGATTACTTTAACGAGCGTCCCGTGTCGACACAGCAGGCAGGTTTTGTCTTCGTGTCGCAGATGCGCTCGTGGCTGCCCCGTCAGGTGGGAGGCTGCTTCTGGTTTGCCAACGATGATGGCAATATGGTACCTTTCACGCCCGTCTATTGCTGTGCCACCGAGTCGCCCAAACCTTACAACACCCCAGGTGCTGATGACCTGACATTCTCGATGGATAATGCTTTCTGGGTGCAGAACTGGGTTAGCAATATGGTCTATCCGCGATACTCGATGCTCTTCCCAAGTCTGAAGGAGGTGCGCGACTCACTCGACCATTCATACATACGCCTGCAGAAGGAAGTGGAAGACAAGGCTCTGCTGATGGATGAGGCTACCCGTACTAAATATCTTACCGACTATACTGCAGAAAAGGCCGACCAGATGTTGGCTCGTTGGCAAAAACTGGCTTTCTATCTCATCGTGAAGTACAACGATATGACGGTGAAGCCCGAGAAGGATGGTCAGTTCACTCGCAGTCGGTATGGTTTGGGTGCAACGGTTAAGCGTCCCGGCTATCCGGAAAAATATGCCCGTGAACTCATCAAACAGACAGGCTCTAAGTTTGAAAAGTAGTAAGGGAAACTATAAAAAAGCACTTTTTTCGAAAAAAGTCGGAAAAATGTTTGGCGGTTTCGAAAAAAGTGCTTACCTTTGCACCCGCAAATCAGACATAAGGGCGCAAGACCTGAGATTTGAGGAGCCAAGGAGGTTCCGTAGCTCAACTGAATAGAGCATCTGACTACGGATCAGAAGGTTGTGGGTTTGAATCCCGCCGGAATCACGAAAGAGAGGTCGAAAGACCTCTTTTTTCATGTATAAGCGACAAGACAATGATAAGACGTATATATATTACATTGCTTCTGCTGCTGGCGGTGATGGGAATGACAGCCCAGGCTGCCACCCGACCAAACGAGGCTCGGCAGTTGTTCGATAAGGTCTATGATAAGGTGTTCGGCCCTGAGGGCTGTACGTTGCGCTATGATGTGAATATCATCGGGATATACAAGACCCACGGTACCATTTGGTACAAAGGTAAGAAGCAGCGCTTTAGTGACGAGCGAGTAGATACCTGGAACGATGGCGTGACGGCCTATATGGTCTATCGAAAGAAGAAAACGGTAGAGATTCACGATGCCAATTCGGATAAGAAGGACAAGTATTCCGGCAAGTTTAAGTTTTCTCTCGATGACTTTGACTATAGCAAGACGACAGAGAACGGCGATCTGGTGCTCATTCTGAAGCAAAACAGAAATGCCAAAGGCACGATCAAGGAGGTGAGGGCCTATGTGAACCCGCAGACTCTGGCACCAAAATATGTGAAAGTGAAGGTAGCGTTCATATGGACGAAGATAAAAATCAGTAATTTCCGTGCTGGTTCCATTAATGACAATCTGTTCGTGTTCCCCCGAAATCGTTATCCTAGTAGCGAATATAAATATGAGGATAAGCGTTAGTCTCCAAGACTCAGTATTCCGTCGGCATTGATGACAAGTTCTTCGCGAAGCAAATGGCGGAGTGCTTCTTCTATGATAACGCTGTCTGCCGTGATGGTCTGCAACTCTGAGACATGATGGGGCTGATGGTCTCCCAGCAGTTGAAGGATTGCTTTCTGAACATCGGTAGAAGACATCTCACGGCGGTCAAGGCAGACATCGCACAGTCCGCAATCTTCAACATCGGTTTCACCGAAATAGCGCAGTAACACACGACTGCGGCATTCGTGATCTTCAGTGGCATATTCTATCATTTTATGGATACGCGCGACAAACTTTTCTTTCAGATCTTCGTATGCCGATGGTGGGATGAGCAGGTGCTCAGAGTCCTCTCGTCGTTGCATATAGCGCACGTAGGGAGTCTTCTTCTGTGGAATGAACTGCAGGATGCGCTTCTGGGATAGTCCGCGCAGGGTCATGTAGACCTGCTGGCGAGTCAAGCCTGTCTGCTGGGCCAGAAAGGCTTCGTCAATATACTGATAGTCGTTGAACAGCCCAGTATAGTTGCGCAGTAGGGTCACAATGATTATGTCCTCCTGTGGCGTGTTGTTTTTCAGACGGTAGAGTTCGTCGCGTTCAAGTATGAACATCACGCGGGCTTGAGTATCTTCCTCCTCGCGGTATTCGATATATCCGGACCGATGGAGAATCTTCAGTGAAGACTCCACGGGCAGGGGGAAATGTTTATAGGTACGACAGAACTGTTCGATGGGGAACTCGAATGTGCGGTTATAGCCGGAGCCGACGCCTATCTCATAGAAGTAAGCCAGATGGTTGTACACTTCGCGTACGTAGTCCTTCTCGGGGAATTGCGTTGTGATGCGTTGCTCCAGTTTGGCGCGGTCGCTAGGATTGTAGAGCAGCACAGCGTAGGATCTGAGTCCATCACGCCCGGCACGTCCAGCCTCCTGGAAGTAGGCTTCGATGCTATCCGGGCAGTCGTGGTGGACAACCAAACGGACATCAGGCTTGTCGATGCCCATGCCAAAGGCATTGGTGGCCACGATGATGCGTGTCTTGTCTGTCTGCCAATTCTGTTGACGTATGTCTTTCTCCACATGGTCGAGCCCGGCATGGAAGTAGGTGGCACTGAGTCCATGACGTGAGAGCATCTCAGAGATTTCCTTGGTGCGCTGTCGGCTGCGGGTATAGACGATGGCTGCCCCCTTGACATTTTGAAGGATATGAACTAGTTCGGCCTCTTTGTCTTCTGCCTGACGCACCACATATATCAGGTTCTTGCGCTCGAAACTCATGCGAAAGACACGCTTCTCGCTGAAACCCAGCCGCTTCTGAATGTCATCGATCACTTCAGGGGTGGCAGTGGCGGTCAGGGCCAGTACGGGGATGCCGGGTTTCAGTCGCCTTATGTCGCAGATGCTGAGGTAGGATGGGCGGAAGTCATAGCCCCACTGACTGATGCAGTGAGCCTCGTCGACGCAGAAGAAACTGACCTTCATGTGACGCAGTTTCTGCTGAAAGAGGTCGGAGGATAGTCGCTCAGGTGAGATGTAGAGCAATTTGATGCCACCGAAGATAGCGTTTTCGAGCGTTTGCAGAATATCATCGCGTGACATACCTGAATAGATGGCTGCTGCACGGATGCCCTTTTCGCGGAGGTGGCTCACCTGATCCTTCATCAGCGCAATGAGTGGCGTGATGACGATGCACGTACCCACACTGGCCAGAGCCGGCACCTGAAAGGTGATACTCTTGCCACCACCGGTTGGCATCAATCCCAGTGTGTCGTGCCCTTCG
>JAFUST010000048.1 GCA_017467535.1 Prevotella sp. | reverse complement strand
GAATAACTTTGCACCACATTTCAACCTCCAAAAGCAATAGAAGAATGAAAAAGTTAATGATGTTATTATGCTTTGTCCTCGTAGGAGGATTCTGTTTGGCAGACCCTGTCACCGTAGATTTCAAAGTCGGTATTTACGACCTCTATCCTTTGTGCCCTGGACATGGGAAAATGCCTTTACGTATTCCGACCATTATTTTGGATGATTCTCAGGTATATTTCCATGATACCCATCCTGACTACACCCTCACCTTATTAAATGAGGACGGCGATGTGGTCTATAGCACCGTTGTTCCTGCCGGCACCAGCACTGTGACGCTTCCCGCCACCCTCACCGGCGACTACGAACTGCGCCTTTATCCTGATGGCAGCAACTTTTATTTCTATGGTGACATCACATTATAGAATATCCCCAGAAAAATGAAACATATTACACTTGCATTATTATTGGCCATACTGGGCAATCTGTCAGCATTTAGTCAAGATGAAGAGGATTCCATAGGGTATGTGGTCTATGTCGACAGCATACAATATGCATCGTCTTCTAGACAAACGAAGAGACCGGTTCGGGTGAAGCGGAGTCCGGCTGAAATAATCGTGCTTTCACGCAAAGGAAAGATGAAGGCTAAGTGCACCACGGATGATGAAGAGATGAGGGACGGCATGCTGAGGTGCCTGCGTGTGGCTATGGACGTATGGGAGGAGTGTATCGAAAATAGTCAGCAGGTTTCATTCAATGTCAGCCTCACATACGATATGGACCCTGCTCTCGAAATAAAGACCGAAGTTGCCTACAGCAGATTAGGCAGATGGAACAGCAGGGTATACAGTTTGAACAGTCAAGAGCATTCTCTGGTGGATGTCAACAACAGCATCTCTATCAATGCGGACGTCAACTGGGACTATTCATGGACAGAAGATGTGGATGGAGGTTACGATAATCTGATCACGGCACTGCTCAGACATATAGGTCATATACTGGGATTTGGCAGTAGCATCACCACAGTTAACGGACAACTGGGTTTTGCTATCAACCGCTGTTCCTCGGACTTCGACAATCTGATATACAACTCTCAGGGCGTGTGTTTGGGTAATATTGCCAGAACGGCCACTTCATCGGCCTTGTCGGCATTTCTCAAAGGCAATCTAGCCCTGAAATTGCCATCTGCAGAATACGCTTTATACAGCAATCACACAGCCAGCGAACCCAGTAGGGATGCCAAGTATTTCTCTCTCGTCGATGACAACATCATGAATTATCCGTATGGTGATAGGAGCCTGCTGATGGATGTTAATAGGGAGACGCTGGACGCACTTGAGGCAATTGGATGGACGGTCAGACCACATAGCATGAAGATTGTTGGTAGTAATGTCGACGAAGTGGGATACGGAAGTGCCTATAAGTCGCACACATTTCAGATGACCGATGCCGACAATACCGCGCAAAGCACAACTTGGAAATATCAGATCTACAGGAACTCCACTGGGCAATATACAGATATTTCCTCTGGTTATGGCAGTTCTTTTACCATAAATAGTGCCAATATCATAAGTGATGCAATCGATGATTATGATTGTCTACAGGGACGTATAGTTAGTAGTGTCACGCAAAACGGGACGACATCAGAGTACACGAAACCGCTGTTTCTGGAACTAAAGCCAGAACTCATCAGTTATGAGATTCTGAACGTCAATACATCAACAGAGACCAACTTCTTTTCTTTTGACCTGAAACTGAACCATCTGGGTACTACGCAGGGCTATCTGTCTGTTGTCAATGAATACGGACTGTCCTCGTCATACACTTTTACTGGTGATGGGGTGACAACCATACACATAGGCAATGCCTTCAAGTATGGACAGACATATCTCTACCTGACTCTTCACAATGAGTATGGCGATAATGGGAAAACTATTTACCTAAACACCAATGCGCTGCAGACTAACAGCGTTAGCGCCCATAAAACAGCCCAATTTATCCCCAACATTCAGGCAAAACGCAATGGGGAATCAGTCTCTGGAATGCTTTGTATCCATGATCGTGATTCGCTGGATTTTGCCCTTACTGATTTCCAGACAGATGACGGCCAGGGATGTGAGTTCGTTTGGGAACTCATGCTTGAGAAGAAAAATGGAGATGTCTGGTGCAAGAATCTGGGAAGTTCCATTGATAAATGCTCGTTCATGGTAAGGCCCTCCTTGCTACCCATATCCGAAGAATTCAGTGGTGTTCGTTTCATGCTAAAGCGTCAACTAGACATGGATACCAACACGCTCTACTACAGCGGTCTTATCAAAGTGAGCGTTCGCAGGAAAAATGCAACTTGGGAATGCGCCTATTATCCTCTGATGGTAGATGTGCTCCCAACGAAGCCTACTATTCGTATGCTGGACTACCGTGAGGTGTATGATGAGTATACCAATGACACGTATCCTGTAGCAGAGTTAGAGATTGACACGAGAAATTTCTTGGGTGGCTACTTCTTTACGACATCTGGCACTTGGCTGGAGGCAACGGGGCTTGCTTTCGATGAAGGCACATCCATGCCCCTTCGTGGTGAGATTGACTGGGGCAGCCTGACGTGCGGATTCGGTTGTATGGTGTCAAATGCCTATGGTGTTGTCAATAGCGACACCATCTATCCTGCCTTGCAGACATTGGACATCAATAGAGTCTCCCTAATAAATGTGACGATACAGTCCGACGGCCAAGAGATTGTTGTTGTGGGTATACAGCCTCTTGACGAGATTTCCATAACAAACTCTTCCGGTCGGATCTGCGCTACAAGGCGAAATACCTCTTTTATGCAAGAGTACCTACCGAAAGGTCTCTACCTTGTTACTCTGAGAAAAGAAAATGAAAAAATAACCAAGAAAATCATCATCAAATAAATGGAAAAAATGAAACGAAGTCTATTGATTTTACTTGCTGGCTTCACATGCCAGATTGCCAGTGCCCAATACGGTGTAAATGGCATTTATGCTTCATCAAGCAATTCGCAAGTCGTTGTGTTGGAGAATCTCGGAACACGGGATGTGCTTGGTGGTACTATCATCAAGCCAACTTTTGTGGGTACGGCCTTCACTCCGACAATTCGGAATGCCTTTAATTATGCATGCAGGCTTTGGGAGGAAAAGATTCCCACGGCATATCCAATCAACATCTCGGTTAGGATGGAGCATCTCCTTGACAATACTGCCCTTGCGGTTGCCACAGCAAACTATCTGGAAAGTTGCGCAGGTACAGAACGGGCCTTGGAGAAAAGATTGTGGCAGGTAAACATGGGATGTACAAATGGTAATGACTTTGAAACGGGTATAGATGCAGTCATCACGTTCAATGCCGATATGCCTTTCGATTACAATACGGATGCCACCCGCATCAGCCCTCTGAAGTATGATTTCATTACAGTCGCCATACAGGCTATTGGAAAGGCATTGGGGCTTTACATGCAGGTATACTACGATGGTACCAACATTACTCCAACGACGAACTATCCCAATGTCTATACTCGCTATGTTCTGAACGGATATAGATATGATTATAACGTAGCCCCCGTGAATTATCAATCGCTTGTCAGCAATGGTAAGTATATTGAGGGGATGGGCCAAACCAATTGGCCTCTCTATTGCCCCGATGTCTATAATCCCAAATACTCATTAAGTTATTTCGTCATAGACAGTAGCGAAAATGAGACACTTGCTATGCAACCAGGCATAGCAAAAGGTACGGCCATCAGATATATTGGCAAAGGCATTGAATCTGTCTTGTACCAATGTGGATGGATGGAAACGGGACTTGTTACAGGTATGGGGGGAGAAACATATGTAAGCTCTGCCTCTACTGCCAATGTAATTCCGTACGTTGCAAACAATTCGACAGGTAACAACTTAAAGAACAAAGTGAAAACAAAATCAGTTAAAGCACAGGAAACCAGTACGCTTTACGACAAAAGAGAAAGGCAAGCACCTGGCAAATATGTCCTTAAGAAAGATGGCTCATGGGAGTCATACACTTCCTTGGCCTCATTTAGTCCTGATGACTCCACTTATGCCCGCACGGTTGATGGTTACTTACGACTGATGAAAGTTAGTTATTCATATGGAGTAGGGGGTAGGTACTTGAATTATGAAATACAGCATTCTCTTTATCATTTTCCGCCACAGAAGCCAAAATATCAGTTGAACTCTTACACACCAAGTAATGTCGTTCTCAATTCAAGCCAACGATTTCTACGGAGAGCCCAGGTTGTATCGACAGTTCAAGATATGGAAGACGAATTCATTGATGTGGAGATTGGCTTTGAAGACACAGAGGGGTGCAAGGAGATTTTGGTAGAGCAAACAGACTCTGACTGGCCAACACCTTATACATATTATGCAGATCCGTCAGATGGATATATCGTTGCATTTATGAATAAGCGATACCCCTCAACCATACGCCTCACATATATCAATGATGAAGGGCAGAGCATCGGCGACGCAAAGGTATTTGACTTTACAAATGAGACGAACGCCTCTACCCCTTTGTTGGATGTCAAGAAGGAAGGAAACTCTCTCCTATTGGAACTTTCCAAGAGTGATAATGGACGATATGTCATAACTGATGTAAGAAATGGCAGGATATACACGGAGGGGGATGTTGTGCTGGGCCGCAGCAAAGTTGATGTCCTCACAATCCCCAATGGAATATATACTGTGTCAGTGATTACGAATGGGAAAACCGTTTCAACCAAATGGGTGAAGCAATGATAAATAAATGAAGGTATTTAGAATCTGTCCTTTTGATTCATCTGTGACAAATACTTTTGTAGTGTTCAGAAGAATCAATGGGGCAGATTCTGTTTTTAATCTCCAAATTAAAGAGAAGAATAAATGGGATCAATGGGGGCGATTTTAAATGATTACTTTTTGGACAAAAGATTTGGATGTATAAGTTTTTATTCATACCTTTGCCAGTGCTTACTATCAATGAAAGATCATCTATGGCACGAATAGTGACCATTTAGAATCGTCCCCCATTGATTTGTTCTGATTCAACGAATTTGCATAATCAATGTATCAGAAATTACCCAATCAGTGTTTCCACTTCGCATCCGAGGAAATCCTCCAGGCTCACGCCGCCCGTACCTACAATGAACGACCGTTTCGGATGAAATGCCTCTACGAAGGCAGGCAGTCCTGAGTTCATTCCTCGTCTGCCGCTCTTTACCTCGATAGCAGTCACCTCACCGTCACGCACGATAACGAAATCCACCTCTTTGTCCTTGTCGTTCTCATCCTTTTTCCGCGACGGCTCCCGCCAGTAGTACACCTCGTAGTCCAGTTCCTCTGCCATACTCAGCAGGTGTGCCCCCACTGCGCTTTCCACCCAGCGGCCCCAGACCCTTGTGTCCGTCCTGTCTGCCTCGAATCCTCGACCCTTGTAAGCCGTTAGTAGCGCATTGTTATACACCTGATATTTAGGAATTGAACCACGCTTCCGCGCTTCGTCGTTGGCATACTTTTGCAGTGCCGTCAACAGCGCACACTGGTTCAGTATCTCCAGATATCCCGCCAGCGTTGTCACGTTCCCTGCGTCTTGCAACTGTCCCATCAACTTCGTCAGCGACAGGATCTCTGCCGAGTAGCCACATCCCAGTTCGAACAACTGCTTCATCAGGGCCGGCTTGTAGATGTTCGACGTCATCACCACATCTTTCTCGATGGCTGGAGCCACCAGTGAGTCCTTGATGTACTTCCGCCAACGGCGCTCATCTTTGATCAAGTGTGCGGGACCAGGATAGCCGCCAAAGTAGATATACTCGTCCAGCGTCACCCCAAATGCATCCTGCATCTCCCGCAGGCTCCAGTGCGGCATCCTAATCAGTTCATACCGTCCTGCCAGCGACTCCGTCAGGCTCTTTCTCAGCAGTAGGCGACTGCTCCCCAGCAGTACCACCTTCAGGTTCACTCGGTTGCGTGTGTCCGCATCCCATTCCCTCTTGACCACCTCGCTCCAGTTCTCAATTTTCTGCACCTCGTCAATCACCAACAGATACTCACCGATGCCCCTGAACATCATCGTCGCGCGTGCCGCCTCCCACACACGGTGAATCCAGTCGCTGTCCTTCGGATCGACAGCATCTGCCACTTCCACTGCGTGAGGAATGTCCACCTGCGCCAGCACCTGATCCACAAGTGTCGATTTACCCACCTGCCTTGGTCCTGCCAGCACCTGCATGAACTTCCTGGGCTCCAAGATGCGCTCTTTCAGCGTGTCGAACTGCTTGCGAATATATTCCATTTGCTCAAATTGGTTTTGAAGTTTTACTCAATTTTCTTGTTACTTTTACTCAAATCACGCTGCAAAATTACTCAATTTGCTTGACATAACCAAACAATTGCCTCTATTTCTTATCCTCAATCATTGGATCATTGGGGTCTAAATGATCACTTATCACAAGACCCCCATTAAATCATACATATATTTATGAATAGGAGAGAACAACTTCTTGCCATCTGTAAACCCATCGATTGGAGGCTTCTATGGTGTCTGGATCCAGTCTTTTGTGCTTTTGCTTGCTTTGTCCATCAATTTTGTGGGATAATCTATCTTTTATGTCCTGATAATTGCTTACCTTTGCACTCAGAAAACCAAAACTACGAAAAAGCATGAATCTATTAGCAAAGTTGATGTTGGCAGGCGGTGTGGCGCTGATGATGGCGACACCAGGCAGTGCTCGCGAGAACCAGGAAGTGAAGTGGGACCGCCAGAGCCTGATCATCGATGGCAAGAGGGTGGTGCCCGTAATGGGCGAGGTGCACTACAGCCGCATTCCAGCCGACGAGTGGCAGCAGGAGGTGAGGAAGATGAAAGAGGGTGGGGTGACCATCATCGCCACCTATGTATTTTGGAACCATATAGAGGAGCAGGAGGGCATCTTCCGCTGGGACGGACAGCGCGACCTGCGCCGCTTCCTCCAGATATGCCAGGAGGAGCAGATGCCCGTGGTGCTGCGCATAGGGCCGTTCTGTCACGGTGAGGTGCGCAACGGGGGCATACCCGACTGGATGTTCTCGAAGGGCTGCCGGCTACGCTCGCAGGAACCCGTGTTTCTCGGTTATGCCGAGAAACTCTATCGGCAGATTTATTCGCAGATCATCGGCCTGCAGTGGAAGGACGGCGGACCGCTCATCGCTTGTCAGTTTGACAACGAGTATCGCGGCTCGGGCGACTATCTGATGGCTCTGAAGCGTATTGCCCTGCAGATAGGCTTCGACCTGCCTTTCTACACGCGCACGGGCTGGCCGGAACTCTCTAAGCCCGTGCCTTTCGGCGAGATGCTGCCCCTCTATGGCGACTATGCCGACGGCTTCTGGGACAAAAGCATCCAGGAGACGGCCGGCAACTACTATAAGGCCTTCAACTTCAAGGGCTTCCGCTCGTCGACGGCCATCGGCACCGACCTGCTGGGCAAGCAGGAGGAGACGATCAACAAGGGCGACGAGGACTATCCCTACTTCACCTGCGAACTGGGCGGCGGCATGGCCACGGCCTATCATCGCCGTCCCTACATCTATGCCGACGATGCCCTCTCGATGGCGGTGGTGAAACTGGGTTCTGGCAGCAATCTGCTGGGCTACTACATGTATCACGGCGGCACCAACCCTGAGAGCACCACGGGCATCACGCTGAACGAGACGCAGCGCACGCTGGGCACGGCCAACAACGACCTGCCCGTGAAGAACTACGACTTCCAGTGTCCGCTGGGCGAGTTCGGACAGAGGAACGAGGTGTACTATCGTCTGCGTCCGCTGCACCTCTTCATGCACGACTGGGGCGAGACGCTCGCGCCGATGGAGGCCGAGTTCAAAGCCCCCCCTACTGCCCCCGAGGGGGCTTCTATAGCGAAGGGCGATGACAGTTTCCTGCGCTGGGCAGTTAGAAGTGATAAGGGAGAAGTGAAGAGTGATAAGTGTCAGAGCGGCTTCATCTTCATCAACAACTACGAGCGCCTGCAGAACCTCTCTGCCAAGAAGGATGTGCAGTTGGAGGCCTGCGGCGTGAAGTTGCCCCGTCTGACCATCCCTGCCGGCACGATTGCCGTCTTCCCCGTCAATATCGACGGCATCAAGTATGCCACTGCCCAACTTGTGGCCAAGCGCGACGGCAAGGTCTATATGATGCAGGTGAAGGGCATCTCAACGACCATCGCCCTGCAGAGCGGAAAGACGCTGAAGAACGTGAAGGCAAAGGGCCTGTCGACACCTATTTATAATAACATCTATCTGCTGACGCAGCAGGAGGCCGAGCGGCTTTTTTTGAGTGAAGAGTGTAAAGTGAAGAGTGAAGAGTTTGCTACCGCTTCCTGCACGAAGGTGAAGGAAGCCGGCACGCTGCGCACCATCCAGATGGGCAAGGCCAAGGTGGCCGAGGCCCCGTCGGAAGAAGACTGGCAGCAGGCCGCCGTCTATCAGATCCAGTTGCCTGCGGACTCATCACTTATCACTCCATTCCCGACCGATGGTCGCCTACCCGTAGCCTTTCACCCATCACTTCTGACGATTGACTATCAGGGCGACTGCGCCCGCCTCTATGCCAATGGCAAGTTGATAGCCGACCACTTCCAGTACGGCCGCCCGTTCCTATACGGGCTGTGGCGACTGCCTGAGGGCTGCACGCAACTGGAACTGCGCATCCTGCCCATGCAGAAGGATGAACCCGTCTACCTGCCTCGCGAGGCCGACAAGACCGTAGGCGAGAGCGTGAAACACATTGAAATAACTCACGAAGGATTATGAAGCGATATTTTTGTTTTGCTGTATGCTGCTGGCTATTTGCCTTAGGCCATCTGCATGCCCAGCAGGTCATCGACCTGTCGGGCATGTGGGAGTTTTCGATGGGCGACGAGCCGAAGTACAACGACTACGTGATGCTGCCCGGCTCGATGCTGACCAACGACAAGGGTACGCCCGTCAGCGTCAACACCCAGTGGACGGGGTCGCTCTACGACTCCAGTTACTACTTCAACCCCTACATGGAGCGCTATCGGCAGGAGGGCAACATGAAGTTCCCCTTCTTCCTCACCCCTGAGCGTCACTACACGGGCAACGCTTGGTATCGGCGCACCATCTACGTGCCAAAGGACTGGAGCGACCAGCGCATCGTGCTCTTCCTGGAGCGTCCGCACATCGAGACCACCGTCTTCGTGAACGGTCGTGAGGTGGGCCATCAGATGTCGCTATCAGTGCCCCACGAGTATGACGTGACGAAATACATGAAGGCTGGCGAGCGCAACGAGATAGCCATCCGCGTCTACAACGGCATAGAGAATGTCTGCGTGGGCCAGGACTCGCATAGCGTGACCGACCAGACGCAGGGCAACTGGAACGGCATCGCAGGCCGCATAGAACTGCAGGCGCAGTGGAAGCGGCTCAACATCCGCAATGTACGCATCATCCCTGACCTGTCGGTGAACGTATTGACCGTGGAGGTGCAACTGGAGAATCATGTGGACGGCGTCCGCTTCTTCCCCCTGAACGACTATCTGGTGAGTGCCGACATACGTCCGCTGCACGATGGTCAGGTGGGCCGTCGGCCCCTGCACAGCAGTTCCGTCGAGGCCGAGGGTAGCAAGGTGCGACTGTCGTTCTTCCTGAGTCAGAATATGAAACTATGGGATGAGTTCCACCCCAATCTATATCGCCTGACGGTCAGGGCTGGCGAGACCGTCTACGAGACGCAGTTCGGTCTGCGCGACATCAGCATCCGTGGTCGCCAGATGCTGATCAACGGCCGTCCGCTGTTCCTGCGAGGCACGGTGGAGAACTGCCTGTTCCCAGAGACGGGCTATCCGCCAACCGACGAGGACGAGTGGGTGCGCATCTTCAAGAAATGCAAGGAGTACGGCCTTAACCACGTGCGCTTCCACAGTTACTGTCCGCCCGATGCCGCCTTCTGCGCCGCCGACCGTGTGGGCATCTACCTGCAGCCCGAGGGCCCGTCGTGGCCCAATCATGGAGTGCGTCTGCGTCGCGGTCAGGCCATCGATGAGTATCTGCTGGAAGAGTCGAAGCGCATCGTCGACACCTACGGCCACCATCCCTCGTTCGTCATGATGGCTGCCGGCAACGAGCCTGCGGGCGACTGGGTGAGTTACTGCAACGATTGGGTGAAGACCATGCATGAGTACGACTCTACGCGCGTCTACTGTGGTGCTTCCGTTGGTGGCGGTTGGGCCTGGGACGGCGGTTCGGAATATCACGTGAAGGGCGGTGCCCGCGGCCTGGACTGGGATCGCCACGCGCCTGGCAGCGACGATGACTACTATAGCCAGATTGAGTTCCCGCGAAACTATAAGGGCAGCGAGCCCAACCAGACGCCCATCGTTGCCCACGAGCAGGGCCAGTGGTGCGTCTTCCCTGACTTCAAGGAGATTCCTCAGTACACTGGTGCCTACAAGGCCCGCAACCTGGAAATCTTTCGCGATTTGCTGCGCGACAACGGCATGGAGGCACAGGCAGAGAAATTTCTCATGGCCAGCGGACGTCTGCAGACGCTCTGCTACAAATACGAGATAGAGCGCAACTTGCGCACCAAGGACTACACTGGATTCCAGTTGCTGGGCCTGAACGACTACAGCGGACAGGGCACGGCACTCGTGGGGCCGCTCAACGTGTTCTGGCGCGAGAAGGGCTACGTGGGCAGCCGGCAGTGGCGCGAGTTCTGCAACCCTATGGTGCTGCTGGCCCGATTCCCCAAGTTCGTCTATACCAACCGCGACACGCTCCTGGTGCCCGTGGAAGCGTACAACGCTCTATATGGCGACGTGGTGGACGGCAAGGCTGCGTATCAGATATGGCGCAATGAGTTGACGCTCTTTGCAGCCGACACGCTCTACAGCGGCACCGTTCCCGTGGGCAAGAACCATCCTCTGGGCACCATCCGCGTACCCCTGGACAGCATTACGGAGCCTACCAAGATGACCCTGGCCGTCTCGATGGGCAACTTCCTCATCAACCATTGGGACTTCTGGGTCTATCCTGCAGAAAGTGATGAGGGAGAAGTGATAAATGATAAGTTCCTGGTGGCAGACAGCCTCGATGCCGAGGCCCTGAAGACCCTGAAGAAGGGCGGCACCGTGCTGCTGCTGGCTGCCGGACGCGTGACGCTGGGCAGCGATGTGAAGCAGACCTATCTGCCCGTCTTCTGGAATACCTCGTGGTTCAAGATGCGTCCGCCAAATACCACGGGTGCCTACATCGACCGTCAGCATCCGCTGTTCCGTCACGGATTCCCCACCGACGACTGGGCCAACCTGAACTGGTGGGAACTGCTCAACCGCGCCCAGGTGATGAACCTCCGCGAACTGCCCCAGGACTATCAGTCGCCCATACAGCCCATCGACACCTGGCACGTGTCGCGCAAACTGGGCATGCTCATCGAGGCCCGTGTGGGCAAGGGCCGCCTGCTCATGACCACGATGGACATCACGAGCGACCTGGAGCACCGCCACGTGGCACGCCAGATGCGCCGAGCCATCATCGACTACATGCAGAGCGACGATTTCCAGCCCACGCTGACGCTGGACGAGCAGACCATCGGCCACTTCTTTACTGAGCAGGCACCGCCGGTGAATATGTTCACCAACGACTCGCCTGACGAACTGAAACCGAAAATCAAGTGAAAAAGTTTGGCTATATCGAGGGAATTGTCTATATTTGCACCGTGAATATAGACAATTTCCCTAAAAAAGAAACCAATCAGATATGAAGAAATGCAGCAATTGCGGGGCTATGGTGAAAGACGATGCCCTGTGGTGTCCCGAGTGTGGAGCCGACGTGGGCAATGAGGCGTCACAGCCAGCACCGGTAGTGAATGTAGAACCCGAGGTGGTCGTACAGCAACAGGAGCAGCCGCGCCGTCATCGCCGTCCGCTGATAATTCCCAAGAAGGAAGAGAACGTGCTGGGCATCGTCAGTTTTGTGCTGACGATGGTGGGGCTTGTCGGCGTGGTGTCACTCTCATGGGTTGGCGTGGGCCTGGTTTTCCTGTTCCTGTTCCCCATCAGTATGATTCTGGGCTTCTTCGCTATGTTCAAGAAACCGCGTGGCTTTGCTGTGGCAGCATTCATCATCTCTCTGCTGGCCAACCTCGTGTCGCTTGTCATCCTGCTCTTCTTCAGTTTCCTCTTCGGCGCCATCTTTGCATCGTAGGCAGGAACCGGTGTCCCGTAGGCCAGTGTAAATGAAAATGAAACCAGCAAGCACATCCATATTCCAGCGCCCTGCGTGGGTGGTGGTGTTTGCCTTGACGGCTGCAATAGCATGGGGATGGGCATTCCCGCTCATCAAGATGGGCTTCAGCGCTTTTGGCATCACGGCAGACATGACTGGCAGCAAGATGCTTTTTGCGGGCATCCGCTTTGCTGCAGCCGGTCTGATTGTGCTGACTGTTGCCTGTAGCAGTGGACGTTCATTCAAGACCAGCAAAACAGGCGACTGGTGCTTCATACTGGCCTTTGCGCTGATGAACACCACGCTGCACTATTTTTTCTTCTATGTCGGTATGTCGCACAGCGAAGGTTCGCGGGCGGCCATCCTCAATTCGTTAAGCACATTTCTGGTGGTGCTACTGGCCTGTGCCTTTTTCAAGAGCGACCGCCTGACCACGCGGAAGATGCTCGGCTGTGCCGTCGGATTTGGTGGAATACTTGCGTTGAACCTTGGTGGAGCCGACAGCGGACAATTCACATGGCTGGGTGACGGCATGATTATCCTCAATGCCATCTGCGGGGCAAGTGCTAATCTGATGACCCGCAGCCTGAGCCGTCGGGTGGATGTCTTTGTGGGGACGGGCTATAGTCTCACCATCGGAGGCCTGCTGCTCATCATCCCTGGACTTGCCCTGGGCGGTACGCTGCCTCATGTGAATGCGTTCGGCATTGTCTGCCTGTTGCTGCTCATTGCTATCTCTGCCATCGGGTTTGCGCTTTACAATAAATTGCTCAGTTGCAACCCTGTGGGGAAGGTGGCCATCTACAACTCGCTGATCCCCATTGTGGGTGCCGTTACCTCGTGTCTCTGTCTGGGTGAGACATTCCATGTGAAGTATGCCCTCGCCGGAGGCCTTGCTGCACTTGGTATCTACATCATCAACAAGGGCAAGAACTGATTTGTTGGACAGCGTATCCCAGGCAATTTGGACTATTCTTGTACAATAAATTTGAGGGCTGCCAATAGGCAGCCCTCAACCAACACAAAAACTAAACTAGACTTAACTAAAGCATATCAGGATTTTCACAAACCCTTAATAGCGATTGCAAAGTTAAGCATAATAATTGTAACTGCAAAGGATTTTAGTAATTTTTTTTGTATCGTTACTGAATATTTTCTATAAAATATATGCTTTTTGGCATAAAATATTATCCAAAATGACCATGGCAGTCATGGCTTCGACCACGGGGACAGCACGGGGCAAAACACAGGGATCGTGGCGGCCACGGGCGGTGAAGGTGGTGGGATTGCCTTGCAGGTCGACGGTGTCTTGCTCACGCAGGAGAGTGGCTACGGGCTTGAAGGCTACGCGGAAGTAGATGTCCTGTCCGTTGGAGATGCCGCCCTGTATGCCGCCGCTGTGGTTGGAGGCGGTGGTGATGGCCGTTTCGTTTGTTGCCATGGTATGGCAACAGACGAAGGGGTCGTTCTGCTCGGAGCCGCGCTGGGCGACGCCAGCAAAGCCTTCGCCATATTCGAAGCCCTTGACGGCATTGATGCTGAGCATGGCACTGCCTAACTGGGCATGAAGTTTGCCGAACTCGGGCTCGCCGATGCCTGGGGGACAGCCCTGAATGACGCAGGTGATGACGCCGCCGATGGTGTCGCCCTCAGCCTTGACCTGCTCGATGAGGTCGGCCATGCGGCTGGCTGCTTCAGGGTCGGGGCAACGGACGGCATTCGTCTCGGTGAGTGAGAGGTCGTACTGCCGGTAGTCGCGTTGGAGGGCAATGGGGCCTACCTGAGAGGTGTAGGCTTGGACGGTGATGCCCTGCTGGCGGAGGACGAGTTTGGCCAAGGCACCGGCCACGACGCGGCTGATGGTGATGCGGGCCGAGGATCGGCCTCCACCTCGGTGGTCGCGCGTACCATATTTATAATGGTATGTGAAGTCGGCATGAGAAGGGCGGAACAATGTGCGCAGATTCTCGTAGTCCTGCGAGTGCTGGTTCTGGTTGCGCACGATGAAGCCGATGGGACAGCCGGTGGTCTTGCCTTCGAAGACGCCACTGAGCAGTTCCACCTGGTCGGGCTCCTGTCGGGAGGTGGTGAGACGGCTCTGGCCAGGTCGGCGGCGGTTGAGTTCGCTCTGTATGAAGTCCATGTCAACGGTGATGCCGGCCGGCATACCATCGACCACGCCCCCTATGGCGGGGCCGTGGCTCTCGCCGAAGGTGGTGAGCGTGAAAAGTGTGCCTATAGTGTTGCTCATCTGTTGTTTCTGTGTCTTTGGTTTGTGATGTTAGTGCTGGCAGTGTCCGCATCCATCCTCTTCGCCGTCGCAGTCATCGCAACCGCCAGAGCAGCCCCCACAGCCGCCGCACTCGTGGCTCATGTGGTTGAGCAGACGCTGAATCTCCTCGGTGGTGGCGGGGCGGTTCTCCAGTACGATGCCAATGAACTGGAGCGCCTTGCCGGCCAGCGGGTGGTTGGCATCGAGCGTTACGCCGTCGTCCTCCACCTTGACAACGCGGGCCATGAGGCGCTTGTCATCCTCACCCAGCAGGGTGATGACGGCACCAGGGTAGATGCGGGCGGCATCGAACTTGCCGTCGACCTCGAACTCCTCTCGGGGCATCTTGTGAACGCCCTCCTCGTAGTAGGGGCCGAAAGCCTCCTCGGGTTGCAGGGTGAAGTCGAACTTGGTACCGGGCTCGAGATTCTCAATCTGCTGCTCAAAGTTGTCGTGAGTGAAGCCGAAGCCGCTGATGAACTTGAAGGGACGGCCCTGCTCTGTCTGCTCCTCGATGTGGCGCTCGCCGTTGTCTCCGATGGTGAAGAGTTGGTAGGCCACGGAGATGTATTTGTTCTGTTTGTTGTCCATGATGCTGGTTGTTTTGATATTTGGGATGCAAAGGTACGAATTAATCTCAAGAATAGAGAAACAAAAAGTGAGATTTAGCCTCAGATTCTTTGATTTTGGTCAACAAAACGGGGTGTTTCCGCACACAACATGGAATTTTCCATTGCCGAATCAAAAAGTCATCGTACCTTTGCACCGTCAAAAGGAACAAAGACCTGGAGACGAAAGGATAACATTAATTAATTTAGGTAGGGGCCTAAGGTAAAGATTGATAAATAAAAAAAAGGATAACAACAGACACAAAGACTACAGGCCCCGAGTAAAGAGAGAAAGGAAAAAAGAGTATGAAAAAAATTGTTTTGATGGTTGTAGCCATGTTCGCAATGACAACGATGTCGTTTGCTGAGAACGAGAACACGAATGCAGTGGCCAACGTAGAGACCTACGACATGACAGTCAATATGAGATCACTGGCCGTCACGCTGGGTCTGACCAACGACCAGATGGAGGTGGTGCAGGACATCCACAGCGCTTTCTGCGACGAGATGATGCTTGCAGCCTATGCCAAGGAAGACGAGCGCGCCGAAATGGTGGACAAGGCCGTGAAGAAGGACGTGCGCTATATGCACTATGTGCTGAGCGAGAAGCAGTACAAGAAGTACCTTCTGCTGCTGAACGTGACGCTGCAGAACCGCGGTCTGAAGTAAAAAAACAGGAAAAGAGAGAACAAAGAAATGTAAGTAGAGTGGGGGATCGTCCAGAGGGCGGTCCCCCACATTTTTGTGCATTCTTGTTGCAGTCTCGGAAATAATTCGTACCTTTGCAACAGATTAACGATAAAACAACAGAATCTATGAAAGCAATTAAACTATTCGTGATGTCGCTGGTGGCCGCCCTGGTGGTGGGCTGCGGCACCACGTCGACCGTGCCCATCACGGGGCGCAAGCAGTCGCTGCTGGTGAGCGACGGTGAAGTGCTGGGGCTGGCCAATCAGCAGTATCAGCAGTACATGCAGAGTGCAAAGGCATCGACCAATGCCGCCAACACGGCGATGGTGAAGCGTGTGGGACAGAACCTGGCCAACGCCGTGGTGTCGTATCTGACGGCCAACGGTCTGGGGGCTGAGGTGCAGAACTACGCCTGGGAGTTCAATCTGGTGCAGGACAAGCAGGTGAATGCCTGGTGTATGCCCGGCGGAAAGATCGTGGTCTACGAGGGCCTGCTGCCAGTGACGCAGGACGAGGCCTCGCTGGCCATCGTGCTGGGTCATGAGATAGCCCATGCCGTGGCCAAGCACTCGGCGGAGCGACTGAGCAACGAGTACAAGGCCCAGTACGGGTCGGCCATCGTGGGAGCCGTGCTGCAAGGGGCCGGTGTCGGCGAGGGCACCCAGCAGTTGATTGCCCTGGGGCAGTCGCTGGGCGGCCAACTGTGGACCTCCGGTTTCTCGAGGAAGCAGGAGAGCGAAGCCGACCACATGGGCCTGATCTTTGCCGCCATGGCAGGCTACGACCCGCAGGTGGCCACCACCTTCTGGCAGCGCATGGCGGCACAGGGCACGGGCAGCAGCAGCCTCTTCAGCGACCACCCGTCGGACGAGACACGCATCAAGAACATACAGGGCTGGATGCCCGAAGCGCTGAAGTACTATAAGGGTCGCACGACCTCGCAGCCTGCGAAGTCTGCGAAGACCATCAAGATTTCGTCGAAGAAATAAACAGTCAACAGAATGGTTATGAGAAACAGTATCCTCCTCCTCTCGCTGTGCCTGGCCACTGCCGCACAGGCCCAGACGCCCTCTGGGGGCATCAGTCAGCAGATGCTCAGCGAGATTCAGCGGCAAAACCAGCCGCAGCCACAAGACCGTGCACTGCAGAACGCCATTGCGGCCAACGCCATCGACGACCTGGCCCGCAACCATCGGAATGCCGGCGCACTGGACACCCACTTCTCCATCGAGACGAAGAAGCAGACCATCACCGACCAGAAGTCCAGCGGACGCTGCTGGATGTTCAGTGGCATGAACGTGCTGCGCAGCGACTTCGCCCTGCGTACCGACACCTTGCGGGTGGAGTTCTCGCAGGCCTATCTCTTCTTCTGGGACCAACTGGAGAAGGCCAACCTGATGCTGCAGGGCTGCATCGACACGGCCCAGAAGCCCATCGACGACCAGCGGGTGCAGTTCTTCTTCCACAGTCCGATAGGCGACGGCGGCACCTTCTGCGGCGTGGCCGACCTGGCCGAGAAATACGGTCTGGTGCCCTCGGAGGTGATGCCCGAGTCGTTCAGCACCGACAACACCTCGCGTGCCCGTGCCCTTGTGTCTTCCAAGTTGAGGGAGTACGGCCTTGCCCTGCGCGACATGGTGGCGAAGGGCAGCAAGCCCGCCGCCATCCAGTCCGAGAAGACGAAGATGCTGGCCCAAATCTACCACATGCTGCAGTACACCATCGGCGAGCCGCCGACCAAGTTCACCTATGCCTTCAAGAACGAGAAGGGGGTAGCCAGCGAGCCCCGTGAGTACACCCCCCAGTCGTTCTATCAGGAGGTGGTGGGCGGCCCCATCAACGGCACGTTCATCATGGTGATGAACGACCCGCGCCGTGAGTACTACAAGACCTACGAGGTGGAGTACGACCGCCATACCTACGACGGCCACAACTGGCGCTACCTCAATCTGCCAATGGACGATATCGAGCAGATGGCCATCGACGCCCTGCGTGCCGGCCACAAACTCTACTCCTCTTACGACGTTGGAAAAATGCTCGACCGCAAGCGCGGCTATGCCGACACCGAGAACTTCGACTACGGCTCGCTCTTCTCCACCGAGTTCGGCATGGACAAGGCCCAGCGCATCTCGACTTTCGACAGCGGCTCGACCCACGCCATGACCCTGACGGCCGTCGACCTGGACGGCGACGGGAAGGCCACAAAGTGGAAGGTGGAGAACTCCTGGGGAGCCTCGTGGGGCCAGCAGGGCTGCCTAATCATGACCGACCGCTGGCTGCGCGAGTATATGTTCCGCCTGGTGGTGCCCAACGCGTTCGTGCCCGAGCGACTGATGCAGGCCTATCGGACCAAGCCCGTCATGGTGATGCCCGAGGATCCCCTCTTCCTGCCCGACGAATGAAGACGCTGCTGCTTCTGCTCGCCCTCTTTCTCGCCGTCGGCACGCGGGCCCAGCAACTGCCGCAGGACGGCCCGCTCACCCTCCGCCCGCTGCTCCAGCAACTGGGCGAGCGGCTCTTGCGGGGCAAGACGGGCAGCATCGTGGCCATCGACCCCGCCACGGGACAGATCCTCTGCCTGGCCACCAACACGCCGCAGGGCCCCGATGTGCGGCAGGCCATCGGCCGCCCCCTCGCCCCCGGTTCCACCTTCAAGACGGCGCAGGCCCTGACGCTGCTCTCCGAGGGCATCATCACGCCGGAGACCACCGTCGACTGCCAGGAGGGCATCACCGACGGCAATATCCGGGTGGGCTGCCATCGCCACCGCTCGCCACTGGCCCTGCAGGACGCGCTGGCCCAGTCGTGCAACACGTGGTTCCTCATGACCTTTGCCTCGATGATCAACGACGATTTCGTCTACGACTCCCGTGAGGAGGCCATCACCACATGGCGCTCCTACATGCAGTCGATGGGGCTGGGCGGGCCGATGCACATCGACATCGGCGGCGAGCAGGGCGGACTGCTGGCCGGTGCCGACTACCTGAACCGCCGCTATCCGCAGGGCTGGGACGGCAAGACCATCTGGTGGGCCGGCATGGGGCAGGGCGACGTCACCTGCACCCCGCTCCAACTGTGCAACCTGGCCGTCACGATAGCCAACCGCGGTTGGTTCTACGTGCCCCACGTCCACAAAGAGACGGCCAACCCCCGCTATCTGACCAAGCGCAGCACGAAGGTGAAGGCCGAGGCCTATCCGCCCGTCGTCGAGGGCATGCACCGGGCCGTGGAGCAGGGCACGGCCGTTGGCATCCGCACCACTTACCCCATCTGCGGCAAGACGGGCACGGTGGAAAATCCTGGTCGCGACCACTCCGTGTTCATCGGCTTCGCCCCGATGGTCGAGCCGAAGATAGCCGTGAGCGTCTACGTGGAGCATGGCGGCTTCGGTGCCGACATGGCCGCGCCGATGGCCGCCCTGATCATAGAGATGTACCTGAAGGGCCAACTCTCCCGTGCCGGCGAGCAGCGGGCCCGGCACCTCAGTGCCGTCACCCTTTTTGAAAAAGAAAACCGTGCTTTAAAAGACAAACCCTAAGCGATACGCCTTTTTAAGTGAAGAGTGAAGAATGAAGAATTTCCTACCGGTCTCCCAACTTCGGCGGTAGCCGCTCGACCCCTGGTCGCTTGCTTGGCAAGAAATTCTTCACTCTTCACTCTTCACTTTCCGGAATCGCAGGCGGAGGCTGTTGAGCACCACGCTGACGCTCGAGAACGCCATGAGGGCCGAGGCCCATATGGGCGTGATCTGCCATTGGTGGCCGAAGAGATAAGGCACGCCCGCGGCCAACGGGATGCACACCAGATTGTAGACGAACGCCCAGAAGAGATTCTGGCGGATCATGGCCACGGTGCGGCGCGACAGGGCGATGGCCTCCGGCAGCCGTCGCAGGTCGGTGGTCATCAGCGTCACCTGCGCCACGTCCATGGCCACGTCGGTGCCGCGGCCCATGGCAATGCTCACGTCGGCCACGGCCAGCGCCTGCGAGTCGTTGATGCCGTCGCCCACCATCGCCACGTGCCGCCCCTCGGCCTGTAGCCGTCGCACCAGCGCCTCCTTGTCCTGAGGCAAGGCCCTCGAGTGGTAGCGGGCGATGTGGGCCTCGCGGGCCACGCGGGCCACCCGCTCGTCGGTGTCGCCGCTCATCAGGCAGACCTCCACCCCCTGCCCCTGCAGCGTGTCCATGGCCTGGGCAGCATGGGGCGCCAGTGCCTCCCGCCCCTGGCCGTCGGTCATCGTCAGCGTGCCCGTCTTGTCAATCACCAGCGCATCCACCCGCCGCAACTGCTCCAGCGCCGCCGCGTCCTTGATCAGTATCTGCTTCTCCGCCGCCCTGCCCATGCCCACCATCAGCGCCGTGGGCGTGGCCAGCCCCATGGCGCAGGGACAGGCAATGACCAGCACGCTGACGGCCGAGAGGATGGCCCGGGGCAGCATCTCGCTGCCGCCAATGAGGAGCCACAGTCCGAAGGTGACGAGCGACAGAACCACCACCGCCGGCACAAAGATGAGCGCCACGCGGTCCACCACCCGCTGCACCGGTGCCTTCGACCCCTGCGCCTCCTGCACCGTGCGGATCATGGCGGCGAGCACCGTGTCGCGCCCCACGGCCTCCGCCCTCATCCGCAGGGGCCCTTTGAGCACGATGGTGCCCGCCAGCACCCGCATGCCTTCCGATTTGTCGGCGGGGATGCTCTCGCCCGTCATCATGCTCTCGTCTACGGTGACGCCTGCTGCGCTGGCCACCACCACGCCGTCCACGGGAATCTTCTCCCCAGCACGCACCTCGAGCCCGTCGCCCCGTTGCACAGCCGCTATGGGAATGTCGTTGACGCCGCCGTCGCCGTCCACCTGATGCGCCACCTTCGGCTGCAACCCCATCAGCGCCCGCACGGCCGCCGCTGTGCCGCGCCGTGCCCGCTCCTCCAGTAGCCGGCCCGTCAGCACGAAGGCAATGATCATCGTCGAGGCATCAAAGTAGGTGTGGTTCTCCAGTCCCCGTGGCAGCCAGTAGGCATCGCCCCAGAAGGTGTTGAACACCGAGAAGGCGAACGTGATGGCCGTCGACAGCGCCACGAGCGTGTCCATGTTGGCCGAGGCGTGGCGCAGTTGCCTGAGCGCCGAGGCGTAGAACGGCCGTCCGCAGTAGCCGAGGGCCACGAGCGCCAGGATGAGCGCCACCTGATTGGCATGGCCGGCACTGAGCCCGAGCCAATCCTGCATCATGGTGACGAACATCACCCCCGCCGCCAGCCCCCATGCCGCTACGGTGCGCCAGAGCAGCCGCCTGTGCGCCCGCCGCTCGATGGCCTCCACGTTGCGGTCCTCCTCGATGACCATGTCGTAGCCGATGGCCGCCACCGCCCCCTTCATCTGCTCCAGCGAGATGCGCTGCGGGTCATACTCCACCCTCACCGTGCGGCTGGGCAGGTTGACGCAGGCCTCCACAACCCCCTCTTGAGCCGCCAGCCGCCGCTCCACGTTGGCCGCGCAGGCCGCGCACATCATGCCCAGCACCGCTATCGTCTTCTTTTCCGTCATTCTGTGTGTGTATGTCTGTCTTACAGTTTCCCCTGTTCGCCCAGGTACGAGTCCTTGAACCCCAGGAAGTAGAGCACCCCGTCCAGTCCCACCGTGTTGATGCTCTGCTTGGCGTTGGCCACCACGCGCGGCTTGGCGTGGAAGGCGATGCCCAGACCCGCCTCGCTGATCATCGGCAGGTCGTTGGCCCCGTCGCCCACGGCAATCGTCTGCGCCAGGTTCACCCGCTCCACCTGCGCTATCAGCCGCAGCAGTTCCGCCTTGCGGTGCCCGTCCACTATTTCGCCCACGTAGCGCCCCGTCAGTTTGCCATCGTCGCCCACCTCCAGTTCGTTGGCATACACATAGTCTATGCCGTACTTGCGCTGCAGATGCTCGCCGAAGAAGGTGAACCCGCCGCTCAGAATGGCGATCTTGTAGCCGCAGCGCTTCAGCACCGCCATCAGGCGGTCCACCCCCTCGGTGATGGGCAGGTGGTCGGCAATGTCCTGCATCACGCTCACGTCGAGACCTTTGAGCAGCGCCACGCGGCGGGCAAAACTCTCCTTGAAGTCCATCTCGCCCCTCATGGCGCTCTCCGTGATGGCCCTCACCTCGGCCCCCACGCCGTTGCGCTCCGCCAGTTCGTCTATGCACTCCGTCTGAATCAGCGTCGAGTCCATGTCGAAGCAGATCAGTCGGCGCATGCGCCGGAACATATCGTCGCGCTGAAACGAGAAGTCAATCTCCATCTCCGCCGACAGTCGCAGGAAGTTCGCCTGCATCTCCTGACGGTCGCGCGGCTCGCCGCGCAGCGAGAACTCTATGCACGCCCTCACGTGCTTGGCCGGGTTGCGGATGCTCTTGCGGCCCGTCAGTCTCACGATGCCGTCGATGTTGAACCCCTGTTCGGCAATGATGGCCGTGGCCGCCCCTATCTGTCGCGCCTCCAGTTGTCGCCCCATCACCATCAGTATGTAGCGGTTTTTGCCCTGCTGGCCCACCCATTCCTCATACTCATCGTCGCCGATGGGCGAGAAGCCGATGTTCACCCCCATCTCCGTCGCCTTGAACAGCAGTTCCTTCATCACCTGGCCCGCGTGCGCCTCCTCCATGCGGAAGAGGATGCCCAGCGAGAGCGTCGAGTGGATGTCCGCCTGTCCTATGTCCAGGATCTGCGCGTTGTGTTTAGCCAGCAGCGCCATCACGGCCGCCGTCAGTCCCGGTCGGTCCTGTCCCGTGATGCGTACCAGAATCTGCTCCATGCGTGTCGTCACTTCCTCCATGTCTTTTCTTCTTCTGTTTTTGGTTCTGTTTCTGTTTTAGGCTGCAAAGATAGTCATAATTTCCGAATTAGCGAAAGCCCGACCGCGGTTTCTGCTGATTCAACTAAAAAAATAGGTTAAAAGAGGGGGAGAGGATTTGGAAGTAAACAGGAAAAAGCCTATCTTTGCACCGTTGAACTAAAAAAATCGTTAGAACGGTATGCAGAAACTTACAGGTAGAGAAGAAGAAGTATTGGAACTGATGTGGCAACTGGGTGAGTGTGCGCCAAAGGATATCGTGGCACGCTATCCGGAGCCGCAGCCCCACGTGAACACCATCGCCACGATGGTACAGTCGCTGGAGCGCAAGGGCTACGTGAGCCATCGTCCGCAAGGCCGTGGCTTCATCTATTTCCCGACAGTGAAGCAGGAAGACTACGGCCGCACCAAACTTGGCGGTTTCGTTGACCACTATTTCAAGCACTCCTATATGGAACTGGTGTCGTCGCTGGTGGCCGAAGAGAAAGTGAGTGAGCAGGAACTGCTTGATTTTTTGAACGAACTGAAAAAGCAATCGTAGCGTATGGCGGCATTCATCATCTATATCATCCGCTGGGCCGTCTGTCTGACGCTCCTCTACTCACTCTTCGGACTCTTCATGAAGCGCGAGACGCTGCATGGCATCAACCGCCTCGTGCTGCTATTCGTGCTCATCGCCAGCATGGTGCTGCCCTTTGTTCAGGTCAGCACCAAAGAGGCGAACATCGTGACGCAGGGGCGCGAGATGATAGAGTATCAGATAACGCATGCCCAGAACCCTCTTAGCGAGGATGTCAGACGTATAACCATTGAGAATCCAGACAATGGCGTAACCCATGATGTGCTTCCCATCAGCGAAGAAGCGAATGCCTACATACTCATAGCCGTCGCCATCTATCTTGCAGGTCTCATTATCTGCTGGCTGCGCTATTTCTGGCAGATGGCCGCATTGTTGCTAATGATTCACAGGAGCAACAGAATAAAGATAGACGGCGTACCGAGCCATGTTCACGTTGTGACCAATCCCAGTGTAAAGGCACCATGCAGTTGGATGCGATGGGTCATTCTCAACCCCACGGACATACATACACGTGCCATCATCAGGCACGAACTGGCACACATCCGCCTGGGCCACTCTTGGGACATGCTGCTATGCGAGTTCACATGCCGCATGCTGTGGTTCCTGCCCTTTGCGTGGATGCTGCGCCAAGACCTGCGCGACGTGCATGAGTATCAGGCAGACCGCCGCGTAATACAGAGTGGTATCAATGACGAAGAATATCAGAAGTTATTAATAAAGAAAGCAACCAGCACGGGACTGCAGCCTGTGGTGAACGCATTCAATCAAAGTCCAATTAAACGAAGATTCAAAATGATGTACCGCAAACCATCCCGACGATGGGTGGCCCTGAAGGCTGCCTATCTCCTGCCGCTGAGTGTGCTGGCCATCGTGGCCTTTGCCCGTCCGCAAGCCCTCAGCGAGATTGAAGAGAAAGTAGAACAGGAAGTCACCAAATATGTGGCTACCGCTACATGGAACAACGGCGAACCTGCAAAAACAGAACAGGCAGAGCCAGAACCCACCTTGCAGCCCACTATGGTAGAAGCGAAAGACACCGTACAGGTGATGACAGACGCCAACCTGGTCATGGCCGACTTGGCAGAGTCGGGCTTCGACCTGGCTGAAGCGCCCGGCGTGAAGAGTGCCGCCGAACTCCTCGACAGCACGATGCAGGCCGTGGGTGCCCGCAAGATTGCCGACGGCACCTACATCGGCCACTTCCAGCCCAACCTGAACAACGACACCGTGCGCATAGCCCGCGCCACCATTCTCAACCGCGAGAGTCAGCAGACGGATGAACACCTGTTTCAGCAGAACACGGCCGACCCCTACGCCTTCAACATCACCCTCAATGCCGAGACGCGCAAGGACCGCACGGGCTACTACATCCGCTACCTGCAGCCCGTCTCGTCGACCGTGCGCCACTACGACGAGAAGCGCGTTGACCCGATGATGCTCCCCACCGACAGCGTGCTCACCAAGCGCAGCCTCGATCTCTTTTTCACCTATACCCCTGCTGCCATTGAGCGCACTAAGAAAGAAACGCGCATCTTCATGTACACAGGATATAAAGGAAAACCGCAAATAGATGCATGGAGGCAACTCAACTACAACCTCTACGCCGACATGGCTATTGTCGACGAACGGACTGGCGACAAATACGTGTGTCGCGCCACTGACTACGACTATTTCAAGTATGTCAAAGACGAATATGCCCCATACAAGGTAGACGACCGTTATGGAATAGATACCATCGGCATCTATCAGGTCTGCCTTGTATTCCCGCCATTAGACAAGAACGTGAAGGAGGCGCATTTTGGTTCTGTAAAAAGCGATGGAAACAATTCCCAAACTTTCGACCTGAACGAAATTCCCCGCAAGGGCAGAGTGATTACAAATTAAGTTATTGAGCATTATGACCAGACAGAGTTTTAAATATATGTATATGGTGGCCGCCACGGCTTTGCTTGCCAGTTGCCACACCGCAAGTCTCGCCACTTACGACGAGCACCCCGAGAACAAACAACCCGTGCTGGAGCGTCCCGCCTGGCCCAACTACGACCTGCACGACGACCGCTCGTTTGCCGCCTTCTCACACATACAGACAGCCCCACAGGGCGAGGGCGTGCGACTGATAGAGGACGATGGCAGCGTGCAGACGACCCGGACGACGCTCTACCGCTGCAAGGATGCCACCTATCTGTGCTACGACTACCACGTGCCCGACTATCAGGACTGGTGGTTCTTCCGCCAGACCTCGGGCTCGGCCATCATCGATGCCGACACGGGCGACCGCTACGTGGTGCAGGGCCACGAGCACTTCCCCCTGGACCAGTGCTTCTGGATTTACGGACAGAAGGGCGAGACCATCCGCCTCGTGGCCAAGTATCCGCCGCTGCCGCTGTCGGTGAAGCGCGTGCAGATCTATGAGGCCAGCGCCGAGCCGCGCCGCTGGATGAGCGGCACGGGCAGCCTCTCCAAGGTCTATAACCTCGACGACCTGCGCCCTCACCCCAAGAAGCAGGAAAAGGAGGCGAAGCAGAAGCATCCGCGCATCATCCGCTGACGCAGAAAACTCCAATTAGTTAATTATAAGTAATCTTTTTTTCATGACACCCGGGACCCTGGAGGCCGCTGGGAAGCACCCTCCAGTTCTTAAAGTTAGAAATAGAATGAACAAACGAATCATCATCACAACCTTTCTTCTCAGTCTTTTTGCACTTACAGTGCAGGCTCAGAACAGTAAAGACTCGCTCTACATCGTAGGAAGCGTGGCCGACGCATTTACCAAGGCCGCCGTAAAGGATGCCTTCGTCACGCTGATGCGGACGGACTCCATGGTGGTGGACACCACACGCGTTTACGATAGTCACACGTGGATCTCTGGCGTGGGACGCGGCAACGCCACTTCGCGCTATTACTTTCAGATCAGCCGCGAACCACAGGACTATATCATCAAGGTGGAACACCCCAACTACGAGACAGCCTTCGCTCCCTACACACAGAAACGGGTGAGCCGACGGCTGCAAGACGTAAACATACCGACCATCTATCTGAAGAAGGCCGCTCGTGCTAGCCACTTTGAGGGCGGCGAGTTGGGCGAGGTAGTGGTGAAGGCCACCCGTGTAAAAATGGTGTGGAAGGGCGACACGCTGGTCTACAATGCCGATGCCTTCAACGTGCCCGAAGGATCGATGCTCGACGGACTCATCCGCCAGTTGCCGGGCGTGGAACTGACCGACGAGGGCGAAATCTTCGTCAATGGCAAGAAGATAGACAACCTGACGCTGAACGGTGCCGACTTCTTCAAGGGTAAGAACAAGGTGATGCTCGACAATCTGCCTTATTTCACGGTGAAGAACATTCAAGTGTACAACAAGCAGACGGAAGAGAACAAGTTCCTCGGCATCACCGACGAGGACAAAAAGGAATACACGATGGACGTAGTGCTGAAACGGGAATACAGCATAGGAGGCTCGGCAAACCTTGAAGCAGGGGCCTCCCCCGGCCCCTCCGAAGGAGGGGAGTGGCGCTACAAGCTGAAAGGCTTCGGGCTGCGCTTCAGCGACCGCACGAGGGCCGTGCTCTTTGGTGGACTGAACAACATCAACGAGACGATAGAGTACAACGGCGACCGCAGCAACTACAGCGAGCGTAGCAACCAGTCGGGCGACCGTCACTTCCGCCAGGTGGGCGGGCAATTCGTATATCAGGCCCCGGAGAACCGCTTGACCAACTCTACGGAGGTGGAGGCCTCATGGCAAGATGACCAGACCGAGACACGCCAGCAGAGCGAGACCTACATGAGCGATGCCAGCACCTTCGGACTGTCGCAGGGCACCAGCCGCTCGAAGCCCACCAACCTGAACATGAGGAACACACTGCGGGCAGCATGGGAAGAGAAGTGGCGCCTGTACTCAGACTTACAACTGTCCTACGACCGCAGGCGGACTGAGAGTGAGGGATGGAACCTGACCACAGCCGATGCCGTGATGACAGACAGCGTCAACAGTTCGTGGTACCGCTCGCGCAGCAAGAACGACCGTTTCGGCGGTCGGGGCTATGCCTATCTGACCCGCAAACTGGCCACGGGCGATGCCATCTCACTCTCCGTACAAGGGAACTTCAGCCGCCAGTACAACCCTGACTCATGGAGCCTGAACCACTACGACTACCACAAGACGGGCACTACCGACCACCGCGACCGCTACACCCACTCGCCTGGTCACGACTACAGTTATTCTGCGGATCTGTCGTACCGATACCAGTTGACGGAAAATATAGACATCACCCCCCGGGTGGGCATCGCCACCAGCGACAACCGAGCCAACCGCCACGAATATCTGCGCGATAGTGTGGACTATCTGTTCGACCAGCAGAACAGTTACGAGCAGCGCACACGGACACTCGACCGCCGTGCCTCGCTGGACTTCAGTTTTAACAAACAGTTCAAGGGCTATAGCATGTACGCAGGTCCTTCGTTTAGCATCAACTTTCAGCGGCAGCGCATGCGTTATGACAGCCAGCCGCTGTCCACCGACCTGACCCGCCACTATACGCTCTTCCAACCGAATGTGTATTTCTACATTATGAACAACAAGCAGGAACTGTGGGGCCAGTACTACCTCTATCCATCGACACCCTCGGTCACCGACCTCATCGACCGCCCCATCACCAGCGACCCGCTAAACATCTATCTGGGCAATCCTGACCTGAAAATGCAGGTGCAGCACAACTGGAGCCTTAACTATAACGTGCGCCGCGACAGCATCGACCAGACCATCCGCGTCAGCATCGGCGGCAGCATCATCCACAACCAGCGCACGCAGGGCTATACCTACGACCTGACAACGGGTATCCGCACCTACCGCCCCGAAAACATTGGCAGTGGCAACTGGAACCTGAGCACCACAGCGAACTGGACCCGCGCCCTCGGCCGCCAGAAACTTTTCCACATCACCAACGAGGTGACCCTGCGCTACAACAAGAGCACAGGCCTGGCCCTCACCACAGGCAGCACCTCGTCGGAATTAAGCAGAGTCGGCAACTTCTTCGTCCGCTACAAGCCCAACATCCGCTATCAGAAGCAGAACCTCACTCTGTGGCTGCGTGGCGAGGTGAACTATCGTAACATCCATCGCAACATCACTGTCGGCCAGCAGCCCACAGACATCTGGGACTTCTCCTATGGCATCAACGGCTCGTACAAACTGCCGTGGCAGTTCACCATCGACACCGACCTGACCATGAACTCCCACCGAGGCTATGCCGACGCAGAGATGAACGATAATCGCCTCTATTGGGATGCCTCGCTCACCAAGTCGTTCCATCAAGGCCGCTGGGTGCTGAAACTCCGTGGCTACGACCTGCTTGGCCAGGTCTCCAGCCTCCGCTACAGCATCAACGCCCAGGGCCGCACCGAGACCTGGACCAACTCCATGCGCCGATATGCCATGCTCACCGCCAGTTACCGATTCAGTCAGAAACCCAAAAAGAAATAGTTGAGCGCAAGGGCAATTTAAGTCAGCGGAATGATCTCCCGTAGCGAGGCGACCTCGTGGGTGACGGGCCCGGGGGCGGGGTAGGCGGGGTAGTGGTTGAAGTAGATGGTGTCGAGGCCGGCCTGGCGGGCGCCGACAATGTCGGTAGCGTAGTTGTCGCCGATCATCACGCTGCTTTTTGGCCTGGCGCCGGCGACGGAGAGGGCGTAGGCGAAGAACTGGGGCGAGGGCTTGTTGGCGCCGGCGTCTTCGCTGAGGATGATGGTGTCGAAATGGCGGCGCAGTCCGCAGGCCTCGAGTTTCCGGTACTGCACCTCGTGGAAGCCGTTGCTGGCCATGTGGATGCGGTAGCCCTGGCGGCGCAGGTGGGCCATCAGTTCGTGGGCGCCGTCGACCACTCCGGGCTTGTCGGAGCAGTGGTCGAGAAAGACGTCGCTCACCTGCAGGCAGAAGGCCTCGGTGACCTGCAGTCCGCGGCCGAGGCTCAGCGGGTGGCGGAAGCGCTCGACGATGAGGAAGTCGCGGGTGATCTGGCCCTGGGCATAGCGGCTCCAGAGGTCGATGTTGGTGCGCCAGTAGTCGTCGTAGAACACCTCGGGGTCGTCGAAATAGCGCTCCAGACGGAAGTGGCTGAACACCTCGCCGAGGGCAATCACGGCATTGCCGTGGGTGTCGTAGAGCGTGTCGTCGAAGTCGATGAAGATGTCGGTATAGTGTTTCATTCTTCACTCTTCACTTTTAACTTTCAACTCCTCCACCAGGTCGGCTATGCGCTTAATTTCCTGGGGGATGCGGATCTTCTGCGGACAGTTCTTCACCTCGATGCAGTGGTTGCACATGATGCAGTGGTCGGGCTGGCGGTTGCGCTCTATGGTGCGGTCGAGGCTGATGAGGTAGTTGCGGCGGTTCTTCCTGTACTGCGGGTCGCCCTTGTCGTCGGGCAGGCTCTGCTCCACCACCCACTTGTTGTAGTGCAGGAAGTTGGCAGGGATGTCGATGCCATAGGGACAGGGCATGCAGTACTGGCAGTTGTTGCAGGGTATAGTGGGCATCTCCATCATCTGGCGGGCGATGTCGGTGTCGAGGAAGCGCTGCTCCTCCTCGGTGAGGGGCATGAGGGGGCAGTAGGAGAGCAGGTTGTCCTTGAGGTGCTCCATATAGGTCATGCCGCTGAGCACGGTGAGCACGTTCTCCGGGGTGCCGGCATAACGGAAGGCCCACGAGGCGACGGACTTCGAGGGGTCGCGCCGCTTCATCTGATCGATGGCGTATTCGGGCAGGTCTTTCACCAGTCGGCCGCCCAGCAGGGGCTCCATGATGACGGCGGGGATGCCGCGCTTGGTCAGTTCGTCGTAGAGATAGGAGGCGTCGGTGTTGCGCTGGTTGATCTCGTTGGCGTAGGTCCAGTCGAGGTAGTTCAACTGGATCTGCACGAAGTCCCACCGGCAGCGGTCGTGCCAGGAGAGCAGAGTGTCGAACACCTCGATGTCGCCATGATAGGAGAAGCCCAGGTTGCGGATGCGCCCCGCGGCTCGCTCTTCGAGCAGGAAGTCGAGCATGCCGTTGCGCAGGTAGCGCTGGTTGAAGGCCTCCATGCCGCCACCGCCGATGCTGTGGAGCAAGTAGTAGTCGATGTAGTCGACCTGGAGTTCCTTCATCGAGTTGTGGTACATCTGGATGCTGGCCTCTCGGGTCTGCATCTCCTGTCCGAAGTTGGACAGTTTGGTGGCCACGAAGTAGTCCTCGCGCTTGTGGCGACTGAGGGCGATGCCGGTGCAGCGCTCGGAGAGGCCGCGGCAGTAGACGGGCGACGTGTCGAAGTAGTTCAGACCGTGCTCTAGAGCGTAGTCCACCTGACGGTTGATCATCTCCTGGTCGAACTCGTTGCTGTCGGGCAGCGTGGGCAGGCGCATCATGCCGTAGCCAAGCAGCGACACGCGGTCGCCGGTGGAGGGCGTGGTGCGGTAGGTCATCTGGCCTACGGGCGGTTCGGTCAGGCTGTCGGGCTCGCTGTCGTTCTTCCTGCCGGCGCAGGCGGCGAGGGTGGCGGCGGAGCCGAGTCCCAGATATTTGAGGAAGGTGCGGCGGGATATGTCTTGTTTCATGTCGTTTCGTGGTGGGTGTTGTGTTAGATATGTTTGTGGGTCTCGTGGCCCTCGACGCGGATGGCCGACAGGGGTCTGACGGGGCAGAGATACTCGCAGGCTCCGCAGCCGATGCAGGCTGCCTCGTTGACGGCAGGCACGGCGGGCGACAGATCGTCGTCGGGATCGGAGGGCACCATCGTGATGGCTCCGGCGGGACAGTGGCGGGCACAGTTGCCGCACTCGGCTTCGCCGGTGGCCGACAGGCAGTGGGCGGCTGACACCACGGCGTGGCCTATCTGGATGCTCGACTTCTCTTCGGCATCGACGGGACGGATGGCGCCGGCGGGGCAGACGGCGGAGCAGCGGGTGCACTCGGGGCGGCAGTAGCCCCGCTCGTAACTCATGGTGGGCTGCATCAGGCTGAGCAGGTCGGTGCCGGGCCGCAGCACGCCGTTGGGGCACTCCGACACACAGAGTTGGCAGCCCGTGCAGCGGGTGGCCATATTCTTGGCCGAGAGGGAGCCCGGCGGCGTCAGGGGTGTCATGCGTTCGGGGGCTTTCTTTTCTACGATGTCGGCCAGTCCGCCGTCCACGTGCTTGGCCTCCTGGGCCAGGGCGGCCGTCGTGGCGAGGGCGGCGGTGACGAGGAAGGCGCGCTTGGCGGGGTCGGCGGGTTTCTCGGCAGGGGCTGCGGGGGCCTTTTGCTTAGCCGTCGGGGCGGCATAGGCGAGGGCGCCGAAGTGGCAGGCCTCGAGGCAGTCGCCGCACACCACGCAGCGCGAGTAGTCGACGGTGTGGCTGCGGAAGTCGATGCACGAGGCCTTGCAGTTCTTGGTGCAGAGCGAGCACGAGCGGCACTTGTCGGCATCGAACCGGATCTTTAGAAACGAGAAGCGGGCGAGGAACGACAGCGCCGTGCCCACGGGGCAGATGGTGTTGCAGTAGGTGCGGCCGTTGCGCCAGGCCAGCACGGCCAGGAGTACCAGGGTGAGCACGGCCACGATGAGCACGGGGGCCGACTTCAGCCACACGTCAACGCTGTAGAAGGCGTAACTGTCCATCGACTCGGCCACCGAGGCCAGGGCATTGTTGCACAGTTGGTAGAGGGGCTGGAAGATCATGGTCATGATGCGGCCGAAGGCACTGTAGGGGGCCAGCAGTTGAACCACCGACCCGACGCCGGCCAGCAGGGCCCCGACCAGCAGACCGAGCATGGTGTAGCGCAGCCAGCGCATCTCCTTGGAGTAGGTGTAGCGGTTCTTCTTGGCTTTCTTCCCCAACCAGCCGAACAGGTCCTGCATCACGCCGAGGGGGCAGATGACGGAGCAGTAGATGCGCCCCATGATGAGCGTCAGCACGGCGAGTACCGCGATGACGACCACGTTGAGTGCCAGCGCGGCTTCCAGCGCCTGCGTCTTGGCCATCCACCCCAGCCAGACGTGGAGGGTGCCGGTGAAGTCGAGGAAGAGCAGCGTCAGTCCCAGGAAGAAGACTGTGGCCAATGTGATTCTGACTTTCTTTAGCATATCTTTGTTTCTTTTGTGTTATTTACCACTTTAACGATGAGGATGCTCAATTCGTAGAGCAGCCAGATGGGCAGCGAGACGATGCACAGCGTGAAGGCGTCGCCCGTGGGGGTGATGATGGCGGCCACCACCAGAATGGCCACCACGGCATGGCGGCGGTAGCGCGACATGAGGCGGCCGTCGATGAGTCCCATTTTTCCCAGAATGGCACACACGACGGGAAGTTCGAAGATGACACCCATCACCAGGCTCATCGACACGAGGGTGTCGACATAGGACTGGAGCGTCAGCATGTTCGCCACGTCGGGGCTCACCTGATAGGTGCCCAAAAACCTGACCGTGAGGGGGAAGATGACGAGGTAGTTGAGCAGCGTGCCCAGCATGAACATCACGTAGCCCGCCGATACCAGCCAGAGGCCTGCCCGCCGCTCGTTGGCGTAGAGCCCGGGCGAGACGAAGCGGAACAACTCGTAGATGATATAGGGTGCGGCGCACAGCAGTCCGGCGTACATCGCCACCCGCATGTGGGTCATGAACTGCTCCGTCAGCCCCGTGTTCATCAGGTGGATGCTGAAGGCGTCGGTGCCCATCAGCCGGAAGGTGACGAAGTCGCTGGTGCGCGGTGCCAGCACCACGGCAAACAGCGTGTCCTTCAGGCAGAAGGCCACCACGCCGAAGGCCACCGCAACACCCAGGGAGCGCAGGATGGCCCAGCGCAGCACATCGAGGTGGTCCCAAAACGTGGCCGGCTCACTTCTCATCCTTCTTCACTTCGTCGTCCACCTCCTTCATCCCGTCCTTGAAACTCTTCACGCCCTTGCCCAGACCGCGCATCAGTTCGGGGATCTTGGCCCCGCCGAAGAGCAGCAGCACCACCAGGGCTATCAGCAGGATTTCTTGACCTTGAAGGCCGAATAACAGTAATGTTCTTAGTCCCAGCATACAAAATAGATTTAAATCTCGGTTGCAAAGATACGAAAAGTCGAGAGCAAAACAAAAGAATTCATTCTTTTTTTTGCAGAGACGGAGTATCTTCGCCGATTTTAATCGGCAAAGATACGAAAATTAATTCTTTTTTCGTATCTTTTCCACAAAATTTTAATCTTTCTATCATTATGGGATTTTGGAAATCATTGTTCGGAGGTGAAGAGGACAACACCGAAGAGGCAAAAAGAAGTGCCGAAGACAAGAACTTCGACCTGTTGAAATACGATGGTGTGAAGGCTCTGCGCATGAATCAGGTGGAGTATGCCGAAAAGTGCTTCCGCGAGGCGCTGAAGATTCACGACGACCTGGAGACGCACGACTATCTGCAGCAGACCCTGATACGGCAGGGCCGACTGGAAGATGCCTTGGCAGAACTGAAGGTGATGACTGCTGCTGCCCCAGACAATGTGCCAGTGCTGATGCAGGCTGCCCATGTGGCCTATATGCTTGAGGACTATCCCGAGATGCAGGCTATCTGCGAGCAGGCACTTGCCGTCGCCCCCGACCATGCCATGGCCAACTATCAGTTGGCACAGGCCGCACTGGGACAGGGCGACCTCGTCGGCACCATTGCCCGGCTGACCAAGGCCATCGCCACGGACGAAAGCCTGGCCGATGCCCGATTGCTGCGCTCGAAGGTGCTCATGAGAATGGGTGACCTGAAGGGGGCAGGCGAAGACGTGGACTGGCTGCTGGCTCACACCACCGACGAGGAGGACGTGCTGCTGCAGGCTGCCCGGCTGATGCACGCCAAGGGCGACGACGATGCCGCCATCAATATATATAATAAGGTGATAGACCTCAACCCCTTCCAGATGGATGCCTACGGCGAGCGCGGCAAAATCAGGTACGACCGCGGCGACAAGCAGGGGGCCGAAGAGGATATGCAGAAAGTGCTGGAACTCAATCCCAATGCGCTGGCCGATGTCAGCGGAGAATATTCAGCCGAAGGGATTGAGGAAAAAGTAAAGAAAGCCTATACCATCCTCAATCCCTTCGGGCTCTGATTTTTTCTTCTCGAGGGAGACTTAGACCTGGCGGGTCAGACCAACTTGAAGGTGAGCGTGGTCTGGCCCATCTTGATTTTCACGCCACTCTTGAGCAGCACGCTCATGCCCTGCGGCACCCGCCGGCCATTCACCAGCACGGGGTTCAGGTCTTTCAGCACCGTCAGCGTGAATGTCATCACACCGTTCCTCGGTTCTGCGTCAATCTGCACAGAGCGACGGCTCATCTCGGGGTCGATGAACTGGATGTCGGAGGGCGTGTTGGGGTCTTTCCTGCCAATGAGCGTCGAGCCGTCCAGCAGCCTGATCTTGTTGGCACTGCTCATGAAACCGCCTCCCCACTGCAGTTCGCCGTTGGTGACTCTGCGCTTGCGGGGCGTGACCACGGTTTCGGCTGACGGCGTTGCCTCGGCCTCCGGCTCGGGGTCGGGGATTTCGATATAATTATATTGGTGGGGATGCTCCTCCTCCTGTTGTTGCTGTTGGTTCTGCAGTTCCTGCTGCCGGCGCAGTTCTTCCTGCTCCTGCTGCTGGCGAATGCGGTCCTGCTCCTGCTGTCGGCGCTGATCCTCCTGCTGCTGTCGAATCCGCTCCTGCTGCTGGCGCTGGCGTTCCTGCTCCTGCTTGAGGCGCTCCTCCTGCTCGGCATCGTAGGCCGTGATGTAGACCTTGGCATTGCAGTCCTTACAGGTGATGGCCTGCACACCCGGCTGCTCCGGCTTGATGGCGATGGGCTTGTTGCACTTCGGACAGATGAAACTGGTGGGCTTGCCAATCTTCGCCCTGTTCTCGATGACATACTTGTCGCCTTGCAAGGTCACCTTGCCCAGCACGCGAACAGGCATCTGCGTGTGGAACTTGTCCACTGGCTCGTCGCTCGGGGCACCCACCTTGGGAGGCTTCACCATATACTCCTGGGCGGCATTGCAGTGGGTGCACACCACCTTGATCAGGCCCATGCGCTTATGGGTGGAAGCCTCGAAGTGCTTGCCGCATTCTATACACTTGACGTCGAGAATTCTTGCAGGTATGTTCATACTATATATTAATAATGTGTAGAGATTATTTTTCTGACCTGCAAAGGTAAGCATTATTTCCGAAACGGCCAAATCTTAGTGACGGAAAAATAAAATATGAAAATTTCTTCCATTTTATTTGCGTATTTCAAAGAATTGTTATACTTTTGCAGCCGAAAATAACAAAACGAAAGAAAAAATGACAGGTCTGAACGCATATTTTTACTTCTACTTTTACTTTGCAAGCCATTGTGAAGCGGGAAGTCGCGTTTAGATTTCAGAAGGATATGAAACATAAGGCCCCGCTTCACCAGAGAGTGAAAGTGGGGCTTTTAAATGAACAAAGGAATATGAAGCGAATAGCCATACAGGGCGAGATAGGGTCGTTCCACGACATTGCCGCCCACCAGTACTTCCAGGGCGAGCAGTTGCAACTCATCTGCTGCAGCACCTTCGAGCAGGTCTATGAGAGCATCCAGCAGGATCCCACCGTCATCGGCATGGCCGCCATCGAGAACACCATCGCCGGCAGCCTGCTCCACAACTACGAGTTGCTGCGCGACAGCGGCACCACCGTGGTGGGCGAGCACAAACTGCACATCACCCACTGCATCTGCTGTCTGCCCGACGACGACTGGTCGACGCTCACCGAGGTGCACTCCCATCCCGTGGCCCTCATGCAGACCCGCCACTACCTGGAGCACCACCCGGAGTTGCGCATCGTGGAGGCCGACGACACGGCCGGTTCGGCCAAGATGATTGCCGAGGGCCAGCACCACGGCTGGGCAGCCATCTGCCACGCCGAGGCCGCCCGCCTCTATGGCCTGAAGGTGCTGGAAGACGGCATCGAGGACAACAAGCACAACTACACCCGCTTCCTGGTGTGCTCCATGCCCCAGAAGGCCGACCTCCTGCGTCCGCTCGTCGAGACCGACAAGGCCAGCATCGTCTTTGCCCTGCCCCACGAGGAGGGTTCGCTCTCGGCCGTTCTGGCTATCCTCTCGTTCTACAAGATCAACCTGACGAAGATCCAGTCGCTGCCCATCATCGGCAAGGAGTGGGAGTACCTGTTCTATGTCGACGTGACCTACAACGACCTGACCCGCTACCGCCAGGCCATCGATGCCATCATCCCCCTGACACGTGACTTGAAAATCTTAGGAGAATACAGGGCGAATTGAGAATTGAAAATTGAGAATTGAGAATTATGATACAACCAGCAGACAGACTAAATTTAGTACAGGAATACTACTTCAGCCGCAAACTGAAGGAGGTGGCGCAACTCAACGCCGAGGGCAAGGACATCATCTCGTTGGCCATCGGCAGTCCCGACATGCCGCCCTCGGAACAGACCATCGACAAACTGTGCGAGGTGGCCCGCCAGCCCGGTGCTCACGGCTATCAGCCTACTCAGGGCACGCCCGAACTGCGCGAGGCGATGACCGGCTTCTACAAGCGCTGGTATGACGTGGACCTCGACCCCAAGACCGAAGTGCTGCCGCTCATCGGTTCGAAGGAGGGCATCCTGCACGTCACCCTCGCCTTCGTCAATCCGGGCGATGAGGTGCTCGTGCCCAATCCCGGCTACCCCACCTACACCTCGCTCTCGAAGATCCTCGGTGCCAAAATCGTGAACTACAATCTGTGCGAGGACAACGGCTGTCAGCCCGACTTCGACGAACTGGAGCGCATGGACCTCTCCCGCGTCAAACTCATGTGGACCAACTATCCCAATATGCCCACCGGTGGCCGTGCCCGCCGTGAGACCTACGAGCGGCTGGTGGCCTTCGCCCGCGAGCACAACATCGTGGTGGTGAACGACAATCCCTATTCCTTCATCCTCAGCGAGGAGCATCTGAGCATCCTGCAGGTGCCCGGGGCCAAGGACTGCTGCATCGAGTTCAACTCGATGTCGAAGAGCCACAATATGCCCGGTTGGCGTGTCGGTCTCTGCGCCTCGAACGCCCAGTTCATCCAGTGGATTCTCAAGGTGCAGTCCAACATCGAGAGCGGCACCTTCCGCGGCATCCAGTTGGCTGCCGCCGAGGCCTACCGGAACAGCGACGAGTGGCACCGCGAAGCCAACATCGAGACCTACCGCCGCCGCCGCCGCTATGCCGAGCAGATCATGGACGTGCTGGGCTGCACCTACGACCCGAGTCAGGTGGGCATGTTCCTCTGGGGCAAGATACCCGACAGATATAAGAATGTGGAAGACCTCACCGAGCGTGTGCTCCACGAGGCCCGCGTCTTCATCACCCCGGGCTTCATCTTCGGCTCCAACGGCGAGCGCTACATCCGCATCTCCCTCTGTGCCAAGGAGGAGAAGATACAAGAGGCATTGGAAAGAATCAAAAAAGACAATATAAGACTATGGAACTGGAACTAGAGAAACTGAATCTTCCGAGTGACAATGAACGCCCCTTCGTCATTGCAGGCCCCTGCAGTGCCGAGACCGAGGAGCAAGTGATGAAGACCGCCCGCGAACTGGCCATGAAGGGCTGCCACAACTTCCGTGCCGGTGTGTGGAAGCCGCGCACCAAGCCCGGCGGCTTCGAGGGCAACGGCGAGAAGGCCCTGCCCTGGATGAAGCAGGTGAAGGAGGAGACCCACATGCTGATCTCCACCGAGGTGGCCACGCCGGAGCACGTGGAACTGGCCATGAAGTACGACATGGACATCCTGTGGGTGGGCGCCCGCACTACGGCCAACCCCTTTGCCATGCAGGCCCTGGCCGACTCGCTGAAGGGCGTGGACATCCCCGTCTTCGTGAAGAATCCCGTCAACCCCGACCTGGAACTCTGGATCGGTGCCCTGCAGCGTCTGAACCAGGCAGGCATCAAGCGTCTGGGAGCCATCCACCGCGGCTTCTCCAGTTTTGAGCAGAAGATATACCGCAACGCGCCGATGTGGCAGATTCCCATCGAACTGCACCGCCGCATTCCTGATCTGCCCATCATCTGCGATCCCAGCCACATCGGCGGCCGTCGCGAACTCATCGCCCCGCTCTGCCAGCAGGCCATGGACCTGGGCTTCGACGGGCTGATCGTGGAGAGCCACTGCGACCCCGACAAGGCTTGGAGCGATGCCAAGCAGCAGGTGACGCCCGAGGTGCTCGACTACATCCTCTCGCTGCTTGTCATCCGCGACGAGCACGTGACCACCGAGAGCATCCAGCAACTGCGCAAGCAGATTGACGAACTGGACAACCAACTGATGGACTTGCTGGCGCGCCGCATGAGCGTGTGCCGCGAGATTGGCAACTACAAGAAGGAGCACAACATGACCGTGCTGCAGACCTCGCGCTACAACGAGATTCTGGAGAAGCGCGGCGTGCAGGGCTCGCTGACGGGCATGTCGCCGGAGTTTGTGGCCAAGGTCTTCGAGAGCATCCACGAGGAGAGCGTGAGGCAGCAGATTGAGATTGTGAACAAATAGAGGATATGAAGATATTAGTATTAGGCGCAGGCAAGATGGGGTCGTTCTTCATCGACCTGCTCAGTTTCGACCACGAGGTGGCCGTCTTCGAGAAAGACCCGCGACGCATGCGGTTCACCTACAACTGCCAGCGGTTCACCGAACTGGAGGAGATTCGCGACTTCCGTCCCGAACTGCTCATCAATGCCGTCACGCTGAAGTACACCATCCCCGTCTTCCAGGAGGTGATGCCCTATCTGCCGCAGGACTGCATCATCAGCGACATTGCCAGCGTGAAGACCGACCTCAGGGAGTTCTACGAGCAGTCGGGCCGCCGCTACGTGTCCACTCACCCCATGTTCGGCCCCACGTTTGCCAACCTGCAGCAACTCTCCGAGGAGAACGCCATCATCATCAGCGAGGGCGACTACATGGGCCGCATCTTCTTCAAGGACCTCTACCAGAAACTGGGGCTCAACATCTACGAGTACACCTTCGAGGAGCACGACCGCACGGTGGCCTACTCGCTGTCCATCCCCTTCGTGTCCACCTTCGTCTTCGCCGCCGTGATGAAGCACCAGGATGCCCCCGGCACCACCTTCAAGCGCCACATGAAGATAGCCAAGGGCGTGCTCAACGAGGACGACTACCTGCTGCAGGAAATCCTGTTCAACCCCTACACCCACGACCAGGTGAGCCAGATACGCACGGAGTTGAAGGAACTGCTCGAGATCATCGACAGCAAGGATGCCGACGGCATGAAGCACTACCTGAAGAAGATACGCGACAACGTGCGCCGCGACATAGAAATCAAGCGATAGACCAGCATCTTACCGATTGGTGCCGATGGCGCCGATCGACTGCGGAAGCCAGACGCTCATGCTCCCCGAACCGCGATGACACCAGGCGTAGTAGGGAATCAGCGTGAGCGTCTGGTCTTGTGTGTAGAGCCTGCCCTGCTCGTCCAGGTGCATCGTCTGCACGGCGGTGAGTGTCAGGAGGAGTAGGAGTGTGCGTGTCATTGGCTTGTCGTTTGGGTTTTCTACGAAGTGCAAAGATACGGATTTTTTCGGGAGAAGCCGGCATGATGTCTGTTAATAGATGTTATAGCCGGAAATATCCGTCTGGCCCCCATGCGCGCGTGGATAAAAAAAGGGAAGAAAACATTTTGCATTTTGCTCACTTATTTGTACCTTTGCACGCAAATTCGAATTTTAACAACAGTTTTTTTTAAGGAATGAACATTTCATATAAGTGGCTGAAGGAGTACGTTGACTTCGACCTTTCACCCCAGCAGGTCTGCGATGCGCTGACCTCGACGGGACTCGAAGTGGACGCTCTGGAAGAAGTACAGTCCATCCGTGGTGGACTGAAGGGTCTCTACGTGGGCCAGGTGCTCACGTGCGAGATGCACCCCAACAGCGACCATCTGCACGTGACCACCGTCGACCTGGGACGGGGCGGCGAGCCTTCGCAGATCGTGTGCGGCGCGCCCAACGTGGCTGCCGGACAGAAGGTGATCGTGGCCGACCTGGGCTGCGTGCTCTACGATGGTGATCAGGAGTTTGTCATCAAGAAGTCGAAACTGCGCGGCGTGGAGTCGTGCGGCATGATCTGTGCCGAGGACGAGATAGGCGTGGGCACCAGCCACGACGGCATCATCGTCCTGCCGGAGGATGCGGTGGTGGGCACCCCTGCCGCCGAGTACTACCACCTGGAGAGCGACTGGCTCATCGAGGTGGACATCACGGCTAACCGTGCCGATGCCCTGTCGCACTGGGGCGTGGCGCGCGACCTCTATGCCTGGCTGCGCGAGAACGGCTATCAGACCGCCCTGCACCGCCCCGGCACCGAGGCTTTCAGCGTGGACAACCACGACCTGCCCATCGAGGTGGAGATAGAGAACCGCGAGGCTTGCCGCCGCTACGCCTGCGTGAGCATCACGGACTGCCAGGTGAAGGAGAGCCCCGACTGGCTGAAGCAGAAGTTGACCACCATCGGCCTGCGCCCGATCAACAACATCGTGGACATCACCAACTATGTGATGATGGCCTACGGACAGCCCCTGCACTGCTTCGACGCCGACATGGTGAAGGGCCACAAGATAGTGGTGCGCACGATGCCAGACGGCACGCCCTTCCAGACGCTGGACGGCGTGGAGCACCGGCTGTCAGACCGCGACCTGGCCATCTGCAACGTGGAGGAGCCCATGTGCATTGCCGGCGTCTTCGGCGGCAAGGGCAGCGGCACCTACGAGACCACGCGCAACGTGGTGCTCGAGTCGGCCTACTTCCACCCCACGTGGATCCGCAAGTCGGCCCGCCGCCACGGCCTGTCCACCGACGCCTCGTTCCGCTTCGAGCGCGGCATCGACCCCAACGGCACCATCTACGCCCTGCAGCAGGCTGCCCTGCTCTGCCGCGAACTGGCCGGAGGCAAGATCTCGATGGACATCTGCGACGTCTATCCCGAGCCGATAGAGGATGCCCGCGTGGACCTGAAGTATGACTACGTGAACTCCCTGATCGGCAAGGTCATCCCCGTCGAGGTCATCAAGCGCATCTGCCAGTCGCTGGAGATGCAGGTGATCAGCGAGACCGCCGAGGGCCTGCTGCTGCAGGTGCCGGCCTACCGCGTGGACGTGACCCGTCCGTGCGACGTGGTGGAGGACATCCTGCGCATCTACGGCTACAACAACGTGGAGATTCCCACGCAACTCAAGTCGAGCCTCGTCATCAAGGGCGAGGAAGACCGCAAGCACAAACTGCAGAACCTGGTGTCGGAGCAACTGGTGGGCGCGGGCTTCAACGAGATACTCAACAATTCGCTGAGTAAGTCGTCGTACTACGACGACAAACTGGACACCGTGGTGCGGATCATGAACCCGCTGTCGGCCGACCTGGGCGTGATGCGCCAGACGCTGCTCTACGGCGGACTGGAGAGCGTGGAGCACAACGTGAAGCGCCGCAACGCCAACCTGCGCTTCTTCGAGTTCGGCAACATCTACCACTTCTCGCCCGAGCGTCACGACCCCGAGAACCCCATGCAGGCCTACAAGGAGGAGAACATGATGGGCCTCTGGGTGACGGGCAAGCGCGTGGAGGGCTCGTGGGCTCACCCCGACGAGGACGGCACCTACTATGAACTCTCCGCCTACGTGCAGAACATCCTGAGCCGCATCGGACTGAAGCAGGGGGCCACCGTCACCAAGAAGTCGGACAACCCCATCTTCTCCGCCGGCATGCAGATAGAGACGCGCGGCGGCAAGGTGCTCGTCGAGATGGGCATCCTGACGAAGAAACTGCTCAAGCAGTTCGACCTCGCCCAGCCCGTCTACTTCGCCGAACTGAACTGGACTCAACTGATGAAGGCCACGCGGAAGAACGAGGTGCTCTACACCGAGATCTCCAAGCATCCCGCCGTCAGCCGCGACCTGGCCCTGCTGGTAGACCAGGGCGTGGAGTTTGCCCAGATTGAGCAGATAGCCCGTCAGACGGAGAAGAAACTGCTGCAGCGCGTGGAACTCTTCGATGTCTACGAGGGCCGTAACCTGCCCGAGGGCAAGAAGTCGTATGCCGTCAACTTCATCCTGCAGGACACGGAGAAGACGATGAACGACAAGCAGATTGACGCCATCATGCAGAAACTCATCGCTCAGTTGACCGCTAAACTAGGCGCTCAACTGCGCTGATGACAATGGTAAGATTTCAGCAACATTAATTAATATCATCAAAAAAGCCAAGGAGCCGGAGAAATAACGGTTATTGGTTATTGTTTAACGTTTATTGTACCAATGGGAAGAGCATTTGAATATCGTAAAGCAACGAAACTGAAGAGATGGGGCCACATGGCCAAGACATTCACCAAGATCGGCAAGCAGATCGCCATCGCCGTGAAGGCTGGCGGACCAGAGCCCGACATGAACCCCGCACTGCGCGCCTGCATCGCCAACGCCAAGCGCGAGAACATGCCGAAGGACAACATCGAGCGCGCCATCAAGAACGCACTGGGCAAGGATCATGCCGACTACAAGGAGGTGACCTACGAGGGCTACGGCCCCCACGGCGTGGCCATCTTCGTGGAGACGCTGACCGACAACACCACCCGCACCGTGGGCGACGTGCGCTCCGTGTTCAACAAGTTCAACGGCAACCTCGGCACGCAGGGCTCCCTCTCGTTCCTCTTCGACCACAAGGCCGTGTTCACCTTCAAGAAGAAGGACGGACTGGACATGGACGAGATGATTCTCGACCTGATCGACTTCGGCGTGGAGGATGAGTACGACGAGGACGAGGAGACGGGCGAGGTGACCATCTACGGCGACCCCTCGTCGTTCAGCGCCATCCAGAAGCACCTGGAGGCCGAGGGCTACGAGGTGACCGGTGCCGAGTTCACCCGCATACCCAACGACCTGAAGGACGTCACCCCCGAGCAGCGCGAGGCCATCGACAAGATGGTGGAGAAACTGGAGGACTTCGACGACGTGCAGACCGTCTATACTAATATGAAGCCCGAGGAGGGAGAGTAAGACCGGCCTGACACAGGGGCGACGGCGTGAGTGAGTGGAGGCCCGTGTGGGGAGCGTCACCTGACGGTGAGCCACACGGCCTCGCCCCTGTCCTTGGCCTCCGCGATTTTCTGCTTCAGGCGGTGCAGCCACAGGCGCGAGTCGAGCACTTGGCCGACCACGCGGTTCTTGCCCACCAGGATGCACCCCTGCGTGTCCTGCGGCGTGTTGCCGGCATGGATGCGCACGCCCTGCCACTGCCGGTTGAAGTCGGGCCCGCCCAGCAGGATGGGCAGCCACGACTGAAACTTGGGCGACCACGAGATGACCACGGCATAGCGGCCCTCGGGTATGGCGCTTTTTCCCTTCACTTTGTAGGCCCCGTGGGCGTAGTCGCGCCACGTGGGTTCCAGTGTGTCGCACAGGTAGCGGTCGGCCGTGCCTGTAGAGTATTCGTCGACCACCTCCTCGCGTATGCAAAGCCTACCGATGGTGTAGGCCTTGCGCTTTGCTATTCTTGTCAGTATCAGTTCCATGATAATCTTCAATGTTGAATGTTCAATGAAAAAAATGTTCAATGTTCAATCTTCAATGTTCAATCTTCAATGTTCAATGTTCAATGTTCAATGTTCAATGTCCTTTTTAACCTTTTCAAAATAACTGTCATCTGTCATCTGTAAGACGTAGCCCCGGTGCAGCCACTGCGAGAGCATGTTGCGCGTGCCGCGCGTGTCCATGCCGTTGGCCTGGCGCACCAGGTCGGCATCGTGCACGCTGAACCGCTCGGGCAGCAACTCCAGCAGATTGCGCGGGCCGCGATGGGGGCCGCGGTCGTCAGACTGGCGGTTGGCATTCTCGATGGCCTCGCCGAAGAACGTCATCTTGCAGCGCAGGTCGTACTGCAGGCTCCAGCGCGTGAAGTCCTCTATCTCGCGGCCCCAGCGGTAGTCGTTCAGGATGTAGAGCACGCAGGCCTTCAGCCACGCTATGACGCAGGCGCGGAACGAGAGGTTCTCGTAGACCCTCGACTGCGACAGGCGTGCAAACTCGGCGCACTCGTCCCTCAGCCGCCGGGCCAGCCGGAAGGCCTGCGGACAGTCCACCACGCCCGTGGCCCGCGTCAGCCGCTCGATGTAGGGGCGCAGGGCCTCGTCGAACTGGGCGTCGTAGGTGCCGTAGACGGGCATGTCGGCCCCAATCTCCCGCTCGGGGATGGTGCAGAAGTTGATGCGCGAGATGGGGCCGTCGGTCAGCACGCGTGAAAAATATCGCTGCCCCTTCTGGATGGTGGTGGAGGCGTTCCAGTTGAAGCGGATGCACACCTTCTCGGTGACGCTCTGCGTGCCCACGCGCGTCTGTCCGTAGCGGTTGTCGGGGTCGAAGGCCAGGCACATGATCTGGAACTGCTGCGCGCCGCGGGCCGAGCCGCGCAGGGCGTCGAACTGGTCTATCTCGTTCATCTTCGTGTAGAGGAAGTGCTCGTCGGCCTCGGCCATGCGCATCACGAAGGCGGGGTTGGTCATGTCCGGGTCCACCTCCTGTATGATGAGTCCCTCGGGGCGCTGGCGCTTGTCCTTGTTGGCCCCGCGCGTGTTCATCTCCTTCTTCCATTCGGCCTCGCGGCGCAGGTTCTCGGCGTCGCGCAGGCGGATGTCGGCCATGATGCGGTTGATGGGCTGCGTGATGCAGTCCTTGCCCGCGCCGGTGCCGGCCATCAGCACGTTCATGAAGGTGGCCTCGTGCATCACGTTGTCGATGTAGCGGAAGCGCACGCGCCACAGATGGGCCCCCAGCGGCGGGAAGATGGCGTGGGCCACCGCCGGGCGGTAGATCTCCGGCGTCTTCGAGAGCAGCAGCGCCACCACCTTTGGCAGTCGGCTGGGCATCTCTGGCAAGCCCCCATAGCCCCCTAAGTTAGGGGGTTGGGGGTCTGAACAAGCGTCCGGCCCTTTGCCCTCGTTCAAGCCCCTGTTCAGACCCCTGTAGTCCCCTAACTTAGGGGACAGGGAGTTAACGATGTCCGTCATCAGCCGCGACCCGCGCGTAGGCTCCTTGCAGGCCGAGTGGATGATGGCGCGCATCTCCTGTTCGTTCAGTCCGTAGCGTGGCATCAGCCGCAGCAGCCAGGCCTCAGAGTCGTCGCAGATGGCCCTCAGGTTGGCGGCCAACTGGTGCAGTCTGGTGTTGCGTTCGCCCTCCGAGGGTTCGCCCCCCGTGCGCTGCCAGTATTCGGCGATGATGGAGGAGTAGGGGATGCCCTTAAAAAAGGCACGCTCCGCCATCTCACGACCCTCCAGACTCTCCCCCGGCCCCTCCCTGTGAGGGAAGAGACTCTCCCCCGGCCCCTCCCTGTGAGGGAAGAGACTCTCCCCCGGCCCCTCCCTGTGAGGGAGGGGAGTAGATAGTTCTTGGGCTTCGGTCTGCGCTTCGGTCTGCACTTGAGTCTGACCACTCCCCTCCCTTACAGGGAGGGGTTGGGGGAGAGTCTTGGGGGTCTTGGGGGTCTTGGGGGGCTTGGGGTTTGTGGTCTGGGTGGTCTCAAACACCTCATCCTCCAGCCACAGCAGATCATCGGCACTGGCGGTGGTGGTGAAGAAGACACGCGTGATGTCCTTCGCACCCGCGTCATACTCCACCTCCAGCAACTGACTGGCCCAGCGCAGGTTCTCCTCCTGACTCAGTTCCGGGCGGCGGCGGAACACCAGGTGGTAGCCCTCGCCGCGCGCGCTCCGCTCCAGCATCAGCAGGCCCAGGGCCTCACGGCGCTCCAGTATGCGCTCCCTCACGGCCGCCATCTGCTCCGCGGAGCCTATGTGGTCTATGTCCATGCCCACGGTGGTGCTGGCCGTACGGGCGCCGCGCAGCGTGCCGTCCTGGTTGGGCAGGCAGGAGTAGTTCATCTGCACCAGCCGCCGCTTCAGTTCGTGCCGTCCGCTGCGCACGGCCTTCACCGTGTCGCGCTGCTCGGCAGAGTCGCGCAGGGCCAGATAGTCCTCTCTCGTCGTGACGGGGCGCATCATCTTCACCCCGTCCTTCAGGTAGATTGTGTGTACGCTCATGGTATATCTCGTTTTTCTTTTTGTTGAAGGGAAAAATCTCAGAAGTTGGGGTAGCCCAACTTGGCGTTCAGATAGTGCAGGCCGCGCATCGTCCACGTCATGTAGGAGCGGATCTTCTTCTCCCCGCGCAGCGAGTAACTCACGTGGGTGCGCACCTCCGTCAGTCCGCGCCCCGCCAAGTCCTGGCTCAGACACCAGCGGCCGCCGTGGCGGTACTGTATGCCCATGTCGCGCAGCACCAGGTTGAAGTTCATCACCGTCATGTTGAACGTCTTGGCCACCTGCGTGGCCGTCAGCGTGTCGTGGGCCGAGGCGTTCATCTCGCGCAGCGCCGCGCCCACTATGCCGTCGGCCAGCCTCACGATCTCCTGGGGCGAGGGCAGTGCGGCCCGCTGCCTGGCGGCGGCCACGAGGCCCTCCATGCGCTCGCGCTCCAGCACCTCCCAGCGCAGCACCAGCCGGGCGCGCGCCTCGTCGCAGAACTTGGTGGCTATGTAGAGCGTCTCCGTCTTCGTCAGCGAGTAGCAGGGTCGGAGTTCGCCTTTCTTGTCGCGGTATTCAACGAGGGAAAAATTTCCCTGGTTTATTCTTGCCCATGCAGGTTCCATCTTTCGGATGGCTTTCATCACGTCGTTATGTTGTTTGCCGCAGAGTTCGGCAATCTCCAGCGAAGTCATGCGCTGCTGAGCGTCAGTGCCCTCGCCGATGTTGTCAGTAGTCTGTGTGTTTACCAATGCTATTGTTGTTGTTTCCATGATAATTCAGTGTGTTTTTTTATAGGTGAATAATTAAGTTTGTAGAATGTGTGTCTTTCACGGCATCAGACCATTTTCTCTTTCAGGCCTCAGCCGCCGGATCTCTCTCCGTTTCTCTCTCTCTCGGGTTTCATGTGTGTGTCATCATGTCAAAGACCGCCCGCCGACTTCTCTCTCGTCGACGGTGCAAAGGTAAGCACAAAACGGGGATGCATGAAATAGTTACATGCACCCCCGTAGGTTTTTCTGTAGGTTCTGCAGGTTTTCCTGCTACTCTCCGCAGGTTTCCACCGCCCGCCGGTAGGCCTCCAGCAGTCGCAGCGCGCGTGGCTTGGCCCCCGCCTGCTGCCATCGGCCGACGGGCAGGCGCATGTAGGGATTGTTGCGCAGCGTGCCCGAGAGCAGCCCCTCCGTGCAGCCGAACTCCCGCTCGAAGCGGCTCATGTTGTCAGGATAGCCGTAGCAGTCGCGGCAGGCGCAGAAGATGACCGCCATCGCGCTGTCGGCCCAGAAGTACTCCCGCACCCGCGCCACGCGCTCCACCAGCAGTGCCGTGGTGGGCTGCTGCGGCTGCGGGCCCTGCTGAGACTGCGGGCTCTGCGGCTGCTGCCCCTGCGTGCAGGCGGGCATCGCAGCGTCTTTCGTGTTTTCATGATTCTCGCGGCGGCGGCGGAAGCGTCCCGCGGCGCGGCCGTTGAAGACCTGCGCGCTGCTGCCCGCCTCAAAGTGGTTGTGAATCTCCGTAGGCCTCACGGCCAGCAGCCGCTCCAGTCGCTCCACGTGCTGCAGCAGGCGCTTCTGGCGGCGGCGAAACTGGCGCAGCGAGCGTTTCAGCATCTTGTCTGCTTCTTTCATCGTTCTCTGTCTCCTTTACTTTTCTTTTTGTGTGTTTCTTCATTCACTCGTCCACCGTGCCGGCCACCGTGGCGTCCAGCCAGCGGGCAATCCTCACTCCCAGGCAGTCGGCCGCACAGGCCACCGCCAGCCACAGCCCCGAGAAGCAGGCCAGGGCAATCGTCAAAGATACATAGTTCTCCATATTCTTCACTCGAAAATTTAAAAATTAAAAAGTTAAACAACAAAATTAGTTCTCAGATTCTTTTCGAGTGCAAATATACGACAGGGGGTGTACCAAAAACCGTGGACACCCCCTGAAGATTTAATATCTATTCACCATTAGGTCGAGTTTTTCACAGATTTTAAGCCTCAGCGACGCCGGCTGCAGCACCTCCACGCCATCGTCGTACTTCAGCAGTTCGCCCACGAAGTCGGCCGTAGGCCGCAGCCTGAGCCCGTAGTCCGTCCACTCCTCCGTAGCCTCCACCACGCGCTGCGACGGGTGCAGCGGCAGCGTGCGCAGATAGTGGGCCGTCTTCCCGTAGGCCCTCACCACCACGTCCTCCAGCGGCACCGTCTCGTCCGTCAGCACGCCGTAGAACTCGCCGAAGTACTGCTCCGCCGAGAAGTCCGCCGGCATGCGGAACGTCTCCTCCGTCATCTCCAGCGAGAGCAGCCGGTCCAGCGAGTAAGTGGCCATGTGGCGGCCCGTGAAGACCAGCAGATACCACCGCCGGCCCCACAACTTCAGCACGTAGGGCTCCACCGTCTTCTCCGTCACCTCGCAGCCGAAGCGCTGGTAGCGCAGGTGCAGCCGCCGGTTGTGCTTGATGGCGCGGATGATCAGCGGCAGATACTGCTCGCCCTCCGGCACGCTCTCCAGCACGATGCGCTCCTTCACCTGCGCGCTGTCGGCCAGCGCCGTGTTCACCGTCATCGTCGAGAGCAGCCAACTCTCAATCGACCGCTCGTCCATCTCCTGCGGGTTAGCCACGTAGTAGCGGTGCTGCTCGTCGCACTCAATCATCAGCCCGAACATCTGGAATATCTTGTCCCGGCACCGGTTGAAGGCCGACCGGTGCAGCGTGTTGCCCATCCCGTCGGCCACCCATTTCTCCCCCAGTTCCCTGAGCGTGATGCGTCCTCTCTCCCTCACGGCCGCCATCACCCACAGGCACTGCCTGATGCTGTTGCTCTGGTACATAGTCTGTCTCTCCTCTTTAGTGTTTTTTCCAGTCTGCAAAGATACACTTTTTTTCGCTCATCCCCTCATCATGCGGCATAAAAATTTTCACCCCCTCCGCCATGACAGATGACAGTTATGACAGATGACAGTTATTGAAAATCGGTGCGCACATTAAGATTAGTATTATATATATTTATAAATATATATAATACTAACCCTCTATACTCCCTGCACTTTCAGAAAACTGTCATCTGTCATCTGTCATCGAGGCGGCTGCTCCCGACCCCCGAAACGCCGTCATCGGGCCCCGAAAATGACGTTTCCGCCCAATTCGCGCGGTTTGTGCTGAAAATCGGCCCAAATCGGGCCCCGGAATTTGGAAGCGCACGAAAAATGTCGTACCTTTGCACCGTTAACATTAATAACCATCTAAAACACACACAACAACAAACAATTATGGCAAGAATCCTGTATCAAGTGAACCGCAACAACAACGCCGAGTCTACCGCCTACGGCAAGTGGTACGCCCGCGTGAAGAGCATCGAGACCATGAACACCCGCCGACTGGCACAGCACATCTCCGACCACGGATCG
>JAFUST010000047.1 GCA_017467535.1 Prevotella sp. | reverse complement strand
TTCCAGCTGCTTCTGCGCGTAGTTCTCCTGGGCTATCTGGTAGTTATTCTTGGCCCGCCGGATGCTGGTGATGGTCTGCAGGCGGTTGAAGAGCGGAATGCTCAGCGTGGCCCCGACGTATTCGCCCATGTTGTTTTTGAACTGGCTGCTGAACGAGGTCGCTGACGACGTGTGCAGCGTGTGATAGTAAGTGGTGCTCAGGCCCGCACTCAACGAGAGAGCAGGATACAGCGCAGCGCGAGCCTGGCGCCACTCATGTCGTGATACTTGCATCTGATATTGCGCATGAAGAAGCTCAGAATTGGCATCTAAAGGAAAACTATTTTCCCACCCGTGGGAAAACTTTTTCCCTCCCGTGGGAAATATTTTTCCCATAGGTGGGAATTTTTCGAGACTCAGGCTGTCTTTTAAAGGCAGTCCCATCTCCTTTTTCAGTTCCAGTAAGGCTGTGGCCCGCAGGTTCTGCTGGCGGGTCAGCTCGTAGTCGGCCTCGGCCTGTTGTGACTCTATCTGCGCTACGTCGGCCTGACTCTTGCGGCCCACCTCTTCCATGAGGCGCGTCTGTCGTAAGAGCAAGGCGGTTTCCTGCACCTTTTCCTCGGCCATCTTCACCAGTTCTTCGTAGTAGACGACATTGGTAAAGGCCTGCAGCACGCTGAGTGCCGTCTGGTCCTGCTGTTGGCGCAGGGCTTCGCGACCCATCAGCACACCAGCACGTGCGGCCCGCAGCGCATGCAGTCGGCTGAACCCGTCGAATAGGGGCAGAGAGGCCTGCACGCTGTAGCCGTTATAGAAGGTGCTGACGTCGGTATATCCGTTGGTTTCAGGGTCGATGGCGCGTCCGAAGTTATACTGCGCGCCGATGCCTGCATCCACCTCAGGCAGAAAGCGCCCGACGGCTTGCAGGCGGTTGGCCTTATGGTTGTCGAGCTCCAGCTCTGCGCGCCGCACCTCGTGGTTATGCTCCACAGCGTACTGCATGCATTGCTGCACGGTCCACGGTTCTTGCGCCCCTGCGGTGCTAAATATAAAAGAATAAAGAATAAATAAACCAGTCAGTCGTTTCATATCCGTTACGTTTTCTTGCTGCAAAGTTACGATTTCTTTATCTCTTATTTTATATTTAGCGAGTGCTCAGAGGCAGATTGTCTAAAAATTAGACAGTACTTCGTATGATTTTTAGACAGATTCTTTGTACCTTTGCGCCATGAATACTTACGGAACCATACTGATCGTCGACGACAACCCCAGCATTCTGACCGCGCTGCGCTACTGTCTGGATGCTACCTTCGAGCGCATACTGACGCTCGACCGGCCCGACGACATCCTGAAAACGATGGCGCAGGAAGACATCAGCCTTGTGCTGCTCGACATGAACTTTACCCTTGGCGTGAACAGCGGACAGGAGGGACTCTTCTGGCTGCGCACCATCCGCAAACAACACCCGCAGACGCCCGTCGTGCTGCTGACGGCATATGCCGACGTGGCGCTGGCGGTGCGCGGACTGAAGAGCGGCGCTGCCGACTTCATCACGAAGCCGTGGGACAACGACGAGCTCATCCGCAAACTGAAGGACGTGCTCGACATGCAGAACGAAATCGTGACACTCGACGAAGTGGAGAAAGACCACATTCGCCGCACGCTGGACCACTGTCACGGCAATCTCTCGCAGGCTGCCGAACTCCTTGGCATTACGCGACAGACGCTGTATAACAAGATGAAGAGACTGTGAGCATATATATTATAATAGGTATAGTATTGCTGATTGCAATTGCCGTTTGGCTGGTGCGTCGGCAGCGGTCGCTGAAGCAGCGGGCTCACCTGATGCAGGAGGCCATTCGCAATCGCGACTTCACCTTCCGGCTGCCCACCAACGGACTGCTGTCGGGCGAGCGGGCCATGCAGCAGACGCTGAACCAGCTGGGCGACGTGATTCGTCAGCAGGTGAACCAGAGCGAGGTGGAGTCGTGGGAACGGCTGACGCGCGTGCTGACCCACGAAATTATGAACGCCACAGCTCCCATTGCCAGCATCAGCCAGTCGATGCTCAGTCGCAAGGACGTGAAGGGCACGCCATTGGAAGAGGGCATCCAGACCATCTACCACACCTCGCAGCATCTGAGCTCGTTTGTCGACTCCTACCGCAAATTGTCCAGTCTGCAGGCGCCAGCCATAGAGCAGGTCGCGCTGGCGGCTGTCGTGAAGGACATCAGCCTGTTTTATCCCGACATCCAGTGGCAGTGCCGTTTGGCTGACAGTGCCGTCGTCAGCGCCGACCCCAACATGCTGCGCCAGATACTCATCAACCTGGTCAAGAATGCCATCGAGGCCGGAGCCAACCGCATCGCTATGGAGTATGATGACGACAGCAGACTGCTTGTTAGCAACGATGGACAGCCCATTCCCGCAGAGGCCCGCAAGAGCATCTTCGTGCCCTTCTTCACCACCAAGCGCACAGGCTCAGGCATCGGCCTCTCGCTGTCGCGCCAGATGATGATACGGCAAGGCGGCAACCTGATGCTGACCGACCATCCCCGCAGTGGCTATCTGACCACGTTCGCCCTGGAGTTTGCGAAGGGAACACCACCAACGGTGTGAAATAATTCGTCATTCGTTGTGAATAATTCATAATTATTTCGTACCTTTGTCGCCAAGAAACTAAAAACGAACGAAAAGAAGATGAAGGACATCAAGCGCATCGTACTGACGGGCGGACCGTGTGCAGGCAAGACCACGGCTCTGGTTCGCATTGTGGAATACTTCTCGAATCTGGGCTTCAAGGTGTTTACCGTGCCCGAAGTGCCGACCATGTACAGTCAGGGAGGCTGGAGCTACCTGACGCCCAATCCTGACCTCTACTACGAGGGCGAACTGGCCATCCTGCAGACGCAGCTGGCACTGGAGGATTCGTTTACGCGACTTGCCGAGGTCTGTACGAAACCGACGTTCATCGTGTGCGACCGCGGCACCATGGATATCTCAGCCTACATCGCACCGGAGATGTGGAAAGACATCACCGGCAAGTGCGGCACCTCGTCGAACGACCTGCGCAAGCGCTACGATGCCGTGCTGCACCTGGTGTCGGCTGCCGACGGCGCCGAACAGTACTACACGCTGGCCACCAACTCGGCGCGCTACGAGCAGGCCAACGAGGAGGGACTGCAACTGGCTCGCGACCTGGACAAGAAGGTGAACCGCGCCTGGACGGGCCATCCGCACCTGCGCGTCATCAACAACCACGACGACTTCGACACCAAGCTGAATCGCGTCATCATGGAGATTGGCAACGTGCTGGGACTGCCGCAGACGGTGAAGGAGGAGCGCGTCTACATCGTGGAACTGACGGGCGAGTTGCCAGAGTGCGTGGAGAGCGAGATTACGCAGACCTATCTGGTGGCCGACCCCGACTGCGAGGTGCGCCTGCGCCGCCGCAACTGGGATGGCGAGGTGGTGAACGTGCACAAGACGAAGAAGCGCATTTCGGCCACCGAGGTGCTGGAGACGGAACGCCAAGTGTCAAACGCGCTCTATGAGTCGCTTTTGCAGCAGGCCGACCCCTACCGTGCCACCATCCGCAAGACGCGCCGTTCGTTTATCTGGAAGGGGCAGTACTTTGAGATAGATACCTTCCATGCACCGCTGGACAACTTGGTGATGCTGCAGACCAAGGGCGTGGAGGTTGGTGAGCAGGTCAACATGCCACCGTTTATCCGCGTGATTGAAGACGTGACGGGCAATCCCGAATACTACAACTATAACATCGCGCTAAGACGTTGAACGTTGCAATTAGACGTTTGGCTGAAGAAAAGTAACCGTTCGCTGAAACTTTTTAGCGAGCGGTTAAACTTTTCGTGCCCTTGCTGCGTCAAAGATTACGAATTGAGAAACGAAAACTCAACACAAGAACATTTAATAATAAACAATTCAAAAACTAAGAAGATTATGAAAAAGATTGTAATGACAATGGTAGCCCTGCTGACAATGACAGCAGCTGTAGCACAGAACAGCGAAAACAACAGTAACAACCGTCAGCGTCGCGAGTTCAAGAAGCCCACACCTGAGGAGATGACCAACCGCATGGCCGAGAACCTCAAACTGACCGACAAGCAGAAGTCGAAGGTGCTGGACCTGAACAAGGAGTACGAGAACGTCCTGATGCCTGGACCAGGTATGGGTAGGGGACACCGCGGACCACGTCCTGACGGACAGACGGGTGCCACACAGAAGAACGACGAGCAGAAGGCTGAGAAGAAGCAGGGCCAGCGCCCTGAACTGACCGACGAGCAGAAGGCTCAGATGAAGCAGCAGATGGAGAAGCGTCAGGAGTACGACAAGAAGCTGAAGAATATTCTCACCGACGAGCAGTATAAGACCTATCAGCAGCAGCACCAGCGTCGCGGTGGACGTGGCGGACGCGGCGGTTTCGGAGGCCCGCGTGGTCAGCGCAACAACGCACAGTAAAAAGATACATTTCAGGATAACACAAAAAAATGGCTCGCAATTGCTTGCGGGCCATTTCTTTGGCGATACTTTATCACGGTCAGGTGGGCGCTTTACTTCACCACCATCTTCTTTCCGTCGATGATATAGACACCATTGGTGAGCTTAGGCATAACCTCGCTACGCTTGCCTCTGATGACCAGGTTGCCTGAGAGGTTGTAGACGCTGATGATTGCATTGCCGCTGACGTCTAAGAGTTCAACATCCTGAATAGCTGTAGGCATGAACAAGTCTGAATCATCAATGCGGATGGCCTGACGGGCTACGCCAATGCTGCGTGCATAAGCTTCGAAGGGGCGCAAGCCACGCATGTTGTCAAGGAATGCACTGCCAGGTATGTATTCGCCTTCGGTCTCGAGGTTAATGGCGAGGATGCCTATCTCCTTGTCGCGGTGCAGGAAGTTGGGCACGAACATCACATTGCCCTTCTCAGCCGGTTCAGGACTGGTGACAGGCACATAGGTGTCAGTGGCGCTGAACGTGACATTGCCAGCCAAGCGGAAGCGAGTAGCATAGCGCTCGTTGTTAGGCATGCAGATAATGTAAGGCTTGTTAGCCTCCATAGTGCCGACGTCTTCGAATCCCAGTTCGTTGAGTGAGCGCAGCCAGAACGGTCTGTAGGACTCCTGATTCTCCTGTGTCTCGTAGCTCTTGAACGGTAGCAGTTCGCCCTTGCTCTCGTGGATGAAGCGCGTTGGGGTGAATGGCAGTGTGAACGATTCCCATCCGCCGCCGTTTCCGGAAGTCATCGCAAACTTATGAGTGTACTTGATAGACTTGGCGTAGAAGCGCTCCGGACAGTAGAAATTGCTGGTGTAATCGTCGACAAGCACAATAGACTGAGCTGTGCCATTGATAATCTGGTTGTCGACAGCAGCATGGCTGGGAGCAGCGATTTCGAATCGTACGAAGAGCAACAAGTTGGGATTGTGGTTGGCATCGAACGAATTGTCAGGTAGTTTGGTAGTCGTATTCCAACGAACGGCAGCCAATTCCGGACAGTCAGTGAAGATGCCACTGCCCACTTGGGTGATATTCTCAGGCGAAGTGAACGAAATGATGGGCAGACCAGAGAATGCATGATCGGGCAGCGTGCCGTCCTCGATGGTAGTCTTACTCATGTCAAGATGCTGCAGCGAGGTCATGTGCTCCTTGATGAATGCCAAGTCCTTCTGGTTGAGCGGGCCCTCAATGTTGAACTCAGTAATCGTGGTCACATCCGACCATGCCATCACTTCTTCCAGCACGCCGGCCTTCTCAAGCGTCGTACCGTTCTCGCCAGCATAGAAGTTGATGTCGAACGTTGCAATATCAGAAGGATTCATGTAGTTTCTGATGGCAATAGCCTTGATCTGGCCAGTACTGTTGATAGCGATAGGCGTCTTGTACTCGTAAATCCAGCTGACCGTCTTGTTCGAATTGTCGCGAGGATCATTGCCGTTGGTCGTGTACCAGATGGTTGCATCGTCAATGGCCTTCAACGTCAGGAAGTGACCGTCGTAAGACACAGCTTCAACCATTGGGCACGTAATCTTGTCGCCAGTCGAGATGGTGCTCACGTCGGAGTCGTACCAGCCATCGCGAACGGCAAAGGCACGTATGGTACTATTATCCATGACGTCGAACGGACCCGTGTACTTGTGCGAATTCTTATTCACGCTGTTACCCTCCGACTCGTAAGCATAGTAGATGGTAGCCTCAGGCGTCGCAGTCGTAATAGTCATCGTAATGCCGTTCTGAGCAAAGACGGGAGCCTTTACATGGAATCCGTTATAGTCGTTTTCTGAGATGGAAGAATTAATCTTGCCTGCCACGACAGCAAAGGCTTTGATGACAGAGTTGCGTGTCAACTTGAAAGGATTCTCATACTTAGTACTATTTTCATCGGGGGTTGAACCGTCCGTTGTATAGTAGATTTCTGCACCAGCATCAGCACTCATGAATACCGTCGTGTCAGGTAAGATGGTGATGATTGGCTGAGTGGCAGTGTACGACTCATAATCAAACCAGTCAGTCGAAGTCCAACCAGCCTCTGTGTAGCCATCCTTGACGGCGTTGGCCTGAACACGGTAACCATTAGCAACGACAAACGGTTGGGTATAAAGGAGATTACTTGTTATGGTATTATTCCTTTCGTTGAAGTTGTAATAAATCTTGGCGTCAGGCGTTTGGGTTTCGAGTTTGACCATGATTTGGCTGTTCTCGATAAAGGTCGAGATTTTAACCTCTGCCACGCGATAACCAGTATACTGGTGAGTACGAACCGAAGATGTCAGCAAGCTGTCTTGATAAGCTATTGCTTTGATAGTTGCATTATTCAACAGCTTGAAGGGCGCTTTGTACTCGGTACCTGTATAGATGGTAGGATTTGAACCATCGAGCGTGTAGCGTATCTTTGCGCCAGCCTGATTATTAGTGATGGTTACAATCGTATCTCTATTCACTGCGATAGTTGGTACAGTGCAGGTGTAGTTGTTGCGATACAGCCAGTCAGACACGGTCCAGTTTTCATTATAGCCATCCTTCCATGCCGTAGCATAGATACGCTTACCCTCTGTCACCTCAAACGGGCTTGTATAAAGCGTATTGCCTACAACGGCATCCATAGCCACTTCATCATCGTATGCCCAATAGATATTGTTATACCCCTCGCATTCCAGCTTAACCATAAACTTGTCGTTCTCACCGAAGGGGATAATCTTCACATCGGGAACGCGGAACCAGTCGCTGATGGTAACTGTGTTAATTGGCGAACTCAGCATCTTGTCCTTTACCGCCATGAACTTGTAGGTTCCGTTGTGAGTCAGCTTAATATCAGGATGATTATATTTATCCAGGGTCTTGCTGTTGGATGCAGTAGGATCCTCACCGTTTTCTGTCCAGTAAACCTTGGCGTCCTCATCGTCCCAAGTCACGGTCAGTGTCCGGGCCTCGCTTCTTGCGTTGACATTGGGCTGGCGCAGTCTGTAGATGTCCTTTGAAACATATGTGCTGCGCTGCCATGAATCGGCATAGCCTGGCTTGCGGGCGTAAGCATACAGATAGGTGCCGAGTGTGCATGTAACGGGCGTTCCGTCATACTTCTTTTGCTCCTCGCCGTCATTCCAGTAATAAATCTCTACGTCGCTGAGGTTCGTAATCGTCGTGTCGCGATAACTGAAGTGCATCTTATACACCTCCTCGTCTTCTACAACCTCGTACTGAGGCTCGAAAGTCACTTCACGAAGGCGGAATACCTCGTCGAGACCGAAACTGTTAATGTCAGAGCAAATCTTGTCTTTTGCAAAAACAATCGCCTTCAGCGTGCCGTACACCGCAGGCCTGAACGGCTTGCCGTCGTACTTGGTGGAACTGCGCGTCGGATTCGAATTGCCGTCAGTATCAATGATGTAATAGATTTCACCGCCCGGTTCCGATGTCGTTAAGGTGACGGTGCGATTCGTTGCGTCGGTATACATCCCAGCTGTGGCGCAGATGTTGGTATAATCGCTATAGTCCATGTTCTTCTCTTGCCAGTCTGAGTCGTTATAGCCGTCTTTCTGGGCTATGGCATGAATCCACTGACCTCTACTCATAGCGATAGGCTCTGTGTAGACTTTACAGTTTTCAATATTCCAGTCATTGAAGCTGTACCGTATGGTGGCTCCGGGTGTTGCCGTCGTCAACTTCATCTTGGGCTGGCCATCATCGACAATCTGCTCGAATTCAACGTTGGCAACGCGGAAATTGTTGTAATAGTTTGTTTGAATGCCAGAATTGAACATGCTATCCTTGACAGCTACCGCTTTGATGGTATAGTTCTTGTCAATCTTAAATGGCTCACTGTATTCTTTGGCCGTCCATGATGTTGACGGGTCATTGCCGTCTAACGTGTACTTGATCTTTGCTCCGGCTGTAGGGGTGGTCATGTTGACTAATGTGTCGGCATTGACTGTGATGTTGGGCGCAGAGCAGGTGTACTCACCCCGGTTCACCCATTTAGAAACCCAGTTGGTCCGATAGCCGTCGAGATAAGCGGTAAAGTAGATTTCACGGTCGGGCTCTATCTCCATGTCTTGATACATGGTGTATTCTGAATTGGCTGTAATCACCTCGTCGTTGACATTGCCGCTATAGGCCCAATAATACTTGTATTTCCATTCGTCCTTACAAGTCAGCTTCACCATCATCTTTCCGTCTTTGGCAAATGGGATGATATTGACCTTGGGAACCATATACCAGTCAGTGATAACAATTGTGGAAACAGACGAGTTGTACATGCCCTTCTTGGCGGCCATGAATTTGTAAGTTCCATTCAGCGGAACATCGACGTCGGGCGTGTAGTACTCATTAATCTCGAAGTGGTTTGGACTCTCGGTTGTCGGGTCTGTGCCGTCGGTCGTATAGTAGATGGTAACGCCCTTCGTCTCGCAGGTGACACGCAGCTTCTTGTCTTGACTGATGGCCGTGACGTTTGGCTGACTGACCGTGTAGCGATCGCTGCTGACGTAGAAATCGCGCTGCCATGAGTCGACATAGCCTTCTGCCCGTGCCTGAGCATAGACATATGTGTTTGCCGGAACATTTACCGGCGTGCCAGTGTACTCTGTCCAGTCGATGCCAGAGAAATAGTAATAGATCTTGACGCCATTGATGCCCGTTTCGGGATAACTGAAGGCCAGCTTGAACTCGTTTTCTTCTTCGCCCAAGACGGGTTCGAAGTCAACATAACGCAGGCGGAATGCCTCGTCAAGATTGGTCTGATAGACATCAGAATTCACTTTGCCTTCCTTCGCCACGATCACTTTTAGCAGACCGTTTGTCCAAGGTCTGAATGGTTTGCCGTCATATTTGGTGCTACCGTTTGCATTGGGTATAGGATAGGTGTTGGAATTGTAGTCTTTATCTATGAGATACCAGATGTCGGCCCCTGTCTCTGTTGTCGACAAGGTTACCGTGCGGGCCTCGTTGCTTATTTCCACCGACGGACTTTCACAGAGTGTGTAGTCGTCGTAGTTCATTCTATAAGTTTCCCAGTTGGTAGAGTTATATCCATCTTTCTTTCCAATGAAATAGATGGTTTGATTCCTACTGGCAGGAATAGGCTTTTCATAACGGTAATCCTCACTGTACCAGTTGTAGCTGTACCATATCTCAGCCCCTTCTGTCGGCGTTGTCAGTTTCAGGCAGGGTTGACCGTCAACAACGACCTGCTCAGCAACAACAGGATCTACAGGGAACCATGTCACACGCCGTTCGTCAGAAATGTCAGAGGGGAATTTGCCTTCCTTGGCAGCAATGGCTCTGTACGTGGCATTTTTAGTCAGCGTGATAGCCCCTGTATACTTGAAGCATGTGGCACTCTCTTTGGCCGTAGGGTCGCTACCGTCCGTGGTGTAGTAGATGGTTGCATCGGCATCAGGCGAGGTAATGGTGAGGGTTGTCGAGTTGTCAATGCAATTGATGGTTGGCCTGCTGCACACATAGTCATTATAATAATAGGAACGCGAGGCAATGGCCGACGTGTTCATGCCGTCCTTGAAGGCGACAGCCCTTAAATAGTAGGTGTTCCAGCTGTATTCCCCTGAGCTGCTAACCATGCTGAGGGTACCACCGTCGTAGATGTCCCATTGCGTAGGGTCGCTGTTGTCGTTTATGTCGGTCGTTATCTTATAGCGAATGACTGCCCCTTCTGTTGTCGTGCTCATTTTAGCCGAAACGGTACGGTTGTCGTAGTCCAGCACGTCGGTGATGGCGATTGCTGCAACGGTCTCGCTATACGACACGCCTCCACCTCTCAGCTTCGAGCCGTTGTTATAGTTCCAGCCTTCTTTCTGAAGGTAAAGGTCCTTGGTGCCGTCGGGAATGAAAATGGCTTCTACGCCCCAAAATGCGCCCCAGTGGACGCTGATGGGCTTCAGTATTTCTGACTTGATGCTATTACAGCGGATGGCGTTTTCTCCGATATAAAGGTTCGTGCCGCCGTCAAGGTCGCTGCCTAACTCACGCGGGATGACAACGGTGGTCGAACTGGTGTATTTGAAAGCATTATCCAATGCGTAATTGCCTAAAGATTTCAATGTCTTCGGAAGTGTCAGCGTGTTGTCTGCAAACACCAGCTGACAACCATTGAACGCGCTATTGCCGATCGTCTTAAGTTTACTTGGAATATTGCAAGTGTTGAGGCGATACATGTTGCTCATGGCAGATTCCTGTATCTCCAGCAATCCTTCGGGCAGGGTCAGATATTCTAACTTGTCGTTGCCTGTGAATGCACTCCTCCCAATGACGGTGACGGTAGAGGGTACGGTGTAGGATGTCTTGTCCTTCAATCCTGGAAAGGCTACCAGAGTGGTTTGGTCTTTGTCAAACAGCACGCCGTCTTTCACCGTATATTTGGCATGGTCGCCAGACAGTGCAAAGGCTTCGACGTTACTGTGGGCATTGACGTCAATGCTTGCCGTGGCGGGTATGGTCAGTGTGCCTATCTCACTCTGAAACGACGAGAGGTAGACGGTTGTCATTGTTGACGGCAATACCAGCGATACACGCTTGTCGGGATAATACCATTGCTCAATGCTGTTGACGGTGTACGTCTTGCTGTCGTATTCAACAGTTGAGGGAATGGTGACCTCGTCGGCCAATGTCGCAGAAGGGCTGTAAACATAAACACCTGCCGTATTATCCCAGTCATGGAGATTATACCAGAGACCGTTGATTTCTGTCTGTGCCTTCATGCCCAGCGCACTCAGCAGGGCTGCTATGATAACTATGTATTTTTTCATAAGTCAAAACTCTTTTGTGTTTATATTCCGTTACTTCTTGTTACAGATTGGGCGACGTGTTGTCACCAGAATTGGGCGTGTCGCCGGGTACGGTCACGATGTAGTCCTCGCTGTAGCCGGTGCCGACAATGCTCACGGCATAGGCTCTGATATAGTAGACTCTGCCGTCCTCGACATCGATGGTGAAGGTGAAGTCCTTGCTCGTTCCACCGTTGGTGCCTACAACGGTGGCGTCGGCGGTGGGCTGGGGCTTGGTGCCATAGCAGTAGCCGTAGTCCGTCACGTCGTACATGGACTGGAAACTGGCCGTGACAGTTATCTTGTTGTTGGCCTCGTTCACCACGGCGCTCGTCACGAGTGGCGAGGGCTTGGGTGCAGCGTTCTGTATGATGGTAATGATTTGCTCCTTCTTGTTGCCAGTGCGGTTGCCTGATGCGATGACCACCTCGGCACGGCGTTCGTTGGGTGTCTGGTTGGCTTGGATGGTAAACTTGATGACCTCGGTCTCTACGCCTTTCTGCTTGTCAGCCACGCACCATGGGGCGTTGGCGTCTACGGCCACGGTCCACTCGGTGTTACACGTCACCTTGGCTGTCTTCTCCTCGCCCTGGGCGATGACGCTGATATTGACGGGGTCAACAGCCAGTTCCACGTCAATGTCGCCTGCGGCCTGACGTACGGTGACGGCGCGGTTGATGGTGCCGTCTTCGTTCTTGAATGTCAGTACGGCCGAGCGCTCGTCCTGTGTCTGGTTGCGCGGTGTCTCTATGTTCACGTTCTCGTTGTTCGTGCCCTGTAGAGTGCTCAGCTGCAGTCCCTGCCAGCCACCGTCAATGGTGATGTACCAGTTGCAGTTCGCCCTGACCTCCATCACGGCTATCGTGCTGGTGGCGCCAATATTCACGTTGGCGTCGACCACGATGTAGTCGCTTGAGACGATGATTTCCTCGCCGATGTCTTCGCTCTTCTTACACGAAGACAGCACACTGGCTGTGGACAGCAATACCGCCGCAAGCCAAAGATAGTTTTTCAGTATATTCATAGCTCTTATCGTTTTTTCACTTATCGTTTTTTACTTTTCACTCTTCACTTCTTAGAAGCTGACGATGATGCCTGCTATCACCCCCAGATTGGTGGTGCTGAAGCCTGCGGCGTCTGCTATCTTCTCGTAGTTTTCATCGTTCTTCAGGCCAAAACCTATTTCGGGCATGGCGAAGAGGTAGACGTGCTGCATGGGCACCAGTGTCAGCTTGGCTCCGACGGTCAGCGCCTGCTGTGAAGCCCCGTCGCCATAGCCGGTGTTGCCTTGCTTGACAACGGCCGACAGTGTGTTGTAGGCGAATCCCACCTGAGGCGTCAGTCCCAGTCGGCGCATTAGTCGGATCTGGTAGCCGTAGCGTATCTGTGCAGAGTTCATCTTGTAGGCCACGCGGCTTTCAAGGTTGCCAGTGTTACTGTTTGACCACGAGGTGATGTCCGACTCGCTGGTGCCGAAGGTGTAGGTTATCTGGAAGTCGTTGTCGCCCAGCACGGCACCTACCGTGGCTGTGTAGCCTCCCAGAGTGCTGACGTTGATGCCGCCGCCAAAGTAGAAGGCGTTCGGGCGCAGGTAGGATATCTCGGCCATCTGCACCGTGTCGTTGACGGTCAGGTTACGGGCTATCTCGTACTCCTTGCGCTGGGCCACATAGCCTTTGCTCGAGTAGTCGACCGTGTGGGTGCCTACAGGCAGCGTGACCGTCTCGCCAGCGGTCAGAATGCTTTTGCCGTCCAGCATGGCCGTCGTATTCTGCGGACGGGTGAAAATGCTGAGGAATCCGGTGTACGGGATGGGCGGTGCGGCATGGAACTCGTTGGTCTGTCCGGCCTTCACGATAAAGCTGGTCTTCACCGAGTCGCAGTCGGCCTTGCGTGTCACCACCGTATAACTGCCCTCGCGCAACTGGGTCTTCCAGATGCTGGTACCCATGTTCTGGCCTTCGAAGTATATGTCGGCATTGTTGTCCACGCGCACCGTGACGTCGGCAAAGAGGTTGCTGATGTCGGTCTGCCCGATGTTGACCACACGTGTGCTCTGGTCGTCACCGGTCGTGATGTAGACGGCCTCCTTGCCCTCGTAGCGGTCCTTGGTGGCCGTGACGATGTGTCGGCCGTAGTTCAGATACTTATTATAAATAGGTGCAGGGCCGCAGTCCTCGCCGTCAATGACGATTTTAGAACGGGCAATCTCAGAGGTAATGGTCACATAGCGACCCGTACCGATGTCTATCAGCATCTCGTAGGTACGTCCGCCACTGATGGGGATGGGGTAGTAATAGTCGCGCAGCACGCCAAAGGCGTCGTGCTTCACTATCAGCTTCTGGGCGCGGCGGGGCACGTAGAGCCATATTTCGCCCGTATGTTCCTCGGAGGCCACGATGCCCAGCGTTCCGCCGTCGAAGGTAAAGCCGCGCTCAGGGGTCACAATCTTGATCAGGGCTGCACGCTCGCCGTTCTGGTCCATCTTTTCCGTACCTCGGGTGTTTGCTGTCAGGTCGTTCTCCAATAGGCGGAAATCCACGACTTTGATGTCTTGAGCCATGGAGAAAACAGCAGCCAACAAACCGAATAATGAAAGTAGTAGTCTTCTCATATTTACATTTTTTGTTATTAGCAATGGTGCAAAGATACGCATTCTTTTCTAACTGGCCAAATTTTTGGTATAAAAATGAATACTCGAGTTTTTTTCTTTTTATTCTTTTATTCTTTTATTTTTTCGTACCTTTGCGGCATCGTAACATATTTAAATCATCATCATTATGGATTTACTTCACATCATAGCCGTTGTAGCCCTCGTCGTCATCGGCGTCGTCATCTACATCAACAAACGGAATAATCAGTAGTTCAAGTCTTGCAAGCCAATGATTCTCTGTTCCCTTAGCTTCTGTCTGCGTCTGCCCTTGGTATCCAGCCCGTCTGCCCTTGGTATTCGTTGCGTCTGCCACGTGGCGGACGACCCTTCCGCCCTTGCTATCCAAGCCGATTACCAAGGGCAGAATAAGGGGAAGGATTAGTAGTTGATGGCAACAGGCTTGTTGGCTTCTATGTTGACTGTTTGGTCGCCAATAATCAGCTTGCCACAGCCTTCGGTGGCGAGCACCTTGACGTGGTGGCGGTCCATCTCGATGTGTATCATGCCGTGCGGGGTGGGGACGTCGCCCTCCATCCATTCCAAATCGCCCAATGCGGGGCGGATTTCGAACTCCTGATAGCCGGGACGGGTGGGACGTACGCCTAAGTAGTATTTGCCCAGCAGGTAGATGGGCGAGGCGCCCCAGGCGTGACACAGCGACTTGCCGTAGGGGCGACCGTACATGGCCAGATGTTGCGTGCCCGACTCCGTTGGCACATACTTTTCCCAGAACGACGTCGCTCCCTCGCGCAGCATGCCGCCCCAGTAGTCGCGCATCTCCTGGAGTACGCGGGTCTGCAGGCCGTCCATGCAGAGCGCTTCCAGTTCGTAGAAGCGCATGTAGGGCGTGGTGATGGGGTCTATCTGCGGGTTCAGCATGACGCTTTGCATGATGTCGCGGCGCTCTTCTTCGGAGCTCAGTCCGTAGAGGATGGCGAACATGTTGGGGAACTTGGTGATCTGCGGGTTCAGTTCGCCGTCCTCGATGGCGTGCAGGTAGGCCTTCTGCTCGTCGCTCCAGAACAGCTGCTTCACCTTCTGGGCGATCCTTTGGGCTTCCATTTCGTAGTAGCCGTCATGGTCGTCATCGGCGATCTGTGCGCAGACAGCCATTACATGCAATGCCTCTACGAACAATATCTGCTCGAAGCAGAGCGTGCCGCGCTTGTGCATGGGAAAGTCCACCCAGTCTACGAAAATCCAGTCGTCTGGCTGTCCCTCCATCAGTCCGTCCGTGTTGGTTCGCTCGATGCAGTAATCCATCAGCGTCACCATGCGGGGCCACATCTCGCGCACGAAGGCAGCGTCGGCGGTATATTCGTAGTAGTCCAGTATGGACTTGAACCAGTAGAAGGTGTAGTCCATGATGGTGTTGACGTGGGCGGTGACGGGGTCCTTTCCGCGCAGCTGACGGATGGTGCGCTTGACGCACTCCGCGTCGAAGTGCAGGTAGTAGTTCATCAAGTACGACTGGATGGCGTCGCCCGACCAGGTCCAGCGGTCGCGCTTGATGCCGTCCATGAAGAACTCCTGTGTGGTCAGCTCCAGCGTGCGTGCAGCGGTCTGCCAGATGCTGTTCAGCAGTTCGTCGGAGCAGTGGAAATGGCCGCTATGCTGCTCGTCGAAGGGGGCGTATGCATAGTCCATAGCCACATCGTCGTAGCTGGCCCCGGCTTCCTTCTCTATATAGACATAACGGAAGGCCTTACTGGAGAGGTGAGTGGTGAGAGGTGAGTGTTTGGAACTGAGCACGTCCAGCGTCTCGCAGTGCTCCCGGTCGAGGGCTTCCTCGCGGCTTTCGCCGTAGTAGACGCGCACGGTGCCCGTCAGGTTCTTGACAATCAGATAGCCGAAGGTCTCGCGGCCGAAGTCGTAGAGGATACCCGACGGCGAACTGGCAGGCACAGTGGCAGACACGGGGCGTTGCTCCTCGGTGTTCAGATGGAAGGACGAGGGCGGCGTGTCAGGGTTGTTGAAATGCCAGGAGGATGCAGGAACGTAGATGCCTGAGCCATGGGCCACGCCGTTTTCGTCAATCCACAGCTTGTCCTCGTAGGTAGCCAGCCACGTGGAGTCGGTATGGATGGTTTCGCCTTTGATGTACAGGGCTGGCGGCTCGGCCTGGTTCCACACCTTCAGATTCAGTTGGTGCTTGCCGGCAGGGATGGTGTATGTGTTGTTGGGAAATTGCAGTTTACCGTCGAGGCTGAAGTTGTACTGCCCCTCGCAGTGGATGGTAATGGTATCGTCGCGGTCGAGCACGAAGGCTTTTGAAAACTCGACCGTCACGTAGTGCGAGTCTTGTTTCCAGAACGGTGGAAACATGGCGCCGCGCTCCGTGCGCCGATTATTAAAGATGTTGCCCAGCCAAACCTCGAAGTCGCCAGGATACCATATCCATGTTGCGTCAGTAGTCTTCATACAAGTTTTCTATAAAGTTATTTAAATATGTATGCAAAGATACGGCTTTTTGGGGAATAATGGCTAATTTTGCAGCGAGATTTAACGTTTTTATTGTATCGCATGATGAAAGTGTTTGTGTTCTTTCTGGCCTTGGTTGTCGCGCTAACGGCCTATGTCAGCTGGCATTTGTGGCGAATGGCCCCTGCTGGCGGGGCGCTGAAGCTGACCGTCACGGGACTGTTTCTGCTGTGGATGGCCGTATTCTTTGTGGGCTTTTTCGTGATGGACCATGTCCCCATCAAGCTGGCCATTGTGCTCTACGAAGTCGGCACCACGTGGCTGATATTTTTCCTGTATCTGCTGATAGCCTTCGTGCTGGCCGATGTGGCCTCGCTGTGCCATCTGCTGCCCAAGTCGCTGCTTCGGGATAACCCGGTAGGGCTGATGTCGGTCGTGGGGCTCATTGCCGTCGTTATGATGCTGGGCGGTGTAGAGTATCATCACAAACATCGCAAGGAACTGACCCTGACCACCGAGAAGGCCATAGAAAAGCCGCTGACCATTGTGCTGGCCAGCGACCTGCATATAGGCTACCATAACCGCAAGGCTGAGCTGGCACGGTGGGTGGACCTGATCAATGGCGAGAATCCCGACCTGGTGCTCATTGGCGGCGACATCATCGACAGGAGCCTGCGCCCAGTCGACGAGGGCAACTATGCTGAGGAGTTCCACCGCATTCAGGCGCCGGTCTTCACGGTTCACGGCAACCACGAGTATATCAGCCAGATTGACGAGGCGGAGCGCTTCTTCAAGGAGGCTGGCATCGTGCTGCTGAAGGACTCGGTGGCCCACTTCAAGGGTGTGGACGTGATTGGCCGCAACGACCGTTCGGCCTTCCGGCGTGCAACGGTAAAAGCCCTTGCCGCAGGGGCGAAGGGCTTTACTATTTTGCTGGACCACCAGCCTTACCACTTGGAAGAGGCTGAGCAGGCAGGCATCGACTTTCAGTTCAGCGGGCATACGCATCGCGGGCAGGTGTGGCCCATATCGTGGATTACCGATGCTGTGTACGAGAAGTCGTGGGGCTTCCATCAGCGTGGCAATACCCGCTACTACGTCAGTTCCGGACTGGGCATCTGGGGCCCGAAAATTCGCATCGGTACCCGCTCTGAATACCTGGTGCTCCACCTGAAGCGCCGTTAAAGAGGATAGTCCTCGAAGGCGTAGAGCACGGTAGAGAGGTAGCGCTCGCCGGTATCGGGCAGCAGCACCACAATCTTCTTACCCTTGTTCTCAGGACGCTTGGCCACCTGGATGGCAGCGAAGAGGGCAGCACCGGCAGAGATGCCGACCAGCAGGCCTTCGGACTTGGCTATCTCGCGACCCGTGCGGATGGCTTCGTCGTTTTCTACATCGAACACTTCGTCGATGATGTCGGCATCGTAGGTCTTAGGCACGAAACCGGCTCCGATACCCTGAATCTTGTGGGGACCGCTCTGGCCGCCGTTCAGCACGGGGCTCGACTTGGGCTCTACCGCAATAATCTTCACGTTGGGATTCTGCTCCTTCAGATACTTGCCGGCGCCGCTGATGGTGCCGCCTGTGCCCACACCGCCGATGAAGATGTCGACCTGACCGTCGGTGTCGCGCCAGATTTCAGGACCCGTGGTGGCATAGTGCTTGGCGGGGTTGGCGGCGTTCTCGAACTGTTGCAGGATGACGGCTCCTGGAATTGAGTCGCGCAGATCCTCGGCAGCGCGGATGGCACCTGGCATGCCGTCCTTGCCTGACGTCAGTCGTACCTCGGCCCCGTAGGCCTTGACAAGGTTGCGACGCTCGACGCTCATGGTCTCGGGCATGGTAAGGATAAGATGGTAGCCCTTGACGGCTGATACCAGTGCCAGTCCTACGCCGGTGTTTCCGCTGGTGGGTTCGATGATGGTGGCGCCGGGCTTCAGGATGCCTTTCTGTTCTGCATCCTCAATCATGGCCAGCGCTATACGGTCCTTTACACTACCGCCGGGGTTGAAAAACTCTACTTTGGCAATCACTGGGGTGTCGAGACCCTGTGCCTGTGAATACTTGTTGAGCTCCAGAAGTGGGGTGTTGCCGACGAGCTCGGTCAGCTGTTTTGCTATCTTAGTCATAATGCTATAGTTTATTAATTGGGTGCAAAGTTACGAATTAATTCTCTAATTCCTGCCATCGGAGGTCATTAAATCTTGTCGAGAGCCTGCGAAAGGTCGTCGATGATGTCGTCGATGTGCTCGGTACCGATGCTCAGTCGGACGGTAGCCGGGGTGATGTGCTGTTCGGCCAGTTCCTCGGGCGAAAGCTGCGAGTGGGTGGTAGTGTAGGGGTGGATGACCAGACTCTTCACGTCGGCCACGTTGGCCAGCAGCGAGAATATCTGCAGGGCATCGATGAACTTCCAGGCCTCTTCCTGTCCGCCCTTGATTTCGAATGTGAAGATGCTGGCGCCGCCGTTGGGGTAATACTTCTGATAAAGGGCGTGATCGGGATGGTTTTCCAGTGCAGGATGGTGCACGGCAGCCACCTTCGGATGCTTGCTGAGGAAGTCGACGACCTTCAGGGCGTTCTGCACGTGACGCTCGACGCGCAGGCTTAGCGTCTCGACACCCTGCAGCAGGATGAAGGCATTGAAGGGCGAGATGGCAGCACCGGTATCGCGCAGGATGACGGCACGGATGCGGGTGACGTAGGCCGCAGCACCTACGGCGTCGGCAAACACGATGCCGTGGTATGAGGGATCGGGCTTGGCTAGTGTGGGGAACTTGTCGGGATTGGCCTTCCAGTCGAACTTGCCGCCGTCGACGATGACGCCGCCGAGGCTGGTGCCGTGACCGCCAAGGAACTTAGTGGCCGAGTGAACTACGATGTCGGCGCCGTGCTCCAGGGGACGGATAAGGTAGGGCGTGCCAAAGGTGTTGTCGACGATGAACGGTATGCCGTGCTTGTGAGCCACGGCGGCTACGCCTTCAAGGTCGAGCACGTCGCTGTTAGGGTTGCCGAAGGTCTCGGCGTATATGACTTTTGTGTTGGGACGGATGGCAGCTTCGAGGGCTGCGAGGTCGTTTACGTTGATAATGGTGTTCGTGATGCCCTGCGTAGCCAGCGTGTGGGTTATCAGGTTGTACGAACCGCCATACAGGTTGTCGGCTGCGACGATGTGGTCACCGGCCTGGGCAATGTTCTGCAGGGCATAGGTAATGGCTGCGGCACCTGAGGCGACGGCCAGTCCGGCCACGCCACCCTCGAGGGCTGCCACGCGGTCTTCGAACACGCCCTGGGTCGAGTTGGTCAGTCGGCCATAGATGTTACCGGCATCGCGCAGGCCGAAGCGGTCGGCAGCGTGTTGTGAGTTGCGGAACACGTACGACGTGGTCTGATAGATGGGCACCGCACGGGCGTCGGTTGCGGGGTCGGCCTGTTCTTGGCCTACATGCAGTTGCAGTGTCTCAAAGCGATAGTTCTTCGTTGTACTCATAATCTTATCCTTTCTGTTATTTGTTAATAATTTATGTTCTGTTTGACGATGCAAAGGTACTAAGTTTGGAAATATCTACCAAATTTCTTGCGTATTCCAGAAAATATACCTAATTTTGCAACTCGTAAAGAATATCATTCCGTTTCGGGGCCCGACGAGGGCCGCTGACAGAATAAAACTCTAAATAGGACAACTAAAAGGACGATATTATGGCTGAACTCTTAGACGAAATCGACTTGCAGATACTGAAAACGCTGCAAAGGAATGCGAAACTGACCACCAAGGAGCTGGCCGACGCGGTGCACCTGACGCCGACGCCGGTGTTTGAACGGCAGAAGCGACTGGAGAAGCGGGGCTACATCAAGAAGTATGTGGCCGTGCTCGACCCTGAGAAGCTGGGACAGGGCTTGCAGGTGTTCTGCAAGGTGAAGCTTAAGCAGATTAACCACGAGATTGCCGACGCCTTTGCGCGGCGCATCATGCGCATACCGGAGGTGACGGAGTGCTACAACACGTCGGGCTCGTACGACTATTTATTAAAGGTACGCGCACGTGACATGAAGCAGTATCAGGAGTTTGTGCTCAACAAGCTGGGCGAGATTGAGAGCCTGGCGTCCATCGAGAGCACGTTTGTGATGAGCGAAATGAAGCAGAACTACGGGATTAATATATAAGAGGTGAGAAGGAAGAGGCAAGAGAGGTGAGCGACGGCTCACCTCTCTTGCGTTTGGATGCCGACGGCTCACCTCTCTTGCTGTTGACAGCCGGCGGCGCGCTTGATGGCTTCGGACACTTGGGGGCCGTTGTTCTCCCACAGGTTGCCGGGGCCGTTGGCGTTGCGGAGGTACTTGTCGGTGGGGGTCCAGTTGTCGCGGAGGGTGATGTTGGAGGAGCCTTCGTCGGTGTAGAGGTAGAACCAGTGGTTGGGGTCGTGGACGTAGGTGGGGGTGCAGATGTCGCGGACGACGTTCTCGGAGATGATGGTGCCGGGCTGGTTGCCGAGGGTGTAGATGCCGGCGCAGTCGTACATGTGGCGGGCGTAGTTGTAGATGAGGTTGGCGTGGACGACGTTGTCGCGCATCGAGACGAGGTCGCGGTTCCAGCCCCAGCCAAGGGAGATGCCGGTGTAGGAGACGTCGTGGATGGTGTTGTGGTCGATGAGGATGCCGCTGACGTAGCCGGCACAGATGGCGACGCAGCCCCAGTCTTCGTTGGTGACGTCGTGGAAGAGGGACTGCTCGACGCGCTGGCCGGTGCAGACGTCGCGGAAGTCGGCGGGCTGGTAGGGCAGGTGGGTCTCGAGGCCTTCGGGGGAGAAGGAGCCGCAGACGTAGCCGTTCATGGCGATGTCGGTGAAGAGGCAATTGGCGGTGGTGCCGCGATGGCAGCCGAGGACGTAGTCGAGGCCGGAGCCGCCGAGGTGCTGGAAGCGGCACGCGTGGAAGCCGCAGTCCTCGGCGTAGCGCAGCTCGACGGCGGCATGGGCGCGGCCGAGCCAGCCCTGGTTGTCGAGCTTGTGGTTGTTGGGGCGGTCTATCTGGGGGCGCAGCTTGTAGGCCTCGATGAGGGGCATGCCGGCCTGCAGGGGGACGTGGCCCTCGAGGGAGGGGCGCAGCCAGGTGGTGTGGCTGAACTGGACGCCGCGGAACTGGATGTTGCGGACGGGGTGCTCGGGGGTGCCGATGAACTGGACGAGGGTTTCGAGGACGGGGACGAGGGCGGTGAGACCCGACGGTGAACCGCCGGGCACGGTGGCGGCGGAACCGGCGGTGGCGGGCAGGAGGTCGTCGGGGCGGGGCATGTAGTAGAGGCGGGGGGTGCGCAGGTCGTGGTACCACTCGCCGGGCTCGTCGAGCAGTTCGAGGGCGTTGGTGAGGTAGAAGGGTGAGGGGTGGCCGGTCGAGGGCGTCATGGGTGAGGGCCAGGGGTGCTGGAACTGGAGGCGGGCCTCGGGGTCGTGGAAGGTGAGGGCGACGGAATCGCCCTGGACGGTCATGGAGCGGATGCGGAGGTTGGAGGTGCACCACATTTCGTGGAGGACGAGCTCGGGGTAGGGGGCCTTCAGGATTTTCTGGACGGCCTTGCGGGGTACCCAGAGGCGGCGGTGCTGCTTGTCGTAGGTGAGGATGCGGTGCATGTGCTCGAAGGGGTCAGAGGGGCCCGCCGGAGAACCGACGGGAATGGTGACGGGGATGTCGCGAGCACGGACGGCCTTGCGGCCGTTGACCCAGAGCTGGCGGAAGTCGATGGGGCGGCCGTTGAAGTCGGGGACGTCGGCGACGAGGAGGCGGCCCTGGCGGCGCCAGCCGGTGATGGGGAGGGCGCCGCTGATGATGGCGGCAGAGGGGCCCGCCGGAGAAGCGGCGGGAGTGGTGGCGGGACCCTGGATGGTGAGGCCGCTGTCTTCGGGGCGGAGGCGGAGGGGCTCGGTGAGGAGGTAGGTGCCGGGGCTGAGGTGGATGGTGACGGCGGTAGCGCGGCCGGTGCGGCGCAGCTCGCGGGCGTGGCGGACGGCGTCGGCGAGGGAGGAGTCGGGGGTGATGTAGAGGGTGGTGGGGCCCGCAGGAGAACCTGCGGGAAGGGGAACGGTGGCGGCGGCGGGAACGACGACGGTGGTGGCGGCGGCGGGAACGACGACGGTGGTGGCGGCGAGGAGGAGGGCGGCCAGGAGGCGGAGGGGGGTGCGGGTGTTGAGCATAGGGGTGGGGTGTTTGGTGAGTGTTATGTTGTTGTTGTGGGTCTATATATTATATATAAGGTAGACGGACGGGGCGGGGTTTTGTCATCGGGAGCGGTTATTTTGGATTATTTAAGGATTTTAAGGGGGGGTAACGGACGTTAACGGAATTATTTGTACCTTTGCACCGACGTACCGGGCGATGCTGGCGAGGGTCGGGGTCGCCGGGGTACGGGAATGACAACCAAACGAATAAGTTTAACTCTATTAAAACGACTAAGATGATGAAACAGAAGGTGAAGATTTCGGTGATGGCGCTGGTGGCTATGCTGGCCGTCAGCACGGAGGCCTCGGCGCAGTTCGGCTCGCTGAAGGGGCTGGCCAACAAGGCTAAGAAGGCAGTACAGGACAAGGCTCGCGAGTCGGCGAGCGAGGCGAAGAGCCAGGCGACGACGACGGTGACGGAGCAGGCTTCGTCGACGGTCGGCGACGCGACGGTCAGCTCGACGACGGGCGCGACGGGCATGGGCGACATGACGGAGGGCCTGAACGAGTATGACGTGAACTACGGGATAGCGAAGGAGACGCAGTGGACGTACTCGTCGCCGACGCAGGACGTGCTGGCCGACGCGGCATACTGGTGCCAGCGGCTGAGGGCGAGCCTGCAGAACGGCAGCGAGCGGGCACTGGACTACGAGGCGCTGAGCCGTCTGACGGTCGGTGCACCGAGCTTCACGTTCCTTGACAAGCAGTACCACCAGTCGGCCGACGCGCGCGGCCTGGAGGCTGTCTGGCAATGGAGTCTGGAGAAGGACCAGCTGGTGAAGACGGCGTGGAAGCTGGTGACGCAGGGGCTGCCGCAGCGTCCGGACTATGCGGGGCTGGTGAAGGGCCTGCTGGGCCGTGCCGAGAAGGCTGACAAGGCCAGTGCCCGGGCGTACTACTTCGACCGCGCGTTCGAGACGACGTCGCTGGCCGTGAAGTTCGGCAAGATAGCTGCGGGCAGCGGCGACGAGAGCGCGATTGCGGGCCGTCTGCAGGCGCTGTACGACGGACTGGAGGGCGACATGAAGGCTAACTATCCGTCGGCGTTCAAGGTGGCCGACTTCGACGCCTTCGACGCCAAGCGCATAGCCGGTGCGAGCACGAACAGCGAGGAGCCGAAGATGCGCCGCGGCGCGCTGCTGACGGCTTACAAGAAGGCTGCTGAGGAGAATAAATACGGCACGATGCCCGCATCGAAGGGCGCGGCCACGGAGTCGTCGATGAAAGCGTACGTACAGAAGACGTACCCCGAGTGGGGCACGGTCGTGAAGGTGGCCGACCCGCAGGACTACACCGTTCACCGCGACAAGCTGGGCAACATTACTTACCGCTCGCACGCCGTGTACGTGCTCTGTCAGTCGGAGGGCTACAAGGTGCTGCACAGCATCGGCCTGCACGAGGACTACAAGGGCGGCAAGTACGGCAATGCTGTACCGCGGAACGACACGTGGAACCAGCCGATTAAGCTGGTGAAGTAAGCTCAGAAAGTTAAAACAAGTTAATGAAATTGGGATTGCCATGGCAGTTCCGATTTCTTTTTGTATCTTCGCCGTTGAAGCCCGATATTGCGAGTTTGCTCAAAGTATACTTTAAGCGTGCTGGAAGTATACTTTTACGGTGCTCAAAGTATACTTTTACGAAAGTGGGGTTACTGGTGCAGAAAGATGGACGAAGAAGCCCGTCGCTCGTGGGAGCGGCGGGCTTCTTCTGTGGTCAGCGGGCGAGGGGCAGCCAGAGGGACATGTCCTGGACGCCGCGGTTGTCCCAGGCGTAGTAGGGGATGAGGCGGATGCGGACCGTCTGGCGGCGGGCGGCGGACTGCAGGGGGCGGTAGAGGGTGCGGTTGTCCCACGTGCGGTCGTTGACCAGGAGGGCGTCGCCCTCGAGGGCTATCATCTGGTGGCCGTCGATGGTGATGGGCTTCTGAGTCAGCTGGATGTCGGTGGGCAGGGCGATGTCGTTGATGCGGATGGTGCCCGCCGGAGAAGCGGCGGGAGTAGTGGCGGCGATGTCCTGGCCCTCGAGGCAGTAGACGATGGGGCCGCGCATGACGGCGACCTGGTTCTTAGCCTCCTCGACCAGCGGGTTGGCCTCGACGAGGCGGACGGGCATGGCGAGGGTCAGGGTGATGACGTCGCCCTTCTTCCAGCGGCGGGTGAGGGTGATGGTGGAGCCCGCCGGAGAAGCGGCGGGAGTGGTGGTGGCCGGTTCGCCGTTCACTTTCACCTCGTACTGGCTGCACCAGCCGGGCTTGTGCAGGTGGATGGTCTGGAGGGCCTTGGCCTTCTTGATGGTCAGGGTGATGCGGCCGTCCCAGGGGTAGTCGGTCACTTGCTCAATCTCCAGGTCGCGGGTCTTCAGCGTGTTCTGGCCGTAGAGGTTGACCCAGAGCTGGTCGGCGTGGATGCTGTAGGCGTACTCCTGGGCCTCGCAGAGGGTGCGCAGGGTGTTGGGCGGACAGCAGAAGCAGGTGATGTAGCGCTGGCGGTGCTTGGGCCAGCGGAGGGTGTAGGGGAACTCCTTGGTGCGGCGCAGGGCCTCGGTGTAGAAGAAGTCGCGGCCGTCGAGGGAGATGCCTGAGAGGATGCCGTTGTAGAGCTCGTTCTCGATGTTGTCGATGTACTTCGGGTCGGCGGTGGTCTGGAACATGCGCCAGGAGTAGAGCAGCATGCCTATCTGGGCGCAGATTTCGTTGTGGGCGGCCTCCTGGGGCAGCTGGAACTGGCGGCCGTAGGCTTGGTGAATCTGCTGGATGGAGGGCTGGTTGTAGGTGGTGCCGTCGGGCGAGACGCCGTCGTAGAGGGCGCCGCAGCCACCCATGATGTATATCTTGTGCTGCGTGATGTCGTCCCAGATGGCGCTCAGGTTGCGCATCAGCTGAGCCTCGCCGGTCTCGGCGTAGAGGTCGGCCACGCCGGCATAGAGGTAGTTGGCGCGGACGGCATGGCCCATGGCCTCGTACTGGTCGCGAAACTTATGGCGGTCCTGGTTGTGGTCCTCGCCGTTCTGCACCGAGTCGCGGATGGCGATGAGGCCCTTGGCCAGCTCCAGATACTTCCGGTCGCCCGTCTCGCGGTACATCTCGGCAGCGCCCATGTAGTGCGAGGGGCAGATGGCGTTGCGCGACAGCTCGGCGGCGTCGTTGGTCAGGAAGTTGTAGAGGAAGTCGGCGGCCCGTCGACCGCAGTCGAAGAGGGTGGTCTTGCCCGTGGCGCGCTTGTGGACGATACCGGCGGTCATGAGGTGGCCCAGGTTGTAGGTCTCGAAGTTCAGGCGCGAGGCGAAGGCGTGCTGCTGGTCCTTGCCAATCTCGATGCCGGCGGCATTTTCTTTGAGAGCGTGCGAGTCGATGCCCTGGTTGCGCTCCGAGATGACCACGGGAGTGTGGATGTAGCCGTCGGCGCGCTGGGCCAAGGCGACCTGCTCGATGAACTGGTCCATCAGCTGGTCGAGCTTCTGGTCGCGGGTGACGGCATAGACGGCGGCGCAGGCCTCGAGCCACTTATACATGTCGCCGTCGTGGAAGGGAGGGCCGTGGTGCTTGCCCTTGACGGTGCCTGCGGCCACCTGGAAGTTGGCAAAGCCGTGCGAGCCGTGCAGGCCCAGTGCGTCGATGGTCTCGTAGGGCGTGTTCCACGTGTCCCACATCGACCAGATGCCGGTGGTTGAGAGCACGCTGAAGCGGTCGCCCCAGAAGCCGCCCGTCCACTGGGTGGCGCCCATGGGCAGGTTCTGCATCTTGGCCTGCTGGCTGCGGCTCATGTCGGTCAGGCCTTGGGCTGTGGTTTGGGTTGCTGCGGTACAGCAACATACCATACAAAGGAGGAGTCTTTTCATATCGTTGAGCTTAATTAAAATAGACGTAAAGGGAAACCATGACCACGGCCAGCGCTATCCACAGGCCGACGGCCAGGCGCGACCAGCCCTCGCGGACCGGGGCGGGAATCTGGTAAGTCGTGCGGTCGCGGTCGGTCAGCGAGATCAGGACCATCGAGACGGCGAGGATGACGAACAAGTAGAACGAGAGCAGCATGAAGTGGGGCCAATGGAAGTTCAATTGATAATTGACAATTGACAATTGATAACTTTGCGGCCCCCAGAGGTAGAGCACGCCGACCACGAGGCAGAACGCCGTGCCCACGGTCAGACAGAAGTTGGCAGCGCGCGTGGTGGTGCGGCGCCAAAAGATGCCGAGCAGGAAGACGGCGGCCATGGGCGGGGCAATGAAGCCGAGCACCGACTGGAAGACGTTGAATAGGTTGAGGCCCTTGATGGCGTCGATGGCCACGGTGAGCACGATGGCCAGGGCGGCGCCGATGACCGTCACCAGTCGGCCTACATAATTAATATGTCGCTGCGAGGCGTTGGGGCGGAAGCGCTTCACGTAGATGTCCATGGTGAAGACGGTCGACAGCGCGTTCAGCGCCGACCCGATGGTCGACACGAGGCAGGCAGTCAGCACGGCGAACACCAGGCCCACCATGCCCACGGGGAACAGGTTTTCAACCATCGTCAGGTAGGCCTCGTCGGGATTCTTGAGCGTGTCGCCGAACAGGGCGAAGCAGATGATGCCCGGCAGGATGTAGAGCGCGACGTCCAGAATCTTCAGCCAGCCGGTGAAGTTGGTGCCCAGCTGGCCCTCGCGCAGGTCCTTGGCGGCCAGCACGGGCTGCACCATCGACTGGTCGGTGCACCAGAACCAGACGCCCATGACCGGGTAGCCCAGCACTATCGGGAGCCATGGGAAGGCCTCGTCCGAGTTGGGCTTGAACATCACCCAGTAATCGGCAGGCACCTTGGCGACCAGCGCCGAGACGCCGCCCACGCGGTCCAGGCCGACGATGACCAGCACTGCGGAGACCACGATGAGCAGTATCATCTGGTAGACATTGGTGTAGGCCACGGCCTTCAGTCCGCCCAGCATGGTGAAGAAGGCCGAGATGACCAGCAAGACCAGCGCCGACATCCACATGGGTATGTCGAACACCTGACGGATGAGGATGCCGCCGGCAAAGAGCGTCAGCGCCAGCCACGAAATGATGATGGTGACGATGGTGTACCACGCCAGGATGTTGCGCGTCGACTGGCCGAAGCGCAGGCCCATGAACTCGGGCAGCGTGTGGACCCGGGCGCCGAGGTAGCGCGGGGCGAAGACGAAGGCCAGCAGAGCAATGAACACGAAGGCGTACCACGCGTAGTTGCCCGAGACGATGCCCGTGGTGAAGCCCGCACTCGCCGAGGCTATCAGCATCGACGGGCCCACGTTGGTGCCCCACATGGAGAAGCCGATGTGGTGCCACCGCAGCGAGTGTTCGGCCATGAAGAGCGAACCGCCCTTCTTGCGTTTGCTACTGGCCCACAGCCCGATGGCAATGAGCACGGCGAAATAGATTCCCAGAATCAGCCAGTCGAGGCCTTGCATGTAATGTGAGTTCATAGTTCTATGCCTTTATATTCCTTGGTAATCTCGATGGTGACGGCGCGGCTCAGGTCCATCTGGTCGGTAGAGTCGACGTCGTCGGGATAGAGCTTGATGAGGGCGCCGGGCCGGACGAAGACGGGCATCTGGTCCAGCGGCACCTCGACGCCATACAGCCAACGGCCGCCCTGCAGACGTTCGCCGGTGAAGAAGTTGACCCAGAGACCCTCTGGCAGGTAGATGTCGCGGCGGGCCGTGCCGAACTGCGCGTCGGCGGCGTCAGCAGGGCCGCTGGCCATGACCGGGCAGACGAGGAAGTCCGAGCCGAAGTAGTACTCGTCGTCCACGTGCCACACCTGGCGGTCCTCCGGGTGGTGCATCAGCAGGGCGCGCACCATGGGGTAGCCCGTACGGCACGAGAGTTCACCCTGCTCTATAATATAAGGTATCAGTCGGTAGCGCAACTTCCACCAGCGCCGTACGATGGGGGCAACGGTGGGGTAGTGCCACGGCTCGCGCTTGCAGGTGCCGTGGTAGCGCATGTGCGAGGAGAAGACGCCGAACTGCGTCCAGCGCACGTAGACCTGCGGGTCGACGGGCGAGTTCATGAAGTCGGGCAGGGAGTGGAAGCCCGGCACGTCGTGGCTCCAGAAGGCGAAGCCCGAGAGCCCGAAGTGCAGACCGCCCTTCAGCGAACCGGCCATGCCGTCCCACGACGAGGCCGAGTCGCCGCCCCAGTGCAGCGGGTAGCGTTGGCAACCGGCCCAGGCCGAGCGGGCCCAGACGATGCCCTGGCCCGTCACGTCGCGGGTGGCGTCGAAGGCCGCGCGCTGATATAATAAGGAATAGAGGTTGTTCAGCCGCTCGGGCTGCATGCCGTGGTATATGGCATCCATGTGGATATTCTCGCCGAAGTCGGTCTTGATGCACTTGACGCCCATGTCGAGCAAGGGTTTCAGTAGCTGGTTCTTATACCAATCGGTAGCTTTGTCGTAGGTGAAGTCAATGGTACCGGCATAGTCGAGGGCAGAGAAGTTAGAACCTTCTGATGCTTGTTCTTTCAACAGCGGACCGATATATTTGTTTGCCTTTGCCTCCTCTAATTGTTCGGCACCTTTGGCGACGTAGGGCAACTGCCACAGCGAGACCTTAAAACCCTTATCCGCCAGACGCTGGACGAAGCCCTTCGGGTCGGGGAAGCGCTCGGGATTGAAGCGCCACTCGCAGAGCCAGTCGGTGCGAAACCAGCCGGTGTCCAGATGGATGACGTCGCAGGGGTAGTGCTCGCGGCGCAGGCGGTCGCAGATGTCGTCGACCTCGTCGGCCGAGAAGTAGGTCATGCGGCTCATCCAGATGCCGAACGACCAGAGCGGTGGCATCTGCGGGAAGCCCGTCAGCATGCGGTAGGCGCGGAGAATCTGCTCGGGCGTCTGGCCGCCGATGAGGAAGACGTCGAGCGTGGCGCGGTCGCAGAGGAATTGCACCGAGCGGGTGGAGTGGTCGGCCAGCGACAGCTTGCAGTAGTCCGAGGTGTGGTAGAAGCAGCCGTACATGCGGCTCGACATATAGAAAGGAATATTCTTGTAGCAGCGACGGTTGTTGACGCCCTGGCCGTCCTGGTTCTTCAGCTGGAAGGTCTGGCCGCTGAGGTCCATCTTGCGGAAGCGCTCGCCGGTGCCGACGAAGCACTCGTCGGGGACGCACTGGAAGCTGACGGTGGCGCGCTCGGCTTTCGGGGTTGTCACATAGCCTAAGGGCAGGGCGTCGTAGCGGGGCGGCGAGAAGTGGTCGTCGCTGAGGGCGATACCCTTCGTCTCGTCGCCGTCGGGGTAGAAGGTGATGACGGGGGCGGGCTGCGGTGCCGGCAGCAGGTCGCTCCAGTGGTCGAGGACGGGGGCGGAGAGGTCGATGCGGGCCCGCTTCTTGCCGTCGGTGGCGATGACGTCGCTGCCGACCAGACGGAGGGGCTGACGGCGGACGTCGGGGGAGAGCTGCAGCATGTCGTCCTGTTCCAGCATCGGGTCGCCGGTCATGGTAGTAAACAGACGGACGATATTCGGCTCGTAGGCACGGATGATGAGGTCGAAACTCTGCTGGGGGACGGACGCGTCGGGGGCCATGTCCTCTTGGCGCAGTTGCTGCTGATAGGGAATGGTGACGACGATGTCGCCGTCGCGCTCGGTTATCTTCGTTGGGGCGTATGCCTTCCAGAGAGCTTCGTCCTTCTCTAAAGACGGGTCGAAGTCCATGAAGTCGAAGAGGTGGTAGTTGGTTTGTTTCATTGTTTGAATATGAGGTTGGGACCGGGGTGGTTGTCGCCTATCTCGTCGCGGCGGATGGGGCGACCTTCAGTCACGTTGTTCTCTATGGTGAAGCCATCGGTGCGTGCGTCCAGGTAGATGCGGAAGCCGCGGTCGTTGGTGGCGTAGGGGGCGGGGTAGGGCTGCGAGATGATGTTGTCGCGGATGCTGGAGTGGGGCTGGTTCGACAGCGTGTAGATGCCACCGGCATCGTAGAGCTGGCGGGCGTAGTCGCTGACGCGGTTATTAATAATGTGGTTGTCCTGCATGCCGGTAAAGAGCGGCGTCCAGCCCCAGCCTACGCAGATGCCGCTGTAGTTGACGCGGCTCACCTGGTTGTCGGCGATGGTGCAGTGGCGCACGTAGCCGCAACTGATGGCCACGGCACCCCAGTCCTCGTTGGCGGCATCGTGGATGGTGTTGCCCTTGATGGTCAGGTGCTGGCACTGCGGGGCAAGGTCGGTGTAGGGACGATGCACCTCGCGGGGACTCTCGGCAAACGAGCCGGCCATGATGGCCGTGCCGCCGATGTCGTCGAAGGTGCAGCGGTCGACGGTGCCGCCGTCGATGCTCTCGATGTCGAGGGCGGTGGCGCCGAGGTGCTGGAAGCGGCACTGGCTGATGCTGACGTGGGCGGCATGGCGCACGGTGACGGCGCTGACGGGCCGCTCAATCCAGGCCTGGTTTTCGAGCCCGCTGTCCCAGGGGAAGCCAGGCACCGCGAGCTGGTAGGCATCGATGAGGGGGAAGCCGCCCTGCAGGGTGACGTGGCCTTGGTGCAGCGGTCGGTTCCAGCAGGTGTTCTCGAAGGTGAGGCCGTCGAGGGTGACGTGGCTGGCACCGTCGAGGATGACGAGCTGCTCGATGCCGTCGCGCTGCTCGGTGGTGCGCAGCAGGAAGGACGACGAGCCGCGGTCGCCGCCGATGACGGGCTGCGGCCACGGATGCTCGAACTCCAGTCGGCTCTCGGGCTCCATGAAGGACACGGCGACCGAATCGCCGTGCACCGTGATGGCGCGGACGCGGAGGATGGCGATGGCCCAGCGCTGGTGGACCACCATCTCAAGCGAGGTGTTGGCCGAGGTGATACCTCGGCGTACGGAACTGGCACTGAGAAGGGTGCGGAGCTCGCTGCGGGTCGGCGCGGGGATGGTGATGGTGCGGGTCTGCTTGTTGAAAGCCAGCATGCGGGCCATGCCCTCACGGGGCCAGAGCTGGGTGTGCTGCTGGCGCGGGTCGCCACAGAGGACGGTGCCCTGCTCGCCGCGGATGACGAGGGGCGAGGCCGTAGTGCCGCTGTCCTCGGGACGGAGGAAGAGGGGCTGCTGCATGTAGTAGCGGCCGGCTTTCAGGGTGATGGTGATGCCGTCGAGGCAGCGCGGGTCGCCCGTGCGGCGCCACTCGCGGGCCTGGCGCAGGGCGTCGTGCAGGCTCTGGCCGGGGTGGACGATGATTTCGCCGCCGAGGGCGCAACGGGCCGTCAGCATGAGGATGATGGTTAGCAGCAGTCGGGTCATAACGTATACATTATTTATATATAGACGCACGGGGCGCGGTTTTGTCACCGCCGCGGCCAGGGCGACGGCGGCGAAATAATCGGCGGTTTTCTTGGCTGTTTGGAAAAAATGCGTATCTTCGCGGCATCTTAACTAAAACCGAAAAGATTATGGCAAATACTCCTACTCCCCACATCGGGGCACAGTACGGCGAGATAGCCGAGACTGTCATCATGGCGGGCGACCCGCTGCGTGTGAAACTGATGGCCGAGAAGTTTCTCGACGATGCAGTATGTTTCAATAATGTCCGCGGCATGCTGGGCTTTACGGGAACTTACCAGGGCAAGCGCGTCAGCGTGATGGGCCACGGCATGGGCATGGCGTCCATCGGCATCTACACCTACGAGCTCTACAACTTCTACGGCGTGAAGACGATTATCCGCGTGGGTTCGGCGGGCTCCATCAACCACGACCTGAAGATAGGCGACCTAGCCATTGCGATGGGAGCCTGTACGAACAGCAACTTTGCCGCGCAGTACGAGCTGCCGGGCACGTTTGCACCCATCGGCAGCTTCGACCTGATCAGGAAGGCGGTGGAGTCGTGCGAACGGATGGGCTACCACTACCGGGTGGGCAACGTGGTGTCGTCGGACACGTTCTACAGCGAGAATCCGCACACCGACAAGTGGATCAACATGGGCGTGCTGGCCGTCGAGATGGAGATTGCCGCGCTCTATATGAATGCGGCGCGGTCGGGCAACAGGGCGCTGGGCATCTGCACGATTTCGGACCACATCCTGACGGGTGAGGTGACGACGGCCGAGGAGCGCCAGAGCAATTTTACGCACATGATGGACGTGGCGTTCTCACTGGTTTAAAGCTTGCCAAGCAGTTGTTTGGCGACGGTGACGGCTGAGTTGGCATTGTCCGAATAGCCGTCGGCCCCGATTTCGTCGGCGAAGCCCTGGGTGACAGGGGCTCCGCCGACCATTACTTTTACTTGGTCGCGGATGCCGGCCTGCTCGAGGGCCTGGATGACGTCCTTCATGTAGCCCATGGTGGTGGTGAGGAGGGCCGACATGCAGAGGATGTCGGGCTGGTTCTGCTTGACGGCCTCGATGAAGGCGTCGGCGGAGACGTCGATGCCGATGTTGACGACCTCGAAGCCGCAGCCCTCGAGCATGGAGGCGACGAGGTTCTTGCCGATGTCGTGGAGGTCGCCCTTGACGGTGCCGATGACGACCTTGCCGAGCGACGTGGCGGCCTGTCCGGCCATCATGGGCTTCAGGATTTCGAGGGCGGCCTTCATGGCGCGACCGGCCATCAGGAGCTGGGGCACGAAGGCCTGGCCGTCCTGGAAGCGCTGGCCGACCTGGCTCATGGCGCGGATCATCTGGCCGTTGATGAGGTCCTGGGGGGACGTGTGCTCGGCGACGGCGTCTCGGGTGGCGGCGGCAGCGTCGTCGCTCTTGCCGTTGAGGATGGCGGCGTAGAGGCGGTCGGCGGGGGAGACGGGGGCAGGGGAGCCCGCTGGAGAACCAGCGGGAAGTGCGACGGTGTGAGAACTGGCGGCGGCGGGGGACAGGGGGGAGAGGCGGATGCCGGGCAGGGGCTCGATGGCGCGGGCGAGGAGGGCGATGTGGTGGTCGGTGGTGCCGCAGCAGCCGCCGATGATGCTGAGGTGGTGGCCTTCGAGCAGGGGCCAGAGGTCGGCCAGTAGCTGCTCGGGGGTCTTCTGGTAGTGGCCGCGGGCGTCGGGCTGGCCGGCGTTGGGGTAGAGGCTGACGCGGGTGCCGTAGGCGGCGAGGCGATGGATGAGGGGGGCCATCTGGGGGATGTCGGCGACGCAGTTGATGCCGATGGAGAAGAGGGGGACGGGGGTGGATGGGCCCGCCGGAGAAGCGGCGGGAGTGGTGGACGGGCCCGCCGGAGAAGCGGCGGGAGTGGTGGATGGGCCCGCCGGAGAAGCGGCGGGAGTGGTGGAGGATAGTTCGTCGAGGAAGGTGCAGATGTCCTGGCCGAGCATGTTGTGGCCGTCGGGGGTGGCGACGCTGAAGCTGAGCATGATGGGCAGTTGGGGGGCGACGTCGCGGGCGCACTGGATGGCGATGCGGGCGTTCTCGACGTCGAAGATGGTCTCGATGAGGAGGAGGTCGACGCCGCCGTCGGCGAGGGCCTGGATTTGCTCGGTGTAGGCCTGGCGGAGCAGGGCGGGGTCGAGGGGCTCGCCGCTGGTGGCGACGCTGGTGGTGCGGCTGGTGGGGCCGATGCTGCCGGCGACGTAGCGGGGGCGGGGAGTGGGGGCGTCGGAGCCCGCCGGAGAAGCGGCGGGAGTGGATGGACCCGCCGGAGATGCGGCGGGAGTGGATGGACCCGCCGGAGATGCGGCGGGAGTGGTGGAGGCGAACTCGTCGGCACACTGGCGGGCGAGGCGGGCGGCGGCGAGGTTGATGGCGCGGACGTGGGACTGGAGGCCGTAGTCGCGGAGGGAGATGCGCTGGGCGTTGAAGGTGTTGGTCTCGATGATGTCGGCGCCGGCCTGGAGGTAGCGGCGGTGGATGTCGCGGATGACGAAGGGGGCGGTGAGGGCGAGGACGTCGTTGCAGCCGCGGAGGTCGTGGGGGTGGTGGGCGAAGGGACGGCCGCGGAAGGCGTCTTCGTCGAGGCGGTAGTGCTGGATCATGGTGCCCATGGCGCCGTCGAGGAGGAGGAGCTTTTTAGAGGTGAGAGAGGGGCCCGCCGGAGAAGCGGCGGGAGTGGGGGATGGGCCCGCCGGAGAAGCGGCGGGAGTGGGGGATGGACCCGCCGGAGAAGCGGCGGGAGTGGTGGATGGGCCCGCCGGAGAACCGACGGGAACGGGGACGGGGGCTTCGACGCGGGCGATGATGGCGGCGACGGCGGCGTCGGGGTCGGTGTCGGGGCCCGCCGGAGATGCGGCGGGAGTGGTGGTGGGGCCCGCCGGAGATGTGGCGGGAGTGGTGGTGGGGGAAGCGGCGGCGGGGACGACGGGGGCGGGATGGAGGTTGCGGGGGTGGCGGTAGGTGTCGACGATGGTGAGGGCTTGGTCGACTTCGGACTCGGTGTGGAAGTCCATTTCGAGGTGGACGCCGTCGGGGCCGATGGCGTCGAGGAGGGGGCGGAGCTCGGGGATGGTGACCCAGCAGGCCATGATGCTCTTGCCGGCGGCGAGTATTTTTTTGTAGAGGTCGTACCACTTGGGTGAGCCGCCTTGGGGCTCGCCGACGCCGGGGGTCCACTGGACGGCGAGGAGCTCGGGGATTTCGAGGAGGGCGGGGAGGTGGTGGATGGCGCCGACGCCGTCGAGGTGGTAGAGGGTGTAGGGTATGCGCTGGCACTGCTGGCGGATGTAGGGCTGGACGAAGCGGCGGTAGTCGTCCTGGGAGATCATGGTGGAGATGTCGCTCTGGAGCTTGGTCATGGGGCCGGGTGCCCAGAGTGAGAAGTAGCAGAAGGCCATCTCGTCGCCTTCGCGGATGATGTCGTAGAGTTCGTCGAAGACGCGGAAGTAGATGTCGTTGACTTGCTGGACTTGGGCTTCGAGGCGCTCGGGGTTCATGACGGTGTCGAGGAGGACGCGGTCGGTGCCGAAGAGGGCGGCGAGGACGTCGAGGCCTTCCATGAGGTCGGGCATGCCGACGTAGTAGTGGCCCTGGGCGCGCTGCTTGCAGGCCTGGAGGAGGGCTTTGTGGAGGAGGTAGTTGGGGTGGGCGGGGTCGAAGGTGATGGCGTCGGAGCCGGTATCGGGGCGGGGGTGGATCCAGATGGTGTCGGGTCCGGCTTCGTAGCGGGCGCCGAGGATGGCGGCGAGGGAGCCGGGGCCGAGCTGGGTGTTGGCGACGGGGAGGATGTCGGCCTTGAGTGAGGAGTGGGCGACGTACCAGTCGAGCTGGCGGGCGCGCCACTGTGGGTCGAACCAGCGCTGGTGGAGGTCGCGGGGTGCGGGGGGCTCGGGTACGGGGGCGTGGGGGTGGACGCCTTGCTGGAAGTGCTCCCACATGTTGAGTACGATGCCGCGGTGCTGCCACCAGTCGCGGTAGTGCTGTTTGGTCTCTTCGAGGTTTGGTTTCCAAGTGTTCATTGTCGTGGTCTGTTTTTTATGTTTAAGACGTTTTTTGGGGCTGTTTGTCACTATTTAAGGTTTTTTAAGGGGGGGTACATTATTTAACAAATTAATTCGTATCTTTGCAGCCGATATTTACTTTAAACATTAAACATTAAAAGAGAAGATTATGAGACATTCAATTAGGATTTCAGTGATGGCACTCGTTGCCATGTTCGCGGTCTCGACGACGGCGGATGCTCAGTCTATTATCGGTTTGGGTAAAAGGCTGTTGAAGAAGAAGGATAAGGTTGAGGTTACAGACCCGAAGACGGGGGAGACTACGGTGAAGAAGACCGATAAGGGCGTCTGCGAGGTGAGGAGCTGGAAGACGGGCGAGATGGTGACCGTCGAGAAGTTCTATGCGAGCATGAAGGTCATGACTGCCGATGAGATTTGGGGCTGGGAGAAGAACTTCCGCGACAAGGAGGGCAAGAAGGAGATGATTGAGTTCCTGCTTGACAATGAGAAGTTCGAGAACCGCAAGCGTGCCGCTGACCACAGGTACAAAGACCGCAAGTTAGTGCAGTGCATTTTCAGGAATGATGACTGGAATATTCTTCGCAACAATGACGGTACCATCAGTTGCCGCCGTATGTGGGTCGCTGAAATTTACGAGCTGGCCGATGGCACCACGATGTTTGACAGTAATGAATGGGATTCATACTATCAGGGTGCAGGCAAGTATTCCAACAATTTTGCATATGTACGTGGTTCTAACAACTATGGCCTGATCAAGGATTGGGAGCACAAGGCGGATGCCGACCCGCTGAAGGATTTGTAATGGCTTAAATGTTTCGGTTCCCTGCACTTGGGCGGTGCGGTGCCCGGTGCAGGGATTTTTAGTCTCCCAAGGGAAGCGCGGAATTCTTACCTAGGTATTCGCACCACTCTTACCTAGGTATTCGCACCACTCTTACCTAGGTATCCGTGCCGCTCTTACCTAGGTAAGAATTTCTTTCAATATTATTATTAACATGTTTAAAACATTTAGGAATTATGGCAAAAAACAAATGGAGGGCCCGCGAGTACCGGGCAACAGGCGACATGCCGGGAAGCCACAGCTTCTATGCTGAGGCAGTGATTGACAACGAGATTACGAACCAGGAACTGGCGTCGAAGATTGCGGCGCGGACGGGCTTCAAGAGCTACGAGGTGCAGGCCATTGTGGCTGCGATATCCGACATTGTGTACGAGGAGGTGCTGGAGTCGAACCGCATCAGTCTGTCGGACGAGCAGGGCACGCGCATGGTGACCATCTACCCGAAGGTGACTGGCTCGGTGACGGATGCCGACATCCTGCGCGAGACGACGGAAGCGCACGCGCTGGATGCGTCGAAACCCATCCGCACGGTGGCCTTGGAGAGCGACCTGACGCCCGACCGCCTGACATGGACGCTAGGCGCTACGATAGGCGTGAAGTTCTCGAAGCAGTTTGCCCTGAAGAAGCAGGCGCAGAAGGTGAAGTACGTGGCTTCGGACACGGCGATTCCCAGTGACGAGGGCGGCACGGGAACCGTCACGCCCGGCGGCGGCGATAACCCCGGCGGCGGTGCCGACGCTAACTAATCGGGAGCGCGGTCGGCGGGCCGGTGCTAAACGAGCATGAGGCCGGCCATGACCATGTCGCTGACGAAGAGGCCGCGGCGCGAAAGGCGCAGGCGGTCGCCGTCGAGGGTAAGAAGCCCGTCGCTGAGGAAGCGGCGGGCTTCCTCTGTGCAGTAGCGGCGGTGGCGCGGGGCGAGGGTACGGAGGTCGAGGCCGTCGCTGGTGCGCAGGGCGGTGGCCACGCGGTCGTTGTAGTGGGTGTCGGCGTCCAGCAGTTCGCGGTCCGCGGGCAGGCGGCCCTGGTTGACGGCGGCGATGTAGGCGCGCAGGTCGGCAACGTTCCAGGAGCGGACGGCGGGGGAGTAGCCCGCCAGAGAAGCGGCGGGAGTGGTGGAGGGGGGCTGGTAGGAGTGGGCGGCGGCGCCGAGGCCGAGGTAGGGGACGTCGTGCCAGTAGCTGCTGTTGTGGCGCGAGCGGCGGCCCGGGCGGGCGAAGTTGGAGATTTCGTAGTGCTCGTAGCCGGACAGGGTGAGGCGGTCCGCGATGTGGTAGTACATCTGGCGCTCCAGCTCCTCGTCGCACGGGGCGATGCCCATGCGGTGGAGGGGCGTGCCCTCCTCGACCATGAGGCAGTAGGCGGAGATGTGGTCGACGTCGAGGGCGAGCAGGGCGGTCAGGTCGCGGTCGAGGTCGGCGAGGCTCTCACCGGGGAAACCATACATGAGGTCGACGCTGAGGTTCGGGATGCCGGACTGGCGCAGGTCGTCGACGGCCTGGCGGACCTGGGCGGCGGTGTGGCGGCGACGGAGGAAGCGGAGGCGGCGGTCGTCGAAGGTCTGGGCGCCCATTGAGACGCGGTTGACGCCGAGCTGGCGCAGCAGGGCGGCGTAGCGCGGCGTGACGTCGTCGGGGTTCACCTCGATGGTGACCTCGATGTCAGAGGTGAGTGGTGAGAGGTGAGAGGTGAGAGCGTACACCTTATTAATATATATAAAGAGCTGGCGCAGCTGGGCCTCGGTCAGTTGCGAGGGCGTGCCGCCGCCGAGGTAGACGGTATTTACACAAAAAGAACCGTCCCTTTTGTGTAATTCCATCTCGCGACAGAGGGCGTCGACGTACTTCTGGCGCAGATCGGCGCGGGTGGTGGAGTAGAAGCCGCAGTAGATGCAACGGCTCGCACAGAAGGGGATATGAAGGTATAATCCTGCCATAATGACTGCAAAAGTACTAATAAAGTTTAATATTTGGAAGCTTTCGTTGGTTTTTTGCATGAAAATGATTACTTTTACGACCGCTATCGAAATAATAAACCTAAAATATTACCGATATGAAAGTTTATCAGACTAACGAAATCAAGAACATTGCGCTGCTTGGCAGTGCGGGTAGCGGCAAGACGACCCTTGCCGAAAGTATGGTCTACGAGGCCGGCATCATCAAGCGCCGCGGCACCGTGGAGGGTAAGAACACTATGAGCGACTACTTCCCTGTCGAACAGGAGTACGGCTACTCGGTGTTCTCTACTGTTTTTCATGTGGAGTGGAACCAGAAGAAGCTGAACATCATCGACTGCCCGGGCTCGGACGACTTCGTGGGCGGTGCCATCACGGCGCTGAACGTGACCGACCAGGCCGTCATCCTGGTCAACGGACAGTACGGCCCCGAGGTGGGCACGATGAACGCCTTCCGCAACACCGAGAAGCTGAAGAAGCCCGTCATCTTCCTCATTAACCAGCTGGACCGCGACAACTGCGACTTCGACCAGATTCTGGGTCAGCTGCGCGAGATCTATGGCA
>JAFUST010000046.1 GCA_017467535.1 Prevotella sp. | reverse complement strand
TTGCTGTATCAGCACGGTCAGCAGCATCTTGGAAGGCACTGAGGGCGGCGGGTGCCTCACCCATGTCATCATAGGTGCGGCCCAGCAGATAGTGGGCGAGCATCTGCTCGTTGGCGGTGCCATGGCGGTCGAAGTAGTCGGTAAGGGCGAGGGCCAGCGAGTCATCGGTCAGCAGGGAGTCGGCCTGGTTTCTAGCCTGAAGTTCCGCCAACTGACGGCGCATCTGCTGGCCGTCGGTGCAGGCGGCCAGCAGGAGCAGGAGTGTGACGTAGAGGGCGAGTTGTCTCATATCGTTCTGCAAAAGTAAGCAAAAAAAGTGAGAGCGCAAAACTATTAGGGATGAAATGTTCGAGAGCCTGGAGGGATGAAGATCCTGTTTCCATGACGCTTATGTGAGACTTTTTCAGAAAATCTTTTTCTGAAAAAATTTTTGCGTTTTTACCTACATAACTACATTTCTTATGCTATATTGCTTATAATCAATGAATTGCAGTATGTAGGTCACATACATATAACTACATCCGACCTACATATTTCTCGATCATCAACACTTTTATCGCCCACTTCTGCCTTGACTTCTGTTATTGTTTCCGCATTGTTCTAACAGATGAAACAAAGTGTTTCTCCAGTGGAAACAAAGTGTTTCTCCCATAGAAACAAAGTGTTTCCTTTAAAGAAATATTTTGGAACAACTTGATTTTCAGTACATTAAGGCTATTTATGCCGTAAAAACTTGCTATTTTTGCACAAATGATGTAGGTCAACTTCGACCTACATAGACTAACTACATAGCGTATCTCTCTATAAATCAAGACTTTAATACATAAAATGTAGTTATGTAGGTAAAAACACAAAAATTTTTTGTAGAACAAAAAATTGATTCACATCAGCGGTCCTTGACGGCTACATCAGAAGACGCTCTAAGGACGGCATCTCGTATGCCTGCCATAAAAAGAAGGTTGAGCACTAAGGCTCAACCTTCCAGTTATCTTCGCGCTTGAAAACATTGTCAAGCGTCACTTCCTTCGCTTCTTTCTTGCTCAGTTGGCGACTCCACGGGACGCGCTTGTCGGTGGCAGCGCCCTCGCCCGTATTCTCAAACTCCAAGTAGCGGGCCGTCTGCTCACGCTCTTTCTGCCAGTTGTGCCAGCCCTCGGGACGAATCTGACGGGGCAGCGAGCAGTGCATGAAGAGCGTATAGCCATAGTCGCGCCAGGGACGACCCAGATAGACCTTGTCTACATCAGGGGCGGCGGTGATGGTGCAGCGGTTGAACACATAACCGAAGGCCTGCTCCTGAGGGGTAGAGGCGGCAGTGATGTAACTGTTGGCCTTGCAGTAGATGTCGCAATGCTCGAACCACGCCACCGACGGGCCGAAGATAAAGTCGGTGGTTCCCTCGATGTAGCAGTTCTCGAAATAGTGACGGGTGGCAGGCATGCCGGTATAGACGGTGTCCTGATGCCCCAGGAAGCGGCAGTTGATGAAGCGCAGGCGGTCACCCTGGGTGTGCAAGGCCACGGCCTGTCCCAGTCGGGCAGAATTGTTCTCGATGGTGATATTCTTCAGGGTGATGTCGTTGGCATCGATACGAACGGTGAAGGAGCGGAAGGTGCCCAGTTTGGGACGGTTGCCCATATCGACAAGTTGCTGCTTGAGTTCGGCCGGCCAGAAGCGTCCGTCCATACTGATATTGGCATGATCGTCGTAGGTGATGATGGTCTGGTCGCGATCTTCACCACATATCTCGATATTCTGCAGCCACTGGGGGATGATGAGTTTCTCCTTGTAGGTGCCACGCTTCACGAAGATGACCTTGTGATAGCCCATGAAGGCACGGCACACCTCAATGGCATCAGTGACGGTGCGGAACTCGCCCGTACCGTCGCGGGCCACGACGATGGTATCAGGGTTGTCGTACTTGCTGGCAGCACCAGCGGTCATTGCCACGCTCACGAGCATGAACAAAAGGAGTAATTGGCGTTTCATTGCTTAGCAGATATTATTGTTATGGTTATTGGTAATTTGAAGACAAAGGTACGAAAGAGTTGGGAGTTTATCGGTCTGCTTTAACATTATTTATGCTAAACGCTCAAAAAAAACTCCTAACTTCTAACTTCTAACTCACAACTCTTTCGTATCTTTGCGCCAACAAATCTGAATCGAAATCATATGAAACGGCTCATATATCTCTTTATTTTCCTCACAAGTATCCTTCAGGCATGGTCTCAGCACGAGGACGTGCGCATCACCCATTTTAGCGAGGCCGACGGCTTCGGCCAGGACATCGTGTCGTTTGCCTTGCAAGACAACTACGGCTATGTGTGGCTGGGCACGTGGAACGGTCTGTGCCGCTACGACGGCTACCGTTTCCATAACTACCGCATGAGGCCAGGCGACGGCAGCGGACTACGCACCAACCGCATTGCCACCATCCGCGAACTGGCCAGCCGCGACCTAGAGTGTACCACGAGCGACAGCCTGACCTTTGTATTCCATCGCCAGACGGGGCGATTTGAACTTTCCAACGGCAACTACGACCAGCGGCCCCGCCCTTTCAAGGCCGACTCGCTGACCGAGGCCAGAGTGAGAAGCCTGCCCACCTTTTCCAGCGGCTATCTGAACATTGTGCTGGTGGACCGTCAGGGAGGCATCTGGGTGGACACACACAGCGGACTCTATCGCCTTTGGTTCGGCCGTAAGCCCTTGCAGCCCGTGAAGTCAACCGATGCTGATGAAGAGGAAGTACACGCCCTCTATGCCGACCGACAGGGGCGCACCTGGGTGGCCAACAAGAATGGCTGCGTGCGCATAGGCCAGCGGTTCCTAGGGGCCGACGGCAGGCTGACCGACAAGCCCGCCCGCTTCGGACAGAAGGTGTACTGCATCTTCGAGGACTCGCAGGGCAGCGTGTGGTTAGGGGCCAAGCCAGAGGGGCTGACACGACTGATGCCCAGGGTCGACGGCAGCGGCTACGACGTGAAACGCTACGTTCACGATGAGGCCGATGCCAACAGTCTGAGTTGCAACAATGTCTACGACATAGTGGAGGATGACTGTGGCCGACTGTGGATTGCCACCTATCAAGGCGGTCTGAACATGTTTGACCTGCACGCTGACCGCGACATCTTCGTCCATCGCAGCAACGGCCTGGCTGGCTGGCCCGCCGACGAGGAGAGCAATAAGGTGCGTTGCCTTCACATCACGTCCCAGCATGTACTGATGGCGGGCACGTTGAACGGCCTGTACACCTGTCAGTTGGGTACCGATGTCAGACAACTGAACTTCTTCCACAACAACCGACGGGCCGACGACGCCACATCGCTCAGCAACAACTGGGTGCTCGACTTGGAACCCGCAGGCGGGCACACCGTGGCCATCGCCACCAGCGGCGGCGGTATCTGTCTGGCCGACGACCGCCACCTGTTAGACAATCACATCCGCTTCCAGACCTTTACCACCGACCAGGGGCTGCCTTCCGGCGTATGCCAAAGTCTGTTCAGTGTGCCCGACGATGCGCTCTACGTGGTCTCGCAGACCTCCATCTGCCGCTTCTCACTGCGCGACACCACATTTACCAACTACGCGCGGGGCACACTGGACGACCACTTCAAACTGCTCGACACCAAGCCCGTGCTCGATGCGCAGGGCCGATTGCTGTTCGGCACCACGCAGGGCGTGCTCAGCATGAGCCACGATGACCTGCAGAAGAGCAACTACCAGCCGCCCATCGTCTTCGAGGGTCCTGACGCAATCAACCTGTCATCCTCAGAGCGCACACTGACCATCCGCTTTGCCGCCCTCGACTTCAACCGCGGCGTGCCCATCACCTATGCCTACCGCATTGAGGGCATGAACGACCAGTGGGCCTACATCACCGACAACCACATCACGCTGCCCGACATTCCCGCCGGCACCTTCACCCTGCACCTGCGCTCCACCAACGGCGACGGCGTGTGGACTGCCAACGAGCGCACGCTCACCATCCACCGCCGTGCCGCCTTCCACGAAACGCCCTACGCCTGGATGCTCTATGGCCTGCTGCTGGCGCTGCTACTCATTGGCACCTACCGCGTGGTGCGCTACATTCGCCGCCTGCAGAACGAGATCAAGGACATCCGGCTGACCAGCAACCAGCGCATCGAGGTGATGAGTGAGCGCATACGTGAACTGCTGTCCATCAGCGAGTCGGTGCAGCGAGTGGAGGTGCCCGAGGTCATTGAGAACGAAGATGACCGCCTGTTTGCCGAGCGCGTGAAAGCGTATGTGGACGAGCATCTGTCAGACTCCGACCTCACCATCCAGGACTTTGCCCAGGCCATGGCCGTGAGCCGCACCCTGCTCTTTGCCCGCATGAAGAGCGTGTTCAACACGTCGCCCAACAACTACGTGCTGAACCAGCGCATAGAGCGGGCAAAGACGATGCTGCGCCAGCCCAATGTGCTTGTAGCCGACGCAGCATACCGTTGCGGGTTCTCCGACCCGAAGTATTTCAGCAAGTGCTTCAAGAAACTGGTAGGACAGACGCCTACCGAGTTCCAGAAAAATCCCTGAACATTTTCTTTCCACCTACGATCACCAGTCCGCGGTAGTTGTCGTTCACCCGGCGACCGTCAATGGCATAGGCGTAGCCGGTGGCACATGCAGGCTCATTTTGGCGCTGAATGTCAACAATGGCCGTGCTGGCAGTCTGGTCAATGAGTTCAATCTCTTGTCCGGCGGTGGTGGGAATGTCATAGAGATAGGTCGTTGGCAGCGTGGTGGCCGGAATCTTCGAGGCGTTCACCACGATGGGGTCGGGCATCACGTAGGGCTGCATCAGGGCGTTGCTGTTGTTGCCCGTAGCCGTGACAAGGGCGGTACCGTCGGCCAGTTTCATCTGGGTGTTGCTGCGCAGGCGGAGGTTGCCGCCTTGAGTCGACTTCACCTTCAGACTGACCACCTTGCCATCTTTCCACACCAGACTTGTCACCTCGAAGCCGCCGCGCGAGCGCAGGCCCTTCACCTCGCCGCTGGCCCAGGCCGTGGGCAAGGCGGGCAGCACGTGCATAAAGCCGGCGTGGCTCTGCAGCAGCATCTCGGCAATGCCGGCACAGCAGCCGAAGTTGCCGTCAATCTGGAACGGTGCGTGGGCATCGAACATGTTAGCATAGGTGCCGCCGTCGGCATCGCTCATCGTGGCGTTGGGGTCCATCAGCCGCAGTTGGTTCTTAATGATGCTCAGGGCGTGGTCGCCGTCGAGCATACGAGCCCAGAGGCACACCTTCCAACCCATGGACCATCCGCGGGCGGCATCGCCACGACCCACGAGCGACTTATGCACGCCTTGGAAAATAGTGGTGTTGACATAGGGCGACACCTGATTGCCGGGATAGGCTCCCCAGATGTGCGACAGGTGACGGTGCGAGTTGTTTTCACGGTCCCAGTCTTCCTGCCACTCCTGCACCTGTCCGTACTTGCCTATCTTATAAGGGGTGAGTTGAGCACGCAGGGCATCGAGTTGATCGGCCAGTTCGGCATCAGTTCCGAGGATGCGGGCGGCCTCGGCGGTGTTCTTCAGCACGTCGTAGACCATTTGGTTGTCCATGGCCACGCCGCCGAAGAGGGCACAGTTCATCGACTTACCGTTGTCATCGGTATAGGAATCGATGCCCGGATGGTTCTCGGGTGAGTTAGAGGGGCACACCACCATGTAGCCGGTGTTGGGATCTTTCACCAGGAAGTCCTGGAAGAACTGGGCGCAGCCCTTCATGACTGGGTAGACCTCGGCCAGATACTGACGGTCGCCGCTGAAGAGATACTTCTCCCACAGGTGCGAGCAGAACCAGGCATTACACGTGGGCCATACGCCTACCGAGCCATTATCTACGGCGCCAGTGGTGCGCCAGATGTCAGTATTATGGTGCAGCGTCCAGCCGCGGGCACCGTACATCTTCTCTGCCGTCTCGGCGCCGGTGACGCTGACATCCTTCACCATCTCGATGAACGGGTTGTGGCACTCCGAGAGGTTGGCAACCTCGGCAGGCCAGTAGTTCATCTCGACATTGATATTGGAGGTGTACTTCGAGTCCCATGCGGGGTACTGGCGGGCGTTGGGGTTCCAAATGCCCTGCAGGTTGGCGGGCTGGGTGCCGGGCTGCGAGGAGGAGATGAGCAGGTAGCGGCCAAACTGGAAGTAGTTGGAAACAAGGCCCGGGTCGTTGCCGCCCATAGAGCGGAACTCCTTGATACGTGTCTCTGTGTCCTTCTGCTCCTGTTCGGTGTTGCTGCCCAAACCGAGGCTGACGCGACCGAACTGCTGCTGATAGCGGGCGGTGTGGTCAGCCAGAGTAGCCTCATAGGTCTTCTGCTTGGCAAGATAATCGTTGAGATGGGCCAGTGCCTTGGCTTCGGCATTGCCGCTAATGTCATCGTAGCGCACGAAGTTGGTGGCCGACGAGATAATGATGGTAGCACTGGTGGCACCGCTCACCTCGATGGTGGGAGCCTGTGGGTTGCCTGCCACCAGTCCCCATTGCTGCACGTTCTGCTTGGCAGTGGCGGTTTGCGTGCCGCCGTCGTTGATGACCTTGATGAAAGTGAAGCAGTTGAGTTTGTTGCTGACGTTCTCCGACTGTTCGCGGGCAGGGACGAGCGATGCCTCAATCATGCCGTCGGCCGTGATTTTGTTCACGCCCAGTTTCTCCATATTGGTCTTGCTGGGAGCGGCAAAGCACACGTTGAAGTCAAGTTTGCCGGCCTCGGATGCCTCGATGCGCATCAGGGTGACATTGTCTTCAAACGATGTGAAGACGGTGCGGGTGTAGGTGACGCCATTGATGACGTAAGTAGTCACGGCAGTGGCGTTGTTCATATCGAGCGAGCGCACGTAGCCCTGGGCGTCCACTGCACCGACGGTCTGTCCAGACTCTTCATCATCATAGCGGTGTCCGGGGAACCCTAAGAGCACACAGCCGGCGGCCTGATACTGGGCACCATGCGAGGCTTGCGACATCCAGTTGGGGATGGCCAACTTTTGGGCGGCGGCATAGTCTTTGTTGAAGATGAGTTGTTGCACCTGCGACAACACGTTCCTGGCATTGGCGTTGTAGTTGGTGTTGGGCGACTGTCCCCAGAATGTGTCTTCGTTCAACTGCAACGTGTCTTTGGCCACAGAGCCGCTCACCATAACGCCCAGGCGGCCGTTGCCCAGTGGTAGTGCCTCTTCCCAGTAGGCGGCAGGGCGGTGGTACCACAGGCGGTTGTGGCTGTCGAGCACGGGCGGTGGCACGGGACGCGTGTCGCCAGTGGTGAAGGTGGTGGTGATGGCATCGGCATAGACGTTGCCAGCCAGGTCAGTGAGCGACTGGGCGGGCAGCGTGAGCGTGTAGGCCGTGGTGAGGTCGAGGTCGGCATAGGGCACCGACACCTTATTTATATTAATGGCGGGCACGATGCTCTGGCTCTTGCCCGTGGTCTGGTTGGTGAGCGTGACAGTTGTACCTTGCTTCATCTGCACACCTTCATTGAAGAGCATGATGACCTTGCCTGAGGGCAGCACGCCAGTGGCTCCGTCGGCCGGGGTGATGCCCGTCAGCACGGGGGCCTGTGTATCCTCAGCCAGTATGTTCAGGTACTTCAGGTTGTAGTTGCTGGTCTTTGTGGCACTCTGTATGAGCATACGCACGATGAGCCGCTCCTTGTTGTCGGCATTCAGATTGTAGTTGGCATCAACATAGGTGTTCCAGTGTGAGCCTGAGGTATAGTCGCTAAGCACTGTCCAGGTCTGGCCTCCGTCCACGGAGTATACCACTCCGAACTTCGTACTTGAACTGCTGCCATCGCCGATGGCGAAGTTCAACTTCAGGTTGGTGAGGGCCGTGGTGGGCATCGATACCTCGAAATACTGGTCGTGCTTCGAGCCGTCAGCGTAGTCGGCCTTAGCCGTGAACTTGTCGATGGAGGCGGTGTTCAGTCGCAGCAGATAGTTTGGTGCAGAGCCGCTCGAGGTCACTTGCCACTTGCCGTCGCTGGTGTGCACGGTAATATAGCAATCGTCGGGTACCAATGCACACTCGTTAGGCCGGAAATACGGTTGCAGTTGAGACCACTTTGTGTTGGCTATCTGCGACCATCCTAATGTGTTGGGGGCGTAGACGGCAGTGGTGCCGCTCTTTTCTACGTCGTAACCCGTAGAGAACACCCACTTGGCCACCTCCGTCTGAGCAGCAGTGGCCGTCATTGCACACAAGAGCAGTGTCAGCATGGCCAACACTGCTTTCTTCATTCTTGTCATGTTTCTTTGCTTCATATCTTTACAGTTTTGCGCTGCAAAGGTATGGCAAATAAGTCTGCAAGGAGGGCAAATTCGTACATTTGAATGGGGAAAATCATACATAAACGCTATTTTCCCCTATCCGGAATTGCCCAAAACGAACTACATGATCTGCGATATCTCCTTCAGGTCGTCCACCTCCTTCAGGCTGTCGATGATGGCCTTCACGTCATCGCGGTCGTGGACACGCAGTTCGATGGAGCCGTCGAAGATGCCGTCCTCGGTGGTGAAAGTCAGTTTACGGATGTCGACGCTCATCTGATTGGAGATGACGCGCGTCACGTCGTTCACCATGCCTCGACGGTCGATGCCTCCCAGACGGATGGTCGCATCGAAGAAGAGTTTCTTGTGCATGTCCCACTTCACATCGAGGATGCGGTTGCCGTAACTGGCCTTCAGTTTGTTGGCCACAGGACAGGTGCGCTTATGGATCTCGATGCGGTTGTAGTTGTCGATATAGCCCAGCGTGTCGTCGCCAGGGATGGGGTGACAACAGGAGGGGAAGAGATACTGGCGGATGTTCTCCTCGCTGATGTAGATGGGCTTCTTGCGGTTGAACTTCTCGGGCACGATGAAGAGTTCAGGCTTCTCGGCCTCCTCCTTCTTAGATTTGACGAACGGCACGAACTTGCGCCAGCCGCCACCGCCCTCGCTCTTTTTCTTGTTCTTCCCTTTCAGTTCGTCGACGTCTTTCTCGCCCAGAAGGACCCGCTTCTCGCCCAGGGCCTGATAGAACTCGTCGCGACGGCCTACGTCATGGAACTTGGCCAGTTGGTCGATGACGGCTGGCGTCTGCTCGAAACCGTTCTTCTGTAGCCACGTGCTGAGGATCTCCTCGCCAGCCTTCTGCTGGTCGCGGCTGAGGCGGCGCAGGATGGCCTGGATTTTGGCCTTGGCCTTGGCGGTGCAGACAAAGTTGATCCACGAGGGCTGCACATGGTGCGACTTAGAGGTGAGGATCTCCACCTGGTCGCCACTCTGCAGACGGTGGCTGAGGGGTACCAACTTGTGGTTGACCTTGGCACCGATGCAGTGGGAACCCAGGAAGGTGTGGATGGAGAAGGCAAAGTCGAGCACCGTGCAGTCGGCCGGCATCGTCCTAATCTCGCCCTTCGGCGTGAAGACGAATATCTCGCTGGCAAAGAGGTTCAGTTTGATGGCATCGAGGAAGTCCATCGCATCGGGCTGCGGATCGTCGAGAATCTCCTTGATGGTGCGCAGCCACTGGTTCAGTTCACCCTCGTCCTCGGTATAGTCGCCATCCTTGTATTTCCAGTGGGCAGCCAGACCCTGCTCGGCTATCTCGTTCATGCGGTCGGAGCGGATCTGCACCTCTATCCATTGGCCCTGCTTCGACATCAGGGTGACGTGCAGTGCCTGATAGCCGTTGGCCTTGGGATGGTTCAGCCAGTCGCGGGTACGGTCGGGATGGGTCTTGTATATCTTGGCCAGTGCCACGTAGATGTTGAAGCACTCGTTGACTTCCTCCTCCCGCACCTTCGGGGTGAAGATGATGCGGACAGCCAGGATGTCGTATATCTCGTCGAAGGTGACGTGCTTGTTCTGCATCTTGTTCCAAATGGAGTAAGGTGTCTTCACACGCTCCCTTATCTCATACTTGAAGCCCATCTTGTCGAGTGCCTCCTCGATAGGCTTTTTGAACTGGTCGAACGACTGGCGGCGCGAGGCACGGGTGGCCTCCAGTTTCTTGTCGATGGCGGCATACTCCTCAGGATGCTCGAACTTGAAACTCAGGTTCTCCAGTTCCGACTTGATCTTATAGAGACCCAGACGATGGGCCAGCGGAGCATAGAGATAGAGCGTCTCGCCGGCAATCTTATACTGCTTGTTGGCGGGCTGCGAGTCGAGGGTGCGCATGTTGTGCAGACGGTCGGCAATCTTGATGAGGATGACGCGGATGTCTTCGCTCATCGTGAGCAGCAGTTTCTTGAAGTTCTCGGCCTGTGCCGATGCCTGCTCACCGAAGATGCCACCGCTGATCTTGGTCAATCCATCCACAATCTGCGCAATCTTGGGACCGAACATATTCTCGATGTCCTCGACGGTGTAGTCGGTATCCTCCACCACATCGTGCAGCAGGGCCGAGCAGATGCTGGTAGAGCCCAATCCGATGTCTTCGCATACGATCTGCGCCACGGCGATGGGGTGCATGATATAAGGTTCACCCGACAAACGACGCACCCCCTTGTGGGCCTGCCGGGCGAAGTTGAAGGCCTTGGTAATCAAGTCCACCTTCTTGCGATGACGCGATGCCAGATAGTCGGCAATCAGTTTGTCGTAGGCCGCACTGATCATCTTCTCGTCGGCCTCTTCACGCAGTCTCTGCTCTTCCTCCATACATTACCCTTCCATACCTTATTATATATATTAGCGCACCCTGAGTTTCTTGCCTGCACGGATGTTGTTGCCACGGATACCGTTCAGGCGGCGGATGTTGTTTACACTTGTTCCACTGCGACGGGCGATGGCAGAGAGCGTATCACCCCGACGCACAGTGACCCACTTGGCCTTGTCGCGGCCACGCTTCTTCCCCTTGGCCGGAGCCACCTCGTCCTGCGGAATGTCGACAACGGTGCGCTTCTGCACGCTGCCGTTGGCTGCATAGACCGAATCCTGCATATCGATGAAGCGGGCCACATCGGTCACGGGCAGACGCAAGGGCGAAAGGGCCGTATTGCCAGGCACCACATCACGACGATAGGAGGGGTTCAGCGCACGGAGCATCTGCAAGTCAAGTCCGCAGACGGCTGTCACCTGACTGAAACTGACATTGCGGTCGACCATCACGGTGTCGGTCTTGGCCGGCAGTTCCGAGCGCATCGGACAGATGTTGTGCTCGCAGTAATAGTTCATCACATAGTTGGCTGCGATGAAGGCAGGCACATAGCCGCGGGTCTCACGGGGCAGATAGGGATAGATCTTCCAGTAGTCGGTCTCGCCGCCGGCACGGCGGATGGCCTTGTTGATATTCTCCGGCCCACAGTTGTAGGCGGCAATCACCAGGTTCCAGTCGCCAAAGAGTTTATACAGGTCGCTCAGATAGTGGGCAGCGGCATAGGACGCCTTCACGGGGTCGCGACGCTCATCGACCAGCGAGTTGACGTCAAGCCCATAGGCCTTGCCCGTGGGCAGCATGAACTGCCAGAGACCGGTGGCACCGGCCCGCGAGACAGCCACAGGGTTGAGGGCCGATTCGATGATGGGCAGATACTTCAGTTCGAGCGGCAACTGATAGGCATCGAGTGCCTCCTCGAAGATGGGCATATAGAAATTGGAAGCCCCCAGCATCCAACTGACCTGCCGGCGCAGCCTCACCGTATAGCGGTCGATGCAGGTCTGCACCACCTCGTTGTAGGGCATCTCCATCACCGTGGGCAGACGGTGCAGGCGTTCGATGTAGACCTCGCGGGGGAAGGTGGGATTCTCGTCGCGCATCTGGCAGTCGGCATCGTAGGTCATATAGGTCTTCGTCATATACTGCCCCATCAGGCTGTCGAGATTATACGACATAGCCTCGGGGAAATCAATCTCCTCGTGGTTGCCCTGGGCATCGATGACGTCTATCTCATCGTCCTTGTCGTTCTCATCCACCACCTCTATCTGACCAAAGGCAGCCAAAGGCAGGAAGGCCAGCAGGCAAAATATCTTTCTCATCATAAGAATGCTCAATACACTTAAAAGTTAATACTACAATTCACGCCCAGCGAAGCCGCATGGATGGGATTGGCCGAACTGCCGTTGCCCATCACCGTGGGGCGCACCTTCATGCTGAGATCCTTGGAGATGTCGAACTCCGAGAGTTCGGCATCCACATAGGCATCCACCACCGATATGGCATAGACGCCCACCATCACAAAGAAACTCAGGTCGCGCCATCGGCGGTATTTGTCCTTGCGCTTCTTGAAGAGTGTCTTATAGCGCTCCTCGTTGGCCGGTGTAATCTGGCGTCCCAGATGCAGGAACTGGTTGTAACTGGCCGTACCCGGGTCGTCGTCCATCAGGTCGAGATAGGCCTGGGCGTAGTCCTTATACATCATATTGTTCCAACGCATGGCGTAGACACATCCCAGGAATCCACCATAGACGATGGGCAGTTTCCAGTATTTGCGGTTATAGATCTGTCCGCCACCGGGAATCACCAGTGCCAGCCAGAGGGCCTTCTGCGGATCGGGGCGCCAGGTGTCCCAGTCGCGTGCCTCCCTTGCAGGCAGCACGGTCTGCTCTGACAGAAACGGCACCTCATTCAGCGTATCCAGCCCGACGTCCACCCTGGCACTGTCGGTCATCAGTTGGTTGTACAGCGAGTCAATGGCCTGCACAATCGAGTCAGATTTCTCCGTCTGGGCCGAGGCACTGCCCCACCCCAGCATCATCACCGACGCCAAGACAGCCCATAGTCGCATCATCCTACTCACCCGTGCCTTCTATCAGGTTCATGATACGATTCAGGTCCTCGCCGCTGGTGAAGGGTATACTAATCCTGCCCTTGCCATTGGCTGTGCAGGTCAACTGCACCTTGGCCTGCAGACGAGTGGCCAGACGCTGCTTCGCCTCGTTGTACTCCTTCGGCACCTGCGTCTTCGACGCGATGGTCTTGTTGGCCGATTGTACGTTCTCGCCGTTCTTCAGCAACTGCACCATCTCCTCGACCTTGCGCACCGAGTACTGGTTCTTCTGCACCTCCTTGAACAACTTGAGTTGCATCGAGGGCGAGTCGAGCGACAGCAGGGCACGGGCGTGGCCCATGTCAATCTCGCGGTTCTTCAGCGCCATCTGAATCTGGGCGGGCAACTTCAGCAGACGCATATAGTTGGTCACGGCGGTACGGCTCTTGCCCACACGCTCCGAGATCTTCTCCTGCGTCATACCGCTGGTCTCGGCCAGATGCTCGTAGGCCAAGGCAATCTCGATGGCATTCAGGTCCTCGCGCTGGATATTCTCCACCAGGGCCAGTTCCATCACGCTCTCGTCATCGGCTGTGCGAATATAGGCCGGAATGGTGGTCAGGCCTGCCATCTGAGAGGCCCGCCAACGACGCTCGCCGGCAATGATCTGATAGTGGTCGGGAGCCACCTGGCGCAGCGTGATAGGGGCGATGATGCCCATATTCTGTATGCTGGAGGCCAGTTCCTCCATCGCCGTCTGGTCGAACTCGCGACGGGGCTGGTCGGGATTCGGCTCAATCTGGTCGATGGGAATCTCGTTGAGGTTCGACGAACCTTGCGTCTTCACATCACTGGTATCGATGAGGGCATCCAGTCCGCGACCGCTACCTATCTCGTCCAGGCCACGGCCCAGGACACTCTTGTCATATTTCTTTCTAACAGCCATAGATCTCAGTTCTCCTTATTCTTGTTGATAATCTCCTTGGCCAGGGCCAGGTGGTTCTTCGAGCCTGTCGAGTCGGCATCGTAGAGAATGACGGGCAGGCCGTGCGACGGACTCTCGGAGAGTTTCACGTTGCGCTGGATGACGGTCTTGAACACCAGTTCCTGGAAGTGGCGCTTCACCTCGTCATATATCTGGTTGGCCAGACGCAGACGCGAGTCGTACATCGTCAGCAGGAAGCCCTCTATCTCCAGTTTCGGATTGAGTTTCGACTTGATGATCTTGATGGTATTCAGCAACTTCGAGATACCCTCCAGCGCAAAATACTCACACTGCACGGGAATGATCACCGAGTCGGCTGCGGTCAGCGAGTTCACCGTGATGAGGCCCAGCGAGGGTGAGCAGTCGATCAGAATGTAGTCGTAATCGTCGCGGATGGGGTCCAGCAATCGCTTGATCACCCTTTCGCGGTTGTCCAGGTTGAGCATCTCGATCTCGGCGCCCACCAGGTCGATGTGGCTCGGGATGATGTCCAGCCCGTCAATATCAGTCGTATAGATGGCTTCACGCACATCGGTATGGTTGATGATGCACTCATAGAGCGAGCAGTCCACCTCCTGGATATCCACGCCCAGTCCGCTCGAGGCATTGGCCTGCGGGTCAGCGTCGACCACCAGCACAGTTTTCTCCAGCGTAGCCAGCGAGGCAGCCAGATTGATGGTTGTCGTGGTCTTGCCCACACCACCCTTTTGGTTTGCTAATGCAATAATCTTTCCCATTTCAATCTTTCTCCTTAATAATGATAATAGGCTGCAAAGATACAAAATTTCCGTGAAACCAATAGCATTCCTACCAATATTTAAGTATTTTTGAATAAAAAAGTTTTGTGTTGTGCCCGTTTCTTCGTACCTTTGCACAATATGATTACAAACGAGAGACCACTGATTCTGATTTCGAATGACGACGGCTATCAGGCGAAGGGCATCAACTGCCTGGTGGATATGGTGAAAGATCTGGGCGACATCGTGGTGTGCGCCCCAGAAGGGCCGCGCTCCGGCTTTTCGTGTGCCTTCTCGGCCACCACGCCGCTGACGCTGACACTGAGGGAAAAGCGCGAAGGCGTGGAAATATGGTCGTCGAACGGCACGCCTGTCGACTGCGTCAAACTGGCGCTGTCGCAGATTCTCGACCGCAAACCCGACCTGGTGCTGGGCGGCATCAACCACGGCGACAATGGTTCGGTGAACACCCACTACAGCGGCACGATGGGCGTGGTGATGGAGGGCTGCATGAAATACATCCCCTCGGTGGCCTACTCGCTGTGCGACCACCACGAGGATGCCGACTTCGAACCACTCCGCCCATATATAAAAAGGTACACGGAGAAAGTGCTGCGCGAGGGTCTGCCCTTGGGCGTCTGCCTGAACATCAATTTCCCGCCGCTCCCGACGTTTGCCGGCGTCAAGGTGTGCCGCATGGCTCAGGGCACCTGGTCGAACGAGGTGACCCGTTGCCACCATCCCCGAGGCTATGACTACTTCTGGATGGTGGGGCACTACCAGAACGACGAGCCGGAACAGACCGACACCGACAACTGGGCACTGACCCACGGCTACGTGGCCATCACTCCCACCCTGGCCGACGTGACTGCCCACGAGTTCTTGAACCAGAAGGCCGACTGGGAGCAATAATTCTCAACGACGATGAAGTACTATCTCATAGCCGGCGAAGCCAGCGGCGACCTGCACGCATCGAGACTGATTCATGCCCTGAAGGAGGCCGACACGGAGGCGGAGTTCCGCTTTTATGGCGGCGACCTGATGGCGGCTACCGGCGGCACACTGGTGAAGCACTACCGCGAACTGGCCTATATGGGCTTCGTTCCCGTATTGCTGCACCTGCCCACCATCCTCAAGAACATGAAGCGAGCCAAGCAGGACATCCAGCAGTGGCAGCCCGACGTGGTCATCCTGGTGGATTATCCCGGCTTTAATCTCGATATTGCAAAGTTCGTGCACAAGCAGGGCATCTGTCCCGTCTACTACTACATCTCGCCGAAGATATGGGCGTGGAAGGAGTACCGCATCAAGCGCATCAAGCGCGACGTGGACGAACTCTTTTCCATCCTGCCCTTCGAGGTGCCTTTCTTCGAGCAGAAGCACCACTACCCTATCCACTATGTGGGCAACCCCACGGTAGAGGAGGTGGATGCCTTCAAGGAGAAATGGTACATGCAGCGCGACCTCTTTTACCACCACAACTGCATCTCGGAAGAGAAGCCCATTCTGGCCCTGCTCTGCGGCAGCCGCAAGCAAGAGATCAAGGACAACCTGCCCACGATGCTCGAGGTGGCCGACCAGTATCACGAGCAGTATACCATCGTGGTGGCTGGTGCGCCAGCCATCGACCGCGACTACTATCAGCCCTTCCTCGCCGGCCATCAGGCCCAACTCATTCACGGCCAGACCTACGGACTGCTGTGCGAGGCCCATGCCGCCCTCGTCACCAGCGGCACCGCCACACTGGAGACGGCCCTCTTCGGCGTGCCCCAGGTGGTGTGCTACGAGACGCCACTGCCCCGCCTCATCGGCTGGCTGCGCAAGAAAGTGCTGAAAGTGAAATACATTTCGCTGGTCAACCTGATTGCCGACCGCGAAGTGGTGAAAGAATTGGTGGCCGACACATTCACACCAGAGAACATCCGCCGCGAACTGGAGGCCATTCTCTCCGGCCCTGCCCGACAGCAGATGTTGGAAGGCTACAAAGAAGCAGAAAAGCGTCTGGGAAAAGAGAAGGCACCGATAAACGCCGCCCGCATCATGACAGGACTCCTGAGGCAGCGCTAATCAATCCACCTTCATGCAGAGCAGCGTCAGGTCATCGTTGGGCTCTGCACCGTTGCGGAAGGTTTCCACCTCTTTCATCAGGAACTCATCCACCTGCTGGGCATTGGCAAAGCGGTTGTTGCGAAGAATGTCCAACAAACGCTCCTCGCCGAACTGCTCCTGACGCGGGTTCTCGGCTTCAGTCAGTCCATCGGAGTAAATCACCAACGGATGGTTCTTGATGCTCTCTATCTCCTCACCGACAAAATCCAGACCGGGCCAGAGACCGATGGGCGCATTCGGCTCCATCTCGAGGAACCGGGCTGACTTCTTGTCATCCGACTCGAACCGATCCAGCAGCACGGGCGGATTGTGGCCGGCATTGCAGAAATTGAGATGGCCCGTCTTCAAGTCGACCATGCCGAGGAACATAGTGACAAACATACCCTGCTCGTTGTCCTCGGTCAGGGCCGTATTCATGCGGGTGATGATTTCTGCCGGCATCATGCGCTGAGCGGCCAGCGTGCGGAACAAGCGAGTGGCCTGAGCCATGAACAGTGAGGCCGGCACACCCTTGCCGCTGACGTCACCCACGCAGACATAGAGCAGGTCGCCCTCCAGCAGATAACCATACAGGTCGCCGCCCACCTCCTTGGCCGTCGTCATCGAAGCATGGATATCCAGGCCCTCACGCTCCGGGAAGAGATGGGGCACCATAGACATCTGGATGTCGCGGGCAATGCGCAGTTCGCTCTCAATGCGCTCCTTCACAGCCGTCGTGCGCTCCAATTCGTCGTAGGCCGCCTGCAGTTGGTTGTGGGCATCCTCCAGTCGACCGTGGGCATGGCGCAAGCGCTGAGCCGAACGGTGGCGGAAATAGATGAAGACAGAGAAGAACACGATGACCAGAGCCAGGGCTATCAGCGAACTGACGAGCCGCTGACGGGCCAGTCCAGCCTGCTGCTGGGCTATCTGTGCTTCCTTCTGCTGGGTCTCGTAGATGGTGGCCAGTTCGGCCGTATCGTCATTCTTGTTTTTCACGATGGCACTGTCGAGGGCATCGCAAAGGCGAAGGCCGAAAGCCATAACAGAGTCGCGGCGCTGAGCCCCGATGTTGGCACGCAGTTTCGGAACGAGATAGAGTTGAACATTATCGAGCGTGAGGTCCATGCCCCACTCGTCGAGCATCTGATCCAGATAGCGGTAGTTGTCTGCAGCCTCGCTGTAGCGGTGGGCAGCCAGCAGATAGTCGTTGGCATAGATGCGTCCGGCACTCGTCTTGGCATAGTCGGACTTCATGAAGCGCTGGTAGGCCTGGGCCGCCTTGTCCACGCTGTCAAGTCCCTGCATGGCCACGGCACGCATAATCTCGATGCGGGCTTGATACTCATCGAAGTATTCGGTGCGGGCATCGGGTTTCTCGGCATACTTGTTCAGCAGCATCTCCGTGCGGTCAATCCAGTAGAGCGACTCGTCCAGCCGGCGGGTGTTGATATAGGCCTGACTGGTATAGACGGTACCGATGACGGCCTCCTGGAAGCCGCGGCCGGTGCTGTCGGTCGACCAACGGTTGATGTAGTGCTGACGGGCGGTGTAGAAACTCTCCTGCGCCTCGGCACCGCGCCCCAGGTTCAACTGGCAGCAGCCGATGTTGTTGAGCAGGATGGCAAAGTCGATGTCGGAGCCATAGCCGCCCGCTTCCATCTTGGCAACGGCAGGCATGGCCACCTGCAGCGATCCCTCGTAGTCGCCCTTGATGAGCAGCAGTTCCGACAGGCGGCGGGCTGCCTTGGTATAACTCAACTGGTCGGCCTCGTTGTTCACCTCGCACTCCAGAGCCTTCTTATAGTAGAATTCTGCCGTGCGATACTGGTTCTGACGATAGTAGGCCACACCACGCCAGCGGTTGGCGTCGAGCGTAGAGATGCTGCCCACCTGCTCGAAACTGTCGGTCAGTTCCAGCATACGGGCATAGTTCTTCACAGTGCCTGCATCGAAGATCAAACTGTCAGCGTGGGTGGAGCGAAGACCAGTGACTGGCGTCTTGCCATCATCGCACGAGACGATGCCTGCCATCAGCAGTGCGGCAGCCATCATGCACATCAGAATTCTTGCCAGTCTCTTCATACCTTATTATTATCGCCTGCAAAGATAAGCATTTTTCGCGAAACTCAATCGCTTTTTGCTAATTTATTTTTACGCTCTTGCCAAATCTCTATCGAATTGATGATATTTTGCCACAGAATGTAACATCCCGGCCCCACACTCGACAGGGGATTCAGATAGGTGACGCCAAGCCAGATGGCAAAGGCGGTATTCTTCTGTCCCAGTGCCTGGCCGGCCTCCTGAGTGCGGTTGAAATAGTGACCGATGAAGCGGCCCACGGCAAACTGTATGACGCAAAGCACCAGTCCCAGCAGGGCGATGGCCGTGAGCAACCAGATGGAAGCCTCGGCGTGTACGATGTTCTTCACCGTGGTGCCTGTCACAATCATCAGCGAACAGCCCCAGAGATAGAACGACAGGTCACGCACGGAGATGATTTTCCGATGCAGACGGTGCATATAGTGCTTCACGACGTAGGCCAGCAGCATGGGCACCACCAGCAGCGTCACCACCTGATAGAGTATCTTCCAGAAGGCTGCCATGAAGGTGATGTCGGCCGACTTCTCTATCATCGGGAAGCACAGGGGCACCAGCAGCACGGTGATGAAATTGGAAAGGAACGTGTAGGTGGTCATCTCCTCCAGCGAACCACCCAGTTTCTGCGTCACCACCGCTGCCGCCGTTGCACAGGGGGCGATGATGCACATCAGCAGGGCCTCTAACAAGATAAGTGATGAGTGATGAGTGAAAAGTGATGAGTTTCTATATGGCAACAGGAGGATGATGGCCATGACGATGGCGACGAAGAGGAGGTTGAAGATGGTGATCCACAGATGCCACCACACTGGGCGCATCTTGTGGAAGTCCACCTTGCAGAAGGTGACAAACAGCACCAGAAACATGAACAGGGGCAGGATGGCCTCCATGATAGGAGCGAAGAAGAGGGCCGCCCCGTCCAACGCCGGCACGAAAGCGAACACCAGGTAAAGCACCGCTCCAAGTCCCATTGCCACGGGCAGTGTCCAGTCTTTCAGAAATTGAATCAGTCTCATTATGGGGGGCAAAGGTACACATTTTTTTCAAAATAATCATTAATTTATTTGGCGCATTGCATTTTTTGATGTATTTTTGCGCTTAGAAACTTTTATTCATTAACTAAAAACCAAACAGATTATGGATTACAAGATCATTGACATCGAAGGTGTGGGCGACGTTTATGCTGAGAAACTGCAAGCCGCCGGTATTAATAAGGTGAGCGAACTGCTCGAGAAGTGTGCTGCTGCCAAGGGCCGCAAGGAACTGGCTGAGGCCACCGGCATCAGCGACAAACTGATTCTCCGCTGGACCAATCATGCCGACCTGTTCCGCATCAATGGCGTAGGACCCCAGTTTGCCGAGTTGCTCGAGAAGGCCGGTGTCGATACCGTCAAGGAGTTCCGCCATCGCGTGGCTGAGAACTTGCAGCCGAAGTTGGAGGAGTGCAATGCCCAGTTCAACATCTGTGGCCGCGTGCCTGCCGTTGCCGAGATTCAGAAGATGATTGACCAGGCCAAGGAACTGGAGCCGAAGGTGACATATTGATCATCGAACATTGAACATTGAACATTGAACATTGAACATTGAAGATTGAACATTGAACATTGAAGATTAAGAGAGGGGAGCGCGGCTTCCCTCTTTTCTTATTCTTCTATCTGCGTCTTTGGCCAGTTGACCAGAAACACTTTCTCGGTGGCACGGGTCAGGGCGGTGTAGAGCCAGTGGACATAGTCGGGGGTGAGCATATCGTCGGTCATGTAGCACTGGTCGATATAGACGTGCGACCACTGTCCGCCTTGCGCCTTGTGGCAGGTGACGGCATAGCCGTACTTCACCTGCAGGGCGTTGTAGTAGGCATCGGCCTTTATCTTATTGATGCGGTCGGCCTTCAGGGGGATGTCGGCATAGTCGGCCATCACCTGCTCGTAGAGTGCCTCCTGCTGCTCATGGGTCAGCGCCGGCGCCTCGCTGGAGAGGGTATCCAGCAGGACGGTGGCCGTGAGTTCGTAGTCATCGTAGTCGGGGAACTGCAGTGTCACTTCGGCAAAGCGGAAGCCGTAGAGTTCCTGGTGATGACGGACACGCTGCACCACACACAGGTCGCCGTTGGCCAGAAACGACGGTGCATCCTCGCCCTTCGCCCAGAAATAGTTGTTCTTCACGATCATGAGTTGGTCGCCGCGACAGAGTTCATCCTCACGGTCGAGGATGGTGCGGCGGATGCCCTGATTGTAGATGTTGGCCCGCTTGTTGCTGCGGGTGATGACGATGGTCTCGTCGATGCCGGCGTGGCTGTAACTCGTGGCCAGCGACTCGATGAGTTCATCGCCCGGCACGATGCAGATATCGGCGAAGCCTTTGATGCGGAGTTTCGGCAGCACCAGGTCGTCCACCAGGCTTCTGATCTGCGTGGCATTCCACAGGATGCCCGACTCCTGCCCCATTCCCGGGCTTTGCCCGCCTACCCGTTGCCTTTGACGGAGCACCTCGTTCAGGTCGGTCTCGTAGACGTCCAGCCCGTAGCCACGCAGCACACCGCCCACCAGCGCCGGGCTCTCCTCCTCGCCCACCGGCGGCAACTGTGCCTTGTCGCCGATGAGGAGCATCCGGCAATTACGCCCGTTGTAGACATACCGCACCAGGTCGTCGAGCAGCGAGCCAGAGCCGAACTGGGCGTTGAGTGTATTGCCACCATAGGAAATCATCGAGGCCTCGTCTATCATAAACAAGGTGTCGGCATGCAGGTTGGCGTTCAGGTTGAAGGCCGAGAGGTCGCCCGCCGTCTTCTGCCGGTAGATGCGCCGGTGTATGGTGTAGGCCGGATGGTTGGCATAGAGCGAGAATACCTTGGCCGCCCGTCCCGTCGGTGCCATCAGCAGCAGTTTCTGCTTCAGGCCCAGCAGTGCCCGCACGATGGCTGCCGCCAGCGTGGTCTTGCCCGTGCCGGCCGAGCCGCGCAGCACCATCACGGCACTGTCGGAGCGAGCCGTCAGGAAATCGGCAAACACCCCCATCGCACGTTCCTGCTCCGCCGTCGGCACGAAGCCAAAAGCCTGTCGGATTCTGCCTCTCAGTTCATCGGTTATCATACTTTAACCTTTTTTACCTTTTTACTTTTCAACCTTTTCACTTTTTGTATTACCTTTGCAAAGGTAAACAAAAAAATCGGAATGCAAAACTCTGACAGCACTATTAACGTGAATTTAGCAATTAAACAGCGCCTCACCATCCGCATCGGGCGAGGCACCCTGTCGTTCGCCATACCCCAGGAGCCGGGAAAAGACATTGTCTACGAGCCATTCGTCGTGAAGAGCGGCATCTCGATGGCAGCCAACCTGCGCGAAGCCTTCCGCCAGGCCGACCTTCTGCTGCAGGCACCGCCCAGGGTGCGAGTGTCCATCGACTCCGACGTGCTGCTCGTGCCCATCGAGACCTTCAACGAGAAGGACATCGAGACGCTGCACAACCACGCCTACCCCCGCCAGGAGCAGGAGGCCGTGTTCTACAACGTGTTGCCCGACCTGAATGCCGTGGCCGTCTTCTCCATGAACCGAGACCTGCGGCTCGTCGTCGATGACCATTTCCAGGACGTGCGCCTCGTCACGGCCATCTCGCCCGTCTGGCGCCATCTGCACCAGCGCAGTTTCACCGGCTCCCGCCAGAAACTCTACGGCTATTTCCACGAGAATCGCCTCGAGGTGTTCTGTTTCCAGCAGAACCGCTTCCGGTTCAGCAACTCCTTCGATGCCGCACGCACCAAGGATGCCGCCTACTATCTGCTCTACATCTGGAACCAGATGCAACTGGATGCCGAGCACGACGAGTTGCATCTGGTAGGCGAGATTCCCGATCAGGAACAGTTGCTGGAGGAACTGAAGACCTATCTGGAGAAGGTCTACGTGATCAACCCCGCCGCCGACTTCAACAACCATCCCGTGACGCAGATCAAGGGAATGCCCTACGACCTGCAGACGCTCTTCATCAAGGGAAGATGAGGAAAGAAGTGATAAGTGATGAGTGAT
>JAFUST010000045.1 GCA_017467535.1 Prevotella sp. | reverse complement strand
GGCATCGACAAGGCCGATCCCGCCTACGACGCAGCCAAGAAGGAGATGAAGGCCCGTCAGAAGGACTTCGCCAAGACGCTGGCCTCATACGCTGACTGCTACGTGATGGATGCCTTTGGCACCGCTCACCGCAAGCACGCCTCTACCGCTGTCATCGCTGACTACTTCGATGCCGATTCCAAGATGCTGGGTCTGCTGATGGAGAAGGAGGTGCAGGCTGTCGACAACGTGCTGTCCAACATCAAGCGCCCCTTCGTGGCTATCATGGGCGGCTCTAAGGTGTCGTCGAAGATCGGCATCATCGAGAACCTGCTGGGCAAGGTGGACAAACTCATCCTCTGCGGCGGCATGACCTATACCTTCTCGAAGGCCCACAACGGCGAGATTGGCGAGTCCATCGTCGAACTCGACAAACTGGATGTTGCCCTCGGCGTTGAGGAACTGGCCAAGAAGAACGGTGTGGAACTAGTGCTCGGCTCCGACTGCACTGCCACCAACGGCCTCGACTTCGGCACAATGACCGTCAAGCCCGGTGCAGAGATCATCACCTGCCCCGCCAACAAGGTGCCCGCAGGTTTCGAGGGTGTCGATGCCGGTCCGGAGAGTCAGAAGGCATTCGCAGAGGCCATCAAGGGTGCTAAGACCATCCTGTGGAATGGTCCCGCCGGCGTGTTCGAGTGCGACAACTTCACTGCCGGTAGCCGCGCCATCGGCGAGGCCATTGCCAAGGCTACGGCTGAGGGAGCCTTCTCGCTCATCGGCGGTGGCGACAGCGTTGCCTGCGTCAACAAGTTCGGACTGGCCGACCAGGTGAGTTACATCTCCACCGGTGGTGGTGCTCTGCTCGAGGCCATCGAGGGCAAGGTGCTCCCCGGCGTGGCAGCCATTAAAGGCGAATAAGTCACAACTAACGCTTTCTCTATGAAGAAAACGCTTTTCACACTTGCTGCGGTACTGCTGCTCTGCGCCGGTTGCGACAGAGTCAGGCAGTACCTTGGCAAGGCGAAAGACAAAGACCAGACGAAGGACATCGCCATCCAACCGAAAGACGAGCAGGAGGCAAGCCTGCAGTTCATCCATCTGACCTATAACTCTCCCGACTCGATGGTCTCGATCTCGGCTGACGTACCAGCCACCGTTGGCACGCCACTGGCCGATTCCATCATGAAGTACGTGGGCGAAAACTTCGAGGCATTTACCACCATCTACAGTGAGAACCACGATGCCAGACAGGCTTTCCTGTACACAGGCGAAGGCATCCACAATCAGATGTTGTCGGAGATTGCCGAGCAGAAATCAGGGTTAGAGCCCAAAGAACTGGAGGGGATGGAATGGATGTTTAACTGGACCTATGAGAGCAATCTCATTCAGGAATATGACTGCCAGCACTACATCACCTACGTCAATCAGGGCGACAACTACACTGGTGGTGCCCACGGCTATCACTGGCTGGCAGGAACGACCTTCAACAAGGAGACAGGCAAGCGCATCGGCAAGGAGATTCTGAAGAACACCGACAGCCAGGCTTTCCGCACCCTGTTCCAGCGGAAACTGCTGGACTATTTCACGGAAATGGATGGTGAGGAGGGAGGCAATAATACCCTGTCGGACTATCTGCTCATCGATATCAACGACCTGCAGATCTCCAATATGCGTATCACCAACCGGCACTTTATCTTCCAGTACCAGCCATACGAGATTTCCTACTATGCCGCAGGTATGCCTGTTGTGCTGCTGACATTCGAACAGATGAAGCCCTACCTCACTTCAGAAGGACTGCGTCTGATTGGCGTAGAGCAGGAACAAGTATCAACACATTAAAAAGCAAGAAAACTACGATGAAGAAACTAATGATGATTGCCCTGATGGCAATGGCTTGCGGAAGTATGCAGGCACAGAACGTGGTAACCGTCGAAGATGCTACCAACATGAGTTCCAAGGAACTGAAGAAGGCCGCCAAGGAGCAGAAGAAAAAGGAGGAGGCCGTCAAGGAAGCCCAGAAGGCTCAGGCCGAACTGACCAAGGCCCAGAAGAAATATGACTCTGCCAACAAAACGGCTGAACAGGCTCAGAAAAAAGCCGACAAGGCTCGCCAGAAGGCAGAGGACGCCAAGAGAGACCTGGAGAAAGCCCAAAAAAGGGCTGACAAAGCCTCTGGTAAACAGCAGGATATGCTGGGCACGCCCCTGGTTGAGGAGAAATAGAGTCACTTCTTCCACCCCCTATCGGAGAGGATACATCGCTTTCGCGGATGTATCCTCTCGTTCATTTTATCATGTGATGGCGCATGAACGCAAAATCAGCCAACAAACATTTGGTGGTTTCAGTTATTATTTGTACCTTTGCACCTACATAAATATAACTAATACTACTAAAATGATGAAAATGAAACTCTTCTCAGCCCTGATGCTCTGTCTACTGATGCCCCTCACCTCGATGGCCATCGAGTGGGATGCACAGAAATACAAGCAGATTGAACAGAGTATCCAGACACCGCAGATCAGCGGCAAAGACTACCTGATTACCAAGTTTGGCGCCAAGCCCTCGGCCACGGCTGCCGACAATCAGAAGGCCATCCAGAAGGCCATCGACCGCTGCTCGAAGAAGGGCGGCGGACGCGTGATTGTGCCTGCCGGAGAGACCTTCGAGACGGGTGCCATCGCCCTGAAGAGCCATGTAAACTTGGTCATCGAGGAAGGAGCCGTGCTAAAGTTTGCCTTTCAGCCCGAACTCTACCCCATCGTGGAGACCTCGTGGGAGGGTCTCGACTGCTATAACCTCTCGCCCTGCGTCTATGCCTTCCAGCAGACCGACATCGCGCTGACCGGCAAGGGCACCATCGACGGTGGCGGCTCACGCAACACGTGGTGGCCCTGGTGCGGTGCTCCCAAGTTTGGATGGAAAGAGGGCGTAATCAGCCAGAAGTTGGAGGCCCGCCCCCGTCTGCTGCAGAACGGTGAGGACGGCGTGCCGATGGTCGACGACAACGGCCAGCGCAACAAGCAGCGCACCTTCGGCCCCAAAGACGGCCTGCGCCCCCAACTGGTCAACTTCACTCAGTGCCAGCGCATCTTGATTGAAGACGTGACGCTGCTCGACTCGCCATTCTGGGTGATCCATCCCCTCAAGTCGACCGACATCACCGTACGCGGCGTGCATATCAACAACGACGGCCCCAACGGCGACGGCTGCGACCCTGAGTCGTGCGACCGCGTGCTCATCGAAAACTGCTTCTTCAACACCGGCGACGACTGCATCGCCATCAAGAGCGGCCGCAACCGCGATGGACGCGAGCGCGGCATGGCTTCGCAGAACATCATCATCCGCCACTGCGAGATGAAAAACGGCCACGGCGGCGTGGTCATCGGTTCGGAGATCTCGGGCGGTTGCAAGAACGTGTTTGCTCACGACTGCGTGATGGACTCGCCCAATCTGGACCGCGTGCTGCGCATAAAAACCAACTCCTGCCGAGGCGGCATCATCGAGGACATCTACGTGAAGGACATCCAGGTGGGCCAGTGCGGCGAGTCGGTGCTGAAGATCAACCTCGACTACGAGCACAACGAGATCTGCTGCCGCGGCAACTATCCCGTGGTGCGCAATGTGCTGATGGAGAATGTCACCTGCCAGAAGTCACGCTACGGCGTGCAGGTAATCGGTCTGGAAGAGGACACCTTCGTGAACGACATCACCGTGCGCAACTGCCGCTTCAACGGTGTGCAGCAGGGCAACACCATCACGGGCAAGACCCGCAACATCCAGTTTGACGGTCTCTATGTCAACGGCGGCCTCTCGCTGCTGAAGATGCCCTACAAACACTACTCAGAATGGATGACGCGCTCGGAGATGAAGCGCGTGCCGGAGAGTTACATGCTTGACTTCTCGAAACGCCCCAAGTGGAGTTACGTGATGGGCATCGAACTGGAGGGTATGCTCGACACCTACCTGCGCTACGGCGGCGAGGACATCCGCAAGTACTGCCAGATGTACACCGACACGATGATCAACGAGAAAGGCGACATCCGCGGCTACAACATCCTGGACTATAACCTCGATAACATCCGTACCGGCCACTTCGTCACCCGCATGTATCAGCAGTGGCCGGAGGCCAAGAACCTCGTGGCCATGCAGACCATGATGAAGCAACTGCAGGACCAGCCGCGCACCAAGGCCGACAAGGTGTTCTGGCACAAGGCCATCTACGCCTACCAGGTTTGGCTCGACGGCATCTTCATGGGCCTGCCCTTCCGCGTGCTCACGGCTCCCATTACTGAAGAATCAAAAATTAAGAAGATAAAAAGTTCTAAAAAGACGGAGAATGCCATCAATGCTATCTATGACGATGCCGTAGACCAACTGAAGATCACCTACGAGCGCACCCTTGACCCCAAGACCGGCCTCAACCGCCATGCCTACGACGAGACACGCAAGGCTTTCTGGGCCGACCCGCAGACCGGTCTGAGCCAGCACTGCTGGGGCCGCGCTCAGGGCTGGTACACGATGGCCCTCATCGAGGTGCTCGATGCCGTGCCCGAGAACTACAGCCGCCGCGGCGAACTGATCGGCCTGCTGAAGAAAGACCTGGATGCCGTCATCAAGTGGCAGGACAAGAAGAGCGGCGTGTGGTACCAGGTGATGGACGCTCCGGGCCGTGAGGGCAACTATCTGGAGTCCACCTGCTCGGCCATGTTCACCTATGTGCTGCTGAAGGCCTACCGCAAGGGCTACGTGGGAACGAAGTACCGCGATGCCGGCATCAAGGGCTATCGCGGCATCGTGAACAACTTCATCCGCATCAACGACGACCAGACCATTTCGCTCACCAACTGCTGTTCCGTGGCAGGCCTCGGCCCCGCCGCCACCGACGAGGTGATAGCAGCCATGAAACAGGTCAACCCGAAGGGCTCGGTCAAGGAGAACCGCCGTCGCGACGGTGGCTACGAATACTACCTCTCTGAGGCTATCCGCGACAACGATGCCAAGGGCCTCGGCCCGTTCATCTGGGCATCGCTCGAGATGGAGCAGATGGGCTTCACCACGGAGAATGTCATGCAGCCCATCAACCGCCAGGCCGTCACCCTGCGCAACAATCCCGTCATCACCGAGGCCGACCCGCTGGCCTCGCTCAGCGTGGGCAACGGCCACTTTGCCACGACGGTCGACGTCACCGGCCTGCAGTCCTACCCTTTTGACTACGAGGCAGGTGTGCCTCTGACAGCCATGTCCGACTGGGGCTGGCATAAGTTCGAAAACACCGAAGCGCTCACCCCGCAGGAGAGCGAGAAGACCGTTGACGTGGGTCACGGTCACCCCGAGACCTACGCCGTGGAATACAAGAAGGCCGAGGATGGCCGCCACAAGCAGGCCACCGAATACTTCCGTGTGAATCCCCACCGCCTGAACCTCGGCATCATCGGTCTCGACCTGAAAGACGCCAGCGGACGGCAGATTGCCTTGAAGGAACTCTCGGCCATCCGTCAGGAACTGAAACTCTACGACGGTGTCATCGAGAGTACATTTCGGGCCGACGGCCAGCAGGTGGATGTCACCACCGCCTGCCTGCAAGACCACGACGCCGTGCTCTACCGCATCAAGTCGCCCCTGCTGCAGGACGGCCGTGCCAGCATCAGGATCCGCCTGCCCTACCCCACGGGCAAGCATGCCGACGCTGCCACCGACCTGACCAAGCCGGAGAAGCACCAGTCGCGCATCCTGCTCAACGACATGCAGTCGGCCATCATCGAGCACACCATTGACAGCACCCGCTACTATCTGAAACTCAACTGGATGGGACACGCCAGTTTCGAGCGGAAAGGCGAACACGACTTCGTCATCACGACCAGCGACGACGTGCTGGCCCTGAAGGCTGAATACTCACAGTCAAAACCCTATAAGACGGACGCCAACGAGAACTACATACCCGAGCCGGCCCTGGTCTTCGATCAGGACCTGCGCGCCGTGATGCGCTCTTGGAACCACTGGTGGCAGGAGGGTGCCATCGTCGACTTCTCACAGTGCACGGATCCGCGTGCCAAGGAACTGGAACGCCGCGTGGTGCTCTCGCAGTATCTCACCCAGATCAACTGCGCCAACGCCCAGCCCCCGCAGGAGACGGGCCTCACCTACAACTCGTGGTTCGGTCGTCCCCATCTGGAGATGACATGGTGGCACATGGTCGACTTCGCCCTGTGGAACCGTCCGCAGACTGTGGCTCAGGTGCTCGACTGGTACAACACGGTGGCCTACCCCGTGGCCCGTCAGATTGCCGAGCGCCAGGGCTTCAAGGGCATCCGCTGGATGAAGATGACCGACCCCTGGGCCGGTGAGGCACCATCGAACACAGGCTCGTTCCTCATCTGGCAGCAGCCACATTATATATATATGGCTGAAGAGGTGTATCGTGCCAACCCCACCGAGGAGACGCTCAAGAAGTACGCCCAGCAGGTGGAAGAGACCGCTGAGTTCATGGCCGACTTCGCCAGCAGCCGCAAGGTGCGCAGCGGTTCCGCCACGACCAAGGAGTATTTCCTCCAAGGTGCCACCGCCATGCAGGAGTCGATGACCAAGGACTTCTCCTACAATCATCCTTTCGAACTGGCCTACTGGCAGTACGGACTCAGCGTGGCCAATGCCTGGCGCGAGCGGATGGGACTGCCGCGCCACGCCGAGTGGGACGACATCGTGGCCCACATGGCTCCCCTGCCCAAGAATGCCGACGGCATCTACACCGCCGGTCTGCCCAAGGGCAATACCGACAAACTGGAGACGTTCGACCCATTCAACACCGTGGGCGGCAATGCCAACACCTCGGGCTATGAGACCATCGCCGAGAAAGGACGCAACGACCATCCGGCCGTCTTAGGTCCCTTCGGCATGCTGCCGCAGTGCCCCGTCAGCAGCGACGAACGCACCGCCACCAAGACCCTCGACTGGGTGATGCAGAACTGGAACTGGCAGACCACCTGGGGCTGGGACTACGGCATGGTGGCGATGGCTGCCGCCCGTCTGGGACAGCCGGAGACAGCCCTCAAAGCCCTGCTCATCGACACGCAGAAGAACACCTACCTGAAGAACGGCCATAACTTCCAGACGCCCGACCGCCTACGCCTCTATCTGCCGGGCAACGGTGCCCTGCTCTCAGCCGTAGCCATGATGTGCGCCGGCTGGGATGGGTGTGCAAACCCCAACAACCCTGGTTTCCCCCAAGACGGCACCTGGAACGTGCGCTGGGAGAATCTGCAACGCATGCAATAAAGTCAAGCCTGTTGCGATCCCACCGCAACAAAACCAACAACAAAAAACAATGAAGAAACTACTACTATCACTCACCCTCGTCGCCATCGCCACCACCCTGATGGCACAGGCTCCAGCCTTCCCCGGCGCCGAGGGACACGGTCGCTACACCACTGGCGGCCGCGGTGGCACCGTGGTGCACGTCACCAACCTCAACGACTCCGGCACAGGTTCACTCCGCGACGCCGTGGGCTCGAAGAACCGCATCGTGGTCTTCGACGTGGCAGGCGTCATCGAACTAAAGTCGGACCTCACCATCAAAGACAACGTGACCATCGCCGGACAGACGGCTCCCTATCCCGGCATCACCCTGCGCTACTACACCGTGCGTCCCGGTGCCAACAATATCATCCGCTTCATCCGCATCCGCCGCGGCGAGGAGAGAGATGTCAACGAGGGAGCCGACGCCCTGTGGCAGCGCCAGAAAACCCTGATGATGCTGGACCACTGCTCCTTCTCGTGGAGCATCGACGAGGTGGCCTCGTTCTACGACAACAACAACTTCACCATGCAGTGGTGCACCATCGGCGAAAGTCTCAATGAAGCCGGCCACGGCAAGGGTGCCCACGGCTACGGCGGCATCTGGGGCGGCAAACTGGCCTCCTTCCACCACAACATGATCCTGCATGTCAACAACCGCTCGCCCCGCTTCAACGGTGCACGCTACAACTGGAGCGGCTATACCAGCAACAAGATGTATAGCACCTATAAATGGGTCAACACCCTGCTGGCTGAGAACGTAGACCTGCGCAACTGCGTGGTCTACAATGCCGACGGATGCTATGGCGGGCCCGGCGGCGGATTCATCAACATGGTGAACAACTACTTCAAGAGCGGACCGGCCGCCACCATCACCCACCTGACCCAAGTGACGATTGCCGCTGACGGCAATGCCGGCAACGACCAGACCTACTGGGGACTCTGCAGCCGCTACTTTCTGGAAGGCAACCTGATAGACAACAAGGCCGCCAGTTGGGAAAAAGTCATCTACGACAGTGGCACCAAGACCTTAAATGGTGACCACTACATTGCAGACCCCAAGCACTACAACGGCAGTAACGAGACCTATGAGAGCATCAGCGGTAAAGACTATATCCGCATCCGTCTGGACAACCCAGCCCCCACAGGCGAAGTGACCACCCACACGGCTGCGACGGCCTTCAACAAGGTGCTGGACTATGCCGGTGCATCGCTCTACCGCGACCAGGTGGACGAGCGCTACATGACCGAAGCCCGCACAGGCACAGCCACCTACAAAGGTTCGATTACCAAAAAGCCCGGACGCATCGACAGAGTGGCCGACCAGGGCACCTACACGCTGGAATCCGCCAAGCGCCCCTCCGGCTTCGACAGCGACAACGACGGCATGCCCGACGAATGGGAGATTGCCAACGGCCTCAATCCCAAGTCGGCTGCCGATGCCAAGACCTACACCATCGACTCTACCAAGAAATGGTACACCAACCTTGAGGTCTACATGAACTCACTCGTCGAGGATGTGATGAAAGCAGGCAATGCTGACGCAGAGGATGGTTTCGACGAGTACTACCCCGCCTTCAAAGCGCCGACTGGCATCGCCGTTGTGCGTGACGCCGGCAGCACCACGGTGGAATACTACAACCTGCAGGGTGTCAAACTCACCGGACCTGCCCGCGGACTGGTTGTCAAGGTGACAACCTATCCTGACGGAACGAAGGAAAGTCAGAAGATCATCGTCGAATAGACAAGGGAAAAGAGCGACGGAGATGACAAGTTATTCTTCGCCGCTTTTTTCGTCTCCCTTGAGGATGGGCAGCGAGATGTGGTAGCGCACGGCCAGGAAACGGATGATGCAGGTGACGGCGAAACTCACCACAGCCGTCACACCCACGGGGATGCCCAGTTCGATGCCGCCCCAATAGGCGATGCCGCCGATGACACAGGCCATCGCATAGATCTCCTTATGGAAGATGACGGGCTCGTTGTTCAGCAGCACGTCGCGGATGACGCCGCCCGCTGCTCCCGTGATGCAGCCCATGATGATGGCCACCCAGAACTGCTGCCCCGCATCGAGGCTGCGCTGAATGCCGGCAATGGTGAAAAGCGCCAGACCGAAGGTGTCGAACACGAACCACGCATTCTTCAGCGGCTCCATCCATCGGCCGAAGCAGACCACCGTCAGCAGGGCCACGGCCGTACATATCATATAAATAGGTGTGGTCATCCAGAAGATGGGCACATCGAGTATCACATCGCGTATTGTTCCGCCGCCGATGGCAACGGCGATGCCACACACGTAGCCGCCAAACCAGTCGAAGTGCTTGGCCGCAGCATGACGGATGCCGGAGATGGCGAAGGCAAAGGTGCCCAGCAACTCAATAATCTTAATAAGTATATCCTGATTTTCACTCATCACTTCTCACTTTT
>JAFUST010000005.1 GCA_017467535.1 Prevotella sp. | reverse complement strand
CCGATTCTTCACTCCTCACTCTTCACTCTTCACTTAAAAAGTGCTGGCAGTGGAACCACAATCCCATCGATGCGGCCTGGTCGCTGACTGAGCGTCCGGGCTTCCTGCGGCTGAAGACCAGCCGCGTGGCTGCCAACCTGTATCTGGCTCCCAACACGCTGACCCAGCGCATGGAGGGGCCGAAGTGTACGGGTGCCGTGGCCCTCGACGTGAGCCATCTGCGTGATGGCGACTGCGCCGGCCTGGCTGCCTTCAATGGCGACAGCGGCGTGCTGACCATCAAGAAGCAGGGCAAGAAGTGTGTGCTCGAGATGAGCGAGCAGTCGGTCTCGCTGTCTGAGCGCGAGAAAGCCGTGACCAGCGTGGATGAAAAAGTTGTGGAGACGGTTGACCTGAACAAGGCCGCCACCGTGTATCTCCGCATTGATGCCGACTTCAATGTCGGCCGCGACGTGGCCTCCTTCTCTTACAGCCTTGATGGCGAGCAGTGGACCAGGATAGGCACGGCCGACTACAAGATGCGATTTGACTATCGCCGCTTCTTCATGGGCACCAAGTTTGCCATCTTCTGCTATGCCACCAAGAAGCCGGGAGGCTATGTGGACGTAGACCGTTTTGACTACAAAAGAATCAATTAACATACGAATGACAATGACTACAAAGAAGACTATCTTAATGCTTGCAGCGCTGGCCATCGGGGGCGGTGGGCAGGCACTGGCCGCTGACAGGACTGCCACGCTGACAACAACGGCCACGACGAAGTATCAGTACATCGACGGTTTCGGCGGCACCGGCATGAACGGCCAGTGGGCCGACGTCTACACCCAGCAGAAGGTGAACCTGCTGTGGGGCACTGGCGAAGGCCAGGTGGGCCTGAACATCATGCGTGTCAGAGTGAACCCCAACGAGAGCAACTGGGGCGAATACGGCAACCCTATCCGCTGGGCGCGGCAGATCAATCCCAATATGCAGGTGTTTGCCACACCCTGGACGCCACCGAAGAAATACAAGACGCAGAACACCACGAAATACAAGAACGACTTCGGCACCGAGGTGTGGCCCCTCGTGGAGCACACATGGGGCGGACAGGGCTCCAATGGCGGTGCTATCAATCCTGCCTGTTACGATGAATACGCCGACTTTCTGGAGCGTTACCGCCAGACGATGGAGCAGAAGGGAGCCCCCATCGACATCATCTCTGTTCAGAACGAGAGCGACTATACGCCCACGGCTACCGACAACGGCGTGGAGCATGCCAGTTACGAGAGTTGCATCTATTCGCCCACGGAGATGGCTGCCATGTGTAAGGCCCTGCGCCAGAAACTTGATCCCAAGTGCAAGGTGATGGGCCCCGAGTGCTTCGGCTGGGGTCAGCACACCTATAACAATAAACTGGTGACCCTGCAGGACGCTTTGGACAATATCGACGTGTGGGGCAACCATCTCTATGGTACCAACGACTGGTCGTTTGTGCAGAACGTCACCAAGAAGACCGGCAAGCACATGTGGGAGACCGAGTTCCTGCTCAACTATGCTGATGGCTACGACGGCAGTTTCAGTGCCGAGTATGAGATGATAGAAAGCATAGAGAAAGCCATGAGGGCCGGCTACTCTGCCTATGTCTACTATTCGATGGTCGACGATTTCTTTGCCAGCAATCACGGCGGCTCGGCCACCCAACTGTGGAAGCGCGCCTGGGTGTTCAGCCACTATGCCAAATATGCCACGGGCAAGACTCGTGTCTATTCATCGCTGTCGACTACCAATAATGTGCTGAAGGGCGGCTCGTCTTACATCAGTGCGCAGGGTGACAGCGTGGTGGTGATGGTGCTCAACACCTCAACTACCGACACCTATCATCTGACTGTCAGCCTGCCCTTTGCACCGGCCCGCATCACTCAGGTGGCTACCAGCGATGCCGCCAACGCCCGCAGGGCCGACGTCACCGAGAAGTACGGCAACGGCACGCAGAAGCCCGTGGTGAAGTTGCTGCCGGGTGTGTTCTATACCTTCGTCTTCGAGAAGAACGCCGACGCCACCCCTGAGGAGAGCGCGCTGGCCACCTCGGCCAAGCAGCCGGAATACGGCAACCCCCTCTGGGCCAACCGGTTTATGGCTGACCCCACTGCCATCGAGTATGATGGCCGACTCTATGTCTATGCTACCAACGACCAGCAGGAGTTCGACTTCTGCGAAGGTCTTTCCTCCAATACATATAGTCACATCACTCAACTGGTGTGCCTGTCGACGGCCGATCTGGTGAACTGGACTAATCATGGCGTCATCGATGTGAAGGCGGCAGCCCCCTGGATATGGGCATCGTGGGCCCCCAGCATCATCAGCCGCCAAGAGGCTGACGGCCAGACCCACTTCTACCTCTACTTCACCAATGGTGCGGCAGGCATCGGCGTGCTGACATCCACATCGCCTACAGGCCCATGGACCGATCCCCTCGGCCATGCCCTCATCGACGGTTCGACGCCAGGGCTGGGCACCATCTCTAACATCATCGACCCCGGTGCCTGCATCAAGTCCGATGGCTCGGAGGCTTATCTCACCTTTGGCGGCGGCGATATTGTAGGCACCGCCCTGCAGCCCGGCAATGCCCGCATCGTGAAATTGGGGGCAGACCTCATCAGCCTGGACAGCGACATCAAGACCATCTCGGCTCCCTGTCACTTTGAGGCCAACGAACTGAACTATATTGGCAGCAAGTGGGTGTTCTCTTATTGCACCCGATGGACCATCGCCAGCGACTGGTCTACCTACAGCACGGCCAGTGCCCCCGGTGCTGCCTCCATCGTTCATCTGACGGCCAGCGACCCCTTGGCCGACAACTGGAGTTATGGCGGTGTGGTACTGCCCAATCCTGGCACGCTGGGCTATCCCTATGGCAACAACCACTCCCACCTGCATAGTTTCGCAGGCAAGTACTATCTGATCTACCATACCCAGTGGCTGGAGGCGCAGATGGGGTGCAGCGGTGGCTACCGCAACCTGCAGTTGAGTCCCGCTACCGTTGCTCCGCGCACGGGTCGCATCACTGCACTCACGCGGTCGGGCGTGTCCATCAGCGGAGTAGAGCAGTTGGCATCTGCCCGCATCAACCCCTTCGTGGAGCAGTCGGGTGCAATGGCTGCCGTTGCCACCGACAACTGGTGGATGGTGCGTGGCGTCAACTTCAATACCGACAATCAGACGGCCCGCAGTCTTGTGGTGAGAGTGAAGGGCATGGGACGGCTCGAGGTGAAATTGGGCCTGCTGACAGCCGCACCGCTGGCCGTGGTTGAGTTTAATACACAGGAAGAACAGACCATCACGGTCGATTTGACCAGCGTGCCGACGGGCCTCTGCGATTATCTCTACTTCGCATTGCCTCTGAGTGCCGATGCCCAGGTGCTCTCGTGGCGGTTCTCCACCGAACCGACGGTCGGCATACAGTCAATTTCCAATTCTCAGTCTTCAATGTTCAATGGAGTCTACGACCTGCAAGGACGGCGGACGGACAGCAGCCGTCGCGGCATCAACATTGTCCGTCGTGCAGATGGTACCGTTCAGAAAGTCATCAGATAATAGCCAATCATGTCTAGGCGTATTCAAGCGTATTCAGCGAAGGTGCTACCCCTGCTGCTGACGGTGCTTCTGCCGGCCGTCAGCCTGGGGCAGACCCTGCAGTTCAGCCAACCGCACGGTTTCTATGACCAGCCGTTCACGCTGCAGATCGTTCAGGCAGAACACAGTTCGCCATTGCCCGATGGCGTGCCCATCCACTACACCCTTGACGGCAGTGAGCCCACGCAGCAGAGTGCTCTCTATGCCCAGCCCATCACCATCAGCAGCACCACCATCCTGCGGGCTGCCGTCGTGGCAGACACGGGCCGCGTCACGCCTATTGCAACAGCCACCTACCTCTTCGTAGAAGATATTCTGCGTCAGAGCAACACGCCCCAAGGCTATCCCTCGGAGTGGGGACGCTACACACAGATCTCTGGCAGGGCCAAGGCTGACTATGAGATGGACCCGGAGATGACCGACAACGCCACGCTGCGCCCGAAAATCATCGAGGGCCTGAAGTCGCTGCCCGTGCTCAGCATCGTCACCGACAAGGAAAACCTCTTCAGCCATGAGAACGATCCTGGCCGCGGCGGCATCTACATCTTTACTGGCCCTCCCGTGGGTGACAATACCGGTCACGGCTGGACGCGTCCGGCCAGTGTGGAGATGTTTGGTAGTCCCAACCACGACTTTGCCACCACTTGTGGTCTTCGCCTGCATGGCGGCCATGGGCGCCTGGCCGAGAAGAACCCCAAGCACTCGTTCCGTCTCGTGTTCAAAGAGCAATACGGCCCCAAGAGCCTCAAGTACCCCCTCTTTGGCTCCGATGAGCCCCAGAAGTTCGACCAACTCGTGCTCCGCTGTCACTTTGGCAACTCGTGGCAGCACTGGAGCGAGGGCAACCGGCAGAATGCCCAGTACACCCGTGATGTGTGGGCCCGCCGTATGCAGCGCAAGATGGGACGCACCAGCGTCAACGCCCTCTATGTGAACCTTTTCCTCAATGGGATGTACTGGGGCCTCTACAATATTGCCGAGCGTGTGGACGACCAGTTCGGCAAAGACCATCTGGGCGGTGCGAAGGCCGATATAGATGTGGTGAAGATCGAGGAAGACGGCGGCAATCATATCGAGGCCAGCGAGGGTGACCTGAGAGCGTGGGAAGAGATGGTGCAGACGGCGGCAGTCGCTACTGACGAGGCTGCCTATGAGAAACTCGACACGCTGCTCGACATCGATGGCTTTATCGACTATATGCTTATCAACCAGTATGGTGGGAACACCGACTGGGATCACCACAACTGGTACGCCCTACGCCGTCGTGGGGCTGACAGTCAGGGCTTCCGCTTCCTCTGTTGGGATAGCGAGATCATTCTGGAGAATCCCCGTGAGAATGTGCTCGGTAAGAACAACGGACGGGGCTTCCCCACAGGCATCTTCAACGACCTGATGCGTAATCAGCAGTTTGCCCGTCGCTATGTGAAACGTGCCAAGGAGGTGCTTGCCGACGACGGCCTGCTGGGCGAGCAGTCGGTAGTCAGCGTCTGGGATAGCCTCTATCACACCATTCAGACAGCCATCTATGCCGAGGCTGCCCGCTGGGGCGACTATCGGCGCGACGTGCATCGGTGGCAGTCGGCCGGTCAACTCTATACCGTAGACCAGCACTATATGGCTGAGCGCAATAGGCTGCTCACGCAGTACTTCCCAGTTCGCAGTGGCAATGTGCTCAACAGTATCCTCTATCGCTATCCGGTCGACACCTCGATAGAGGTTGTCGCTGCAGACCACACTGCGGATGGCCTCTACTATAACCTGAACGGTCAGCAAGTGGAGCATCCGCGCAAGGGCATATATATCCATAATGGAAAGAAGATTGTCATTAAGTGAGCAGGATATGATTAGAAAGTTCTTTACCCTTCTGCTATTGATGGTGACTTGCCTGACGGCAAATGCAGAGGAGGCGGCCTTCGGAGAGGGACGCATCAGCACCAAGATGGTGGCACGCAACGCCGTGCGCATCAGGTATGAGGTAGGGATGGCTGCAGACACGCTGCCCGATTGGGTCTACGTGAAGCATTCGGAGGTGAAGCATAGCGACATCAGTGTGCGGATAGACCGCAAGCACAGCATCGTCAGCGTGCTTGACAAAAAGGGACACGCCGTCTTCACGGCCACAGCCCACCAGATGCACGACGGTGTGGCCACATTGCGCTTTCAGTCGCCTGCGGACGAGTGTCTTTACGGACTGGGGCAGTTTCAGGATGGTTATATCAACATACGCGGCCTCTCGCGCCGACTGACGCAGGTGAACACCCAGATCAGCATACCCATGCTGCTCTCCAGCAAGGGCTACGGCGTGCTGTGGAACAACTACGGCCTGACAGAGTATAATCCCTGTGACCGCTCGGTGGTGCTGAAGAAGCACGAGGGGGCGGGGCAGACCGAGGTGGTCAATGTCACCTCTACTGAGGGCGGTCGTCAGGAGGTGCGTCAGCGCAACATCTTCGAGGCTACGCTCGACATCCCCGAGGCGGGCGACTATGCCCTGCTGCTCGATGTGGGACAGAAAATGGCCCGCCGTCACAACCTCACTATCGACGGACAGACCGTCATCGAGATGCAGAACCTCTGGTTGCCACCCACGGCCTCGCGCATTGTACATCTGGACAAGGGCAGTCACCACGTGCAGGCTGAACTGACGGCTGGTGATAGGCCTGTGCTCTATTATAATAAGGTGGGAACAGAGACCACGCTGCGCTCCCCCGTGGCCACTGCCGTCGACTATACCGTGTTCGTGGGTTCTGCCGACGAGGTGATAGCCACCTATCGCGAATTGACTGGCCCTGCTCCCCTGATGCCGGAGTGGATGCTGGGCTATATCCACTGCCGTGAGCGCTTCCACTCGCAGGAGGAAATCCTGCAGACGGCCAACCGCTTCCGCCAGGAGCAACTGCCCGTAGACCTGCTGGTGCAGGACTGGCAGTACTGGGGCAAGTATGGCTGGAACTCGATGCGCTTCGACGAGGCCAACTATCCTGACCCCATGGCGATGACCGACAGTTTGCACCGCATGGGCATGCGGCTGATGGTGTCGGTTTGGTCGAAGATTGACAAGGGCTCGGATATAGGCCGGCAGATGTTGGCCGACGGCTACTATATCCCCGGCACCGACTGGATAGACTTTTTCAATCCCGATGCTGCCGCGGCCTATTGGCGTAACTTCAGTGAGCGACTGGTGCCACTGGGCATCGATGCCTGGTGGCAAGATGCCACAGAACCAGAGAACGACGATTTGGTGGGCCGTCGCGTGAACCGTGGCCGCTGGAGCGGCGAGCAGGTGCGCAACGTCTATCCTCTGCTGGTCAACAAAACGGTGTATGAAGGACTATTAAGTGATAAGCAAAGGGGAATGAGTGATGAGTCGCCCGTCATCCTGACGCGCTGCGGCTTCCCTGGCATTCAGCGCTACGGGGCTGCACTGTGGAGCGGTGACGTGGGCAACGACTGGGAGACGCTACGCCGTCAGATCACGGCCGGCCTGGGCGTGCAGGCGGCAGGAATCCCTTGGTGGACCTACGATGCAGGCGGCTTCTTCCGTCCCCAGAACCAGTACACCGACAGTGCCTACATCGAACGGATGCTGCGCTGGATAGAGATTTCGGTCTATCTGCCCCTGATGCGTGTTCATGGTTACATGAGCAACACTGAGCCCTGGAACTACGGGCCTGAGGCGCAGGCCATCATCGCCGAGTGCCTGCGCGAGCGCTACCGGCTGAAGCCCTATATTGCCCATTGTGCCCAGCGTGTGGCCGACGAGGGCTACACGTTGATGCGTCCGCTGGTGTTCGACTTTGCCGATGACCCCGAGGCCCTGCAGCAGCGCTATGAATATATGTTCGGCCCGTCGCTGCTCATCAGCCCCGTCACCGAGCCGGGTGTCACCTCGTGGTCCACCTATCTGCCTCGCAACAAAGGCGGCTGGCGTGACTATCGTACGGGTCAGCACTACGAGGGTGGGCAGACCGTCACCACGGCTGTCGACCGTGGCCATATCCCAGTCTTTGTGAGAATTGAAAATTGAAAAGATATGAAAAAGATTCTTCTGACGGCTGCCGTCGCCCTGACGGTCGGGGCAGCCACAGCCCAAAACCCGTTTGTGCAGACTTGGTGCACCAGCGACCCCGCCCCTTTGGTGGCTGGTGACCGTATGTATGTCTATACTGGTCACGACGAGGACAGAGCCGACTTCTTCTGGATGCAGGAGTGGCGCGTCTATTCGACCGACGATATGGTGAACTGGCAGGACCATGGTTCTCCGCTGGCCCTCGAGTCGTTCTCCTGGGCCGATGACCGCGCCTGGGCTTCGCAGTGCATTGAGCGCGACGGGAAGTTCTATTGGTACATCTGTGCCCACTCCCGACTCTCCGGCGGCATGGCCATTGGCGTGGCTGTGGCCGATTCGCCCACGGGGCCCTTCCGCGATGCACTGGGCAAGCCGCTCTATGAGGACGGCAAGTGGGATCATATAGACCCGACGGTGATGATTGACGATGACGGTCAGGCATGGCTGATGTGGGGAAATCCCCGCGTGTATTATCTCAAGTTGAACCGCGATATGATATCCTGCGAGGGTGGGGTAGGCATGCTGCCCATGACTGAGGAAAGTTTCGGCTCTCCAGCCATGAATGAGCGTGTGCCGGGCAAGACCTATAAGGACTCCTATGTAGAGGGGCCCTGGCTCACCAAGCGCGGTGGAAAATATCAGTTGCTCTACGCCGCTGGGGGTGTGCCGGAGCATATCAGTTACAGCACGGCACCGAGCCCCGTCGGCCCCTGGACCTATGCCGGTGAGATCATGCCGCTCTCCGATACGAAGTCGTTTACCAACCACTGCGGTGTGGCCGACTTCAAGGGCCATAGTTACTTCTTCTACCACACGGGTAAGTTGCCGGGTGGAGGTGGCTTTGGCCGCAGCGTGGCTGTGGAGGAGTTCAAGTATAACGCCGACGGTTCGTTCCCCACCATCCTGCCTACCGATGAGGGTGTCAGGCCCATTGCCGCGTTCAATCCCTACCGCAAGGTGGAGGCCGAGACGATGGCCTTCTCCCAGGGTGTGAAGACGGAACAGAATGCCGAGGTGGGTGTCTATGTGACAGATATCCACAATGGCGACTACATCAAACTGCAGAATGTGGACTTCGGCTGTCGGGTGCCCCGTACCTTTACGGCCCGTGTGGCCAGCGGTCTGCGTGGCGGTCAGATAGAGATTCGCATTGACAGCCTCGGAGGCAGACTGCTCGGCACGCTCCATGTGCCTGCCACGGGTGGATGGGAGCAGTGGCAGACGCTGACCATCGACCTGGCGGCCATCGCTGCTGGCACCCATGACCTGTTCTTTGCCTTCAAAGGCCGCAAGGGCCCCAAACTCTTCAACTTCGACTGGTGGGAGATGCGCGGATTGGAGCAGGTGAACATGCCGCTCTTCCAGACCAAGTTCACTGCCGACCCTTCGCCGCTGGTGGTGGGCGACACATTGTTCTTATATACATCGCACGATGCCTCGCCTGAGGACATCCCCGACGAGAACGAGAAGTCATCGGCAGGCTTTTTCATGTACGACTGGCTGCTCTGGTCGACCACCGACATGGTCAACTGGACCGAGCATGGGGCTGTGGCCTCGCTGAAAGACTTCCCCTGGCGCAGTCGCGACAACGGTGCCTGGGCCATCCAGACGGTGGCGCGCAGCAGCAAAACTGCCAATGACCAAAGCAAAACAGCCAAGTACTACCTCTACGCCCCTCTGCACGGCCACGGCATCGGCGTGCTGGAGAGTGATTCGCCCTACGGCCCTTTCCGCGATCCGCTGGGTAAGCCCTTAGTGTGGGATCAGAGCAACTGGTTCGACATCGACCCCACGGTCTATACCGATGATGATGGCCAGGCCTATATGTACTGGGGTAATCCCCACACCTTCTATGCCCTGCTGGGCGACGATATGATCTCGCTGAAGAGCGACGTGACGAAGTTGCCCCACATACCCAACTATCAGGAAGGCCCCTGGTTCTACAAGCGCAACCTGCCAACGGCTGACGGCCAAGAGGCAACAGCCAAGTACTACCTCGGCTTCGCCTCTACCTGCTGCCCTGAGGCTCTTGGCTATGCCATGAGCGACTCGCCCACGGGGCCTTGGGAGTGGAAGGGCTACATCATGAGCCCCACGCCGCGTGACCGAGGCAACCATCCGGGCATCTGCGACTATAAGGGCCGCTCCTATGTCTTCGGCCAGAACTACGACCTGATGCACCTCAAGACCTTCGAGCACCACGAGCAGCGCAGCGTGTCGGCCACGGAGATTACCTATCGTGCTGACGGCACCATCGAGGAAGTGCCCTACTGGCTCGACCAGCAGCCGCTGGAGCAGTTGCACTGGCTGAACCCCTACCAGCGTGTGGAAGCCGAGACCATGAACTGGGGCTACGGTCTGAAGACGGCCAAGATGGGCATCGAGAATACCGGCGTGGTGAAAGATATGCCCGAGTCTACGGGCCGCCGCAATATGTATGTCTACGACCTCGATGACGGCGAGTATATCCGTCTGCGTGGTGTCGATTTTGGCAGTCAGGGTGCCCGTAAGTTCAGCATTGCTGCCGCCGCCACAGGCATGGGCACCGTCACCCTGCACCTGGACAGCCAGGACGGCCCCGTCATCGGCACCGCCATCGTTCGCAGTACTGGCTCTCTGGAGAAGTACCGCCAGTTTGCTGCCAAGTTGACTGGAGCCACTGGCGTTCACGACCTATATCTCTGCTTCGACGCCGTTCAGGGCGATGTCCGTCTGGACTATTGGCAGATGTATTAGTATATAATAGAAAATAGAAGATATGAACCTGAACATCATCAAGAAGCAAGCACTATGCTTGCTGGCTGTCTGTGGACTTGCGAGTCTTCAGGCTTCGGCACAACTATCGACCAACCCTGACAAGTTCCTGGGCAACATCACTACCGACTGGCCAGGCAGTATGAACTACGACGGCTTCGTCTATTCCGACTACTGGAACCAAGTGACGCCAGAAAACGGCACCAAGTGGGGCACCGTGGAGGGCACCCGCAACTCCTACTACTGGGGCGGTGCCGACCCTGCCTACACCTATGCCCGTCAGAAGGGCTTCCCCTTCAAGTTCCACTGTCTGGTATGGGGCTCGCAGTATCCTGGCTGGCTCAAGAACCTCTCGGCTGAGGAGCGCCGTCAGGCCATCGTCAAGTGGATGGACACCGTCAAGAAGAAGTATCCCAATCTGGAGATGATCGACGTGGTCAACGAGGCCGTCGAGGGCCATCAGGCTGATACCTACCTGATGCGCGAGGCCCTGGGCGGAGGCGGCGAGACAGGCTACGACTGGATTATCCGCGCCTTCGAGATGGCCCACGAACGCTGGCCGGACGCCATACTGATCTACAACGACTTCAATACCTTCCAGTGGAACACCGACCAGTTCATCGACCTGGTGCGCACCCTGCGCGATGCTGGTGCGCCCATCGATGCCTACGGCTGTCAGTCGCATGACTTGGGCGGCGTCAACCAGGCCACTTTCAAGGCGGCGATGACCAAGATTCAGGACGCTCTGAAGATGCCGATGTACATCACCGAGTACGACATTGGCGACACCAGCGATGCTAACCAGAAGTGGAACTTCCAGCAGCACTTTCCCGTCATGTGGGAGGCCGACTACTGCGCTGGCGTCACCCTGTGGGGCTGGTTCTACGGCCACACCTGGATCAAGGACAACGCAACTGGCGAGAGCGGCATCTCGGGCCTGATCAAGGACAAGAAGGAACGCTCGGCCCTGACCTGGCTGCGCGAGTATATGCAGACCGACAAGGCCAAGACCGCCAAGAGCCCCTTCCCAGGCATGAAGAAGGAGGCGTCGGTCTATGTGAAGCCCGCCTCGCTCAGCGGCGCGAAGGACGAGCCTGTCAGCATCACCGTCAACGCCCGTCTGAGGACCAAGACCATTGCCGACGTGAAACTCTACGCCAACAACACGCTGCTCGCCACAATGACTGAGGCCCCCTATACCACTGAGTTTACCCCCACCGCCAAAGGCACCTATACCCTGAAGGCCGTGGTCACCGCCACCGACGGCACCACCTACGAGCGTCTGTCGCGCTATACGGTCGTCGCTCCCCTGGTGCCTGGCGAGTCGCTCACCAGCGCTGCCAACCTCAGCGGACAGACCTTCGCCATTGTCAACGACGAGACCCAGCGCGCCCTCTATGGCTCCAACAACCAGAACCTGGGCTACGAGCCCTACGGCACCGCCTTCGATGCTGCCAATGCAGGCTATCTCTTTAAGGCCCAGACAGTCACCGTCAGCGGCAGCCGCTACTACCTGCTGCGACTCATCACGCCCTCGGGCGGCGAGTATAGCATTTGGGGCAGCCCCGGCTATCTGAACACTCAGCCCGCCAGTGGTTCCTGCTGCTTCATCCTGGGACTGAACAACCAGAACGGACAGGACATCAAGAACGGCGCCGTCTGGGACATACAGTATGTCGAGGGACGTGGCTTCACGCTGAAGAATCTGGGCACCGGCCTCTATCTCACTGGCAACGGCCCTGCCAACGGCGAGACACCCGTCTACTGGAACTTCTGCCGCCTGAAGGAGGGAACCACCAGCGGCATCCGTTCCGTCGCCGACTCCTCCGCCGACGCCCAGCCCTCTGCCTCTGCAGTCATTTACGACCTCTTTGGACGCCGCGTAGAAAGTCCTTCCCACGGCCTCTACATCATCAATGGAAAGAAAGTACTGATCAAATGAAAAAGAACATCCTGTTCTTCGCCGTCCTGCTTGCCCTGACCCTCACGGCACAGGCCCAGCAGCAGTCCGCTGACGCCACACCCTCTGTGGTGTGCAACGCCGACGGCACCGTCACCTTCCGCTATCACAACGACCACGCCCGCCAGGTGCTGGTCGACGTGCAGTTTGCCGGCCGCAACCCCATGCAGCGCGACTCGCTCACCGGGCTCTGGACGGCCACCCTCGGCCCTGCCGCCCCCGACATGTATCCCTACTGCTTCATCGTCGACGGCGTCAGCGTGATGGACCCTGAGAATCCGCAGTATTTCCCCAACGAGGGCTTCAAGAGCAGCCTGCTGGAGATTCCTGGCGGCGGCTCGCTGCCCCACGACATCTGCGACGTGCCCCACGGACGCATCGACTACGTGCACTACTACTCCAAGGCCATCGGAGGCACCAACAATGCCGTCGTCTATCTGCCTCCCAGTTATCAGACCGACCAGCAGAAGCGCTACCCCGTGTTCTACCTCATCAGCGGCACCACCGACACCGAGGAGGTCTACTACAAGGTGGGGCGCGTCAACTATATCCTCGACAACCTCATCGCCAACCATCAGGCCAAGGAGATGATCGTCGTCATGCCCTATGGCAACCCCACCAAACTGCAGCCCGCACGGGCCGAGGGCGACGGCATGCCCCAGACGCGCTTCGGCGGCGACCCCTTCAGCCGCGACCTCATAGGCGACCTCATGCCTTTCGTCGAACAGAACTACCGCACTCTGAACAACCGCGACCACCGCGCCATCGGCGGCTTTTCGCGCGGCGGCAACCAGGCCCTCTACAACGGCTTGACTAATCTCGACAAGTTCGGCTACCTGTGCAGTTACAGTTCCTTCACCTCCACCGACATCCCTGAGGTCTACGACCATGCCGACGAGACCAACCGGCAGATACGCCTGTTCTGGCTCGGCGTGGGCACCGATGATTTCCTCTACGGCAATGCCCGCGACTACATGCAGTTTCTCGACGACAAGGGCATCCGCAGCGTCAAGGTGCTCACCACCGGCCGCTTCGGCCACACCTGGATGAACGCCAAGTACTTCCTCGCTCAGACCCTGCCCCTGCTCTTCAACAAGAAAGCCGCCGAGGCCGCCATGCGCTCCGCACAGCCCGCCCCGGCAGCCACTGGCAGCGAGCCCCAGTTCACCCCTGGCGTCATGGCCCGCCTCTTCCCCCGTCCCATCGTCTCGCCCGACTATGGTGAGCAGGGCGTCACCTTCCGCTTCAAGGCCCCTGAGGCCCGCGAGGTGCTGCTCCAGTGCGAGATGCAGCCCGAGCCCATCGCCATGCAGCGCGACTCCGATGGCGTGTGGGCCGTTACCCTCAGCGACTATCTCTTCGACACCTATCGCTACTGCTTCCTCGTCGACGGCACCCCCGTGGCCGACCCCTGCAACATGTGGCTCTCGCCTGATCGCGGTTTCAAGTACAGCGTGGCCGACAATCCTGCCTCGCCCTTCAACTTTGCCTCGCAGGGCGACATCCGCCACGGCACCATCAGTTACGACCTGCAGCGCGCCGAGGCCTGGTACATCTCACCCATGCCGCGTGGCGGCATGACCATTCCTCGCATGATTCAACTGGTGCCCGGCGAGGGCGACACCATGGAGAGTTGGTTCAAGGTGGGCGGTGCCGATGCCATTGCCGACCGTCTGCTGGCCGACGGCAAGACCAAGCCCTGCGTCATCACCACCAGCACGATGGAGTTCATGCAGGGCATGCCGCAGATGCCCGGCTTCGAGCCTAAGGTGCTGCGTGCCGACGACTATCCCACCTGGACTCTCCGCCGTCGCGCCCTGATCAAACTGCTGCTTGACTTGGGTCGCGAACCCGCCCCCTCCTTCCGGGGTATGGGCGGCTTCGGCGGTGGCTTCGGCGACTGACGCTATAAGAAAGAATAATCCTGCTATCCTGTTTCTTTTCAGTGAAATGAATAAAGAAACGGAATAGCAGGATTATTTTTTGCATTGTTTTCTTTTGCTACGGCTTCAGGGACTGGAGCAGGGCGTTGCGCTCGGTGGTCCAGTCTTTGCGCTTGGAGAGGCCACAGGTCTTGCCGAGGAACATGCGGGAGGCCTGGCGGTCGCCCTTGAGTTGCCAGTCGAGCCAGGCGAGGGCGGGGACGGTGAACTCGCCGCCGTGGGGCTGACGGTAGGTGCCGCCGTGGCCTACGGGGTAGTTGGCGGCAAAGGCGGGCACGTGGTTGATGCGGTGGAAGTCGTCCATGCCGTTCTCGTAGGCGATGTCCTCACGTCCGCCCAGTATGTAGATGATGGGGGTGTGGATGTCGCTGAGTTTCTCCTTGGGAGGCATGGGCATGCCGCCGACGGCCTGATGGGCGTTCTGCTGGTTGAAGAGTCCGCTGTTGCAGATCATGAGGGTGGTGATGCGGGGGGCGGCGCAGTTGAAGAGTGTCTGCAGTCCGCCGCACGACATGCCTGCCACGCAGATGTGGCCCGTGTCTATCTTCTGGTAGTAGGGCGACTGCGGGTCGGCGTTTTGGGCGAAGGCCCAGTCGATGCTCTCTATCTGTTGCTGCGTGGTGGACATGGGGCCGCGGTAGGGCTCGTCGTCGATCATGGGTATGTAGCCGGTGGCGAGGACGAGGTAGCCGTGGGAGGCAATCTCGTTGAGGAAGCGGAAGTGCTCCCAGGGCGAGTCGGTGCAGGCGCCGTTGCCCCATACGAGCACGGGCAGGGGGCGGCTGGGGCCGAAGGCCGTGAGATCCTGCGGCACGAAGACGGTGTGGGCGCGCAGCGTGGGCTCCTCCTTCATGACGGCCTTGCAGGGGCCTGTGCCGCCGTCCTCGACGATGCGCGACTTGGGCCTGGCGGCATCGAGGAAGCGCACCATGCGCTGCAGGTTGTCCTCGCTGTACATGCCCATGCCGTGGCCGCCCTCAGGCACGAAGGTGGCCTCGGTGCGCACGCCTGCTGCCTGTAGCACCTGGAGGAAGCGGCGGCCCTGGCAGACGGGCACCACGTTGTCACGTTCGCCGTGGAAGATGATGATGGGCGGATCCTGGGCGTCGACGTACTGGGTGGCACTGAGGCTGAGGTACTTGTCGGGCTCGCGGTCTATCTTCGAGCCGAGCAGCACGTCCTCAGGGCTGTCGGCCCCCATCGTCATGTGGTCGCCGCAGTCCATGGCGGTCAGGTCGACGGGGCCAGACCAGTCGCAGGCGGCTTGCACGGCGCTGCTCTCATCGAGGTGTTGGCCGATCGAGCCCTCCAGGTCGATAGTGACGGTGCCGACGGTGGTCTGGCGGGTGCCGCTGGTGGTGGCGGTGATGGAGGCCAGGTGGCCGCCGCTGGAGAAGCCGCTGGTGGCTACGAAGGAGGGGTCGAAGTGGTACTTGTCTGCCTCGCCGCGCACGAAGCGCACCACGGCGCGTATGTCGTGGATCTGGGCGGGCCACTTGGCATCGGCCGACGAGCGGTGGTTGGGGCAGACCACGGCATAGCCGGCGCGCAGCAGGCTCTGCACAATGGTGCCCAGGTCGGCTGCGCCCTTGCCGCTATTGCTGAACCAGGCGCTGCCGTAGATGTGGATGACCACGGGGTAGCGGTCTTTCTGCTCGCGGGGCAGGTAGATGTCGCAGGTGTGGTAGGCCTGGTCGTCGCCAGCATAGTTGACGTCTTTCCACTGTTGTGAGATCTCGAGGTTGACTTGGGGCATCTGGAAGCCGCCGAAGCCGCCCGCTGGCTGTGCCTGTGCCGTGAGTGCGGCAAGGGCCAGCAGGAGTAAGGGGAGGAATGTTCTTTTCATACGTTAGTTTTAGGACACGATTTTTTTCCTTATTCGTACTCGTAGAGGCTGACGTGGAGTATCTTCCAGTCGCCTACGGCGATGCGGGCGTGGCGGCCCTGATGATCCTGGTCACCATTGTGACGGCGCAGGCGGTGGATGCCGTCGGCATCGATGCTCACCTCGTCGACGGAGCCGATACCGATGCGGCTGCCGCGGAAGCGGGCGGGGGCTGCGGAGTGCTGGCCTGTGCCCTGCTCGGCAAAGCCGTCCTCGCCCAGCGTCTTCTGCTGCTCCTGCTCCTTCTCGCTCTTGGTGGCGAAACTCACCACGATGCCAGAGCCGGCAATGAGGTATTCGTGGCGGTTGAGGCGCACGACGATGGCTCCGCCCTCAGGCCACGTGGTGCCATCGGAGGCACGCGCATCCCAGGGCAGGGTGAAGTAGTGGCGGCAGGTGAGCATTAAGTCTCCGTCCTGAATGATGCGCTCGCGGTCTTCCTGGTCGAAGAGCAGTCCGAAGGATGCCTCATACTTGATACCAGCCAACTGTCGCAGAAGGTCGTAGGCACGTGTGACGGTCTCTGTCTCTTCGGGCTTGGCCTGGTCGATGGCGAAGGGCGAGAAGCCCAGGGCCTGGTGTTCGCCGAAGGCATAGAGGGCCCTCACGCCGCTGTTCTGACAGCAGCGGCTCTCAGGGATGAAGAGGCGGTTGTTGGGCAGAGCATACTGGGCAGCCCACTGCTTGAAGCCTGTGTCGTAGATGTCGGGGGCCAGCAGGTCGACGCTGGGTGCACCGCAGTGCCACAGGTCTATGAGATGGGCCAGCGGACCTGCCGAGGGGTATTCGCCAGGACGGCGTCCGCGGCTGTTCATGGCGGCGTTGACGTAGAGGGGCATCTGGGGTAGTGTCTGTCGGGCCGCCTGTGCCAGGTGCTCCACGTAGCAGGCATAGTGGTAGGCCATGAAGATCTCGTCGGTGTAGATGTCAGCGCCGAAAGCAGATGTCCAGGGGGCGTTGGGCGTCAAGTTTTGGATGCGAGCCTGCAGCCAGGGATGGAGTTGCTTCTTGTTCTTCTTCAGATAGTCGGCAAGTTGTTGGGGTACGCCCCTCTGGTAGGCCTGCTCGGCCAGCGGCGAGTGGTCGCGGGCATCCTCCAGCATACCTATCTCGTTCTCTATCTGCATCATGGCTACGGTGCCCTGGGTGTCGGTCTGGCGGATGTGCTGCATCAGGGCGGTGAAGGCGCGCAGGTCGGCCTGCAGCACCTGGTCGGAGAAGGCGGAGGCTATCTCCAGCGGTTTGCCGCTGGCGGTGCGGGCACGGGGGAAACGGCGGGTGTCCTGCTTGAACCACAGCGGGGCGTAGCACGACATGGAGTTCTTCCACACGCCAAACCACAGGAAGACCACGTGCAGGTGGTTCTCCTGTGCACGCTGGATGGTGCGGTCGATGAGGGTGAAGTCGAAGTGGCCTTCCTCAGGCTCCATCAGTTCCCAGTAGGCGGGCACGAGCACGGTGTTGAGCCCCAGTGCTGCCATGCGGGGCATTACCTCGTCGATGTCTTCCACGCAGGTGGCAGCCGAATTGCTCAGTTCGCCGCCAAGGATCAGTTGCTGGCCGCGTGCTGCCGTCAGGCTCGCCAGCAGGAGCAGGGAGAGAACGAATCGTTTCATTGTTTTTCAGGATTTGCAAAACTACCAAAATACTTCAGACACGTGTCGTGCCACTCACGGGCATCGTCCAGTTGACGTTGCAGTTTCCCGTCCACCTCCAGCCAGCGTTGCTCGTCGATGTAGGGGCGGGCCTCCTGCCAGATGCGGATGAACGACTCCACCTCGCTGACGCCGCGCTGGTAGCGATACTGCATCTCCTCCCACAGGGTGCGGCCGCTCAGCGTGCGGTAGGTCCAGGGCAGGTGGTGGAACCAGAGCAGGTACTGCTCAGGGCAGGTGGTGGGGCTGTCGTAGAGCGTGTGGTAGGGCTCGCGATACTGGCCTGTGGCGCCAGTGCCGCGGCTGTTGCGGTCGAAGCCGATGCCTGCGGTGTCGGCCTGGTGGTAGTAGACGGGGCACCACTCCAGCGGGTATTCAGCCTTGAAGCCGTCAGGCTCTGGTCCCATGTGGTGGTCGAACTTGAAAATATGGTGCAGGCCGAGGGGCATCATATAGTCGACGCAGGCCTCGCGGGAGCGGAGCATCATGTTTATAAGTTTAGAGTGAATAGTGAATAGTGAATAGTTTGCTACCGCCGCTGATTCTGTGCTTGATGGAGTCGTTGATGTTGTGCTGGATGGAGTAGCGGTAGCAAACTCTTCACTATTAACTATTAACTGTTCACTAAAACTTTGGCTGATCCACTCCTCGGCTATCTGGCGCGAGGATAGGGTGGGATTCCAGGCGAGGCGACCGAAGGCGTACCAGTTGGCCTGGGCGAAGTGGTGGCCGCACCAGTTAGTGTCCAGTCCGATATTGGCCACGCCGGCGATGCCCTCCAGTCGAGAGGGGGAGACGAAGGAGAAGAACTCCTTCCACATGGGGGCGAGGAACACGAGGTGGTCGCCCTGACCGAGATATTCTTGGGTAATTTGCAGTTCGGCCATCTGACGTGTCTGTTTCATCTGGTCGAAGATGGGGGCATAGGGCTCGCGTGGCTGGAAGTCGAGGGGGCCGTTCTTCGACTGGAGAATGACGTTCTCCGCAAACTGTCCGTCCAGTTCGGCAAACTCGCTCACGGCCTGCATCACGCGGTCTTCGCCCTTGTGCTTGGCGCCATAGACAAACGAGCGCCACATGACGATACCGCCGTAGGGACGCAGGGCCTCGGCCAGCATGTTGGCACCGTCGGCATGGGTGCGTCCGTAGTCGAACGGGCCGGGCTGTCCCTCGCTGTTGGCCTTGACCAGAAAGCCGCCGAAGTCGGGAATCTGCTGGTAGATTTCCTTGGCCTTGTTGCTCCACCAGCGGCGCACCTGCGGGTTGAGCGGGTCGGCGGTGTGCGTCTCGCCCAGCGCCTTCGGCGTGCCGAAGTTGACGGAGAGGTAGACACGGATGCCCCAAGGTCGAAGCAGGTCGGCTATTTCGCGTACCTTATTTATATAGGGGCGGGTGAGGATCTTCGGCGAGGCATTCACGTTGTTGAGCACCGTGCCGTTGATGCCGATGGAGGCACAGGCCTCGGCGTAGTGCTCTATCAGTGAGGAGTTAATAGTTAGTAGTGAATAGTTTGCTTCCGCTCTTGATTTTGTGCTTGAGGGAGAGGTGATGAGTGATGAATCGTTCCAGAAGATGCTTCGTCCGGCATAGCCGCGCTCGATGCTGCCGTCCAGGTTGTCCCAGTGGTTGAGGATGCGCAGACGGAAGTAGGGGTGCGACTCGCCCTGCTCGCCACGCAGATAGGCATACTTGCCGTAGAGCAGGCCCTGCTGGGTGCGGGCGGTGATGACCTTGCCGCTGATGCGATAGCCATCGTCGAGAGGCATCGTGGAGTCGATGCGCAGGGTGAGGTCCTGCACCAGCGTGCTGTCGTAGCGCAGCCACAGGCGGCTGCCGTCTTCGGCGTAGGAAGTGATGAGTGATAGGTGATGAGTGATGAGTGACAGGAGGGTAATGATCAGTAACTTTTTCATATCACGTGTCGCAGTTGTTTTCTTACTTGTTTGCGGGCCAGGCCCAGACGGTATTCCACGGCCTTGTAGGGCTGGCCGGTCTCGCGGCAGATGTCGCGGATGGGCATGTTGCCGTAGATGTGCATGCGGTAGAGTTCGTGGCATTCCTTTGGCACACGAGCCAGTCCGCGCTCCAGTTGCTCGTTGATCTCGCGGACGAAGAGCACCGACTCGGTCGTGTCGGCATGATTCTCTGAGAGCAGTCGGCAGATGGCGTGCTCGGCCTCGCGGCATACGCTGTGGTGGCGATACCAGTCGGTGAGCAGGTTGCGGCAGAGGGCATAGACCAGGCTGGGCAGCGTGGTCTCGTTGATGGGGCGGTTGCCACTGAGCAGGCGCAGGAAGACTTCCTGCACCAGGTCTTCGGCCTCATCGTTTCTATGAAGACGAACCAGCACAAAGGCGAGCAGGTCGCCTCTGTGCTTGCGGTAGTAGTCTTCTATGATGGTTCGGTTATTCATTCACAACCTTCCGGATGGTTCCGTCTTCGTTGTAGAACAGGCGTTGCACCTTCAGCGAGCGCAGGTGGGTGATGTCGTTGGAGGGCACGCAGTCGTGGTAGAGCAGGTACCACTGTCCTTTGAACTCCACGATGCAGTGGTGGGTGGTCCAGCCCACCACAGGGTCGAGGATGACACCCTGATAGCGGAAGGGGCCGTAGGGGTTGTCGCCGATGGCGTAGCAGAGCAGGTGGCTGTCGCCGGTGGAGTAGGAGAAGTAGTACTTGCCGTTGTACTTGTGCATCCACGAGGCCTCGAAGAAGCGGTGCGGGTCGCCGGCCTTCAGCGGCTGGCCGTCCTTATCGACGATGACGACACGGTGGGGAGCCTCGGCAAACTGCAGCATATCATCGCTCATGCGGGCCATCAGGCTGGGCAGTGCGGCATCCGACGCAAGGGTATAGAGTTGTGTCTTGCGGTCAGGGGCATGCCCTAAGTCAACTGTCGGACAAGGAGAATCGGCTGGCACGGTGTGCTCAGGTGCCACGTTCCACTGCAGTTGTCCGCCCCAGAGTCCGCCATAGTAGCAGTAGATGCTACCATCATCGTCCTTGAACACGCAGGGGTCGATGCTGTAGGCACCGCGGATGGGGTGCTCCTGGGGGATGAAGGGGCCTTCGGGCCGATCGGCAATGGCTACACCGAGGTGGAACACACCGTTGTAGTCCTTGGCGGAGAACACCAGATAGTACTTGCCGTCTTTCTCTACGACGTCGCTGTCCCACATCTGCTTCTCCACCCAGGCCACCTGGTCCTGGTCGAGAATCACGCCGTGGTCAGTCACAGGGCCGTTCTCTATGTCATCGAACGACAGCACGTGGTAGTCACGCATCTGGAAGTGTCCGCCGTCATCGTCGAACACATTGTCGCACTCGCGGTCGTGAGAGGGGTAGATGTACAATCTGCCGTTGAATACGTGGGCCGCAGGGTCGGCCATATAGTCACTGGGGAAAAGATAGCGTGGTAGTTTGCCCCCTAAGTTAGGGGGCTGGGGGTCTGAACAATGTTTATTCATACTGATTATTATTATTAGTTTATACTTGAAGACTGGGGTCGTTCAGACCCCCACCCCCCTAACTTAGGGGGCTATGACGTTGTTCGATTTCCTTGTTAATCTTGTCGATGACCTCGTCGCTCAGTTCATACTTCGAGATGATGAACATGGCCAGCAGGAGCAGCAGGGCGGGGATGATGCAGACGAGCCAGCGGATGCCCTCCTGGGCTTCAGGCAACTGCAGTTCGAGGTCGTTCATGAAGTAGGCACCGGCGGCATTTCCCACGCTCATCATGGCAAAGGCAGTGATGAAGAAGAGGGCGATGATGCGCAGGGGGCGGTTGCGCAGGAATTCGGTCCACAGGTCGCTGACCTTCACGTTCTTCGTCTCGCTCTCGTCCATCACCACGCGCTCCTTGGTCTGCGAGAAGCAGAAGATGAGCAGGGCCAGACCCACGAGTGAGAAGATGAGCATGGTGAGGAACCAGGCCCGCGAGTCCTTAGGCAGGGTAGAGGCCTCCTCGGTGGCCACATAGTTGGTCCAGGCCAGCACCAGTCCTGGCACCACGCCGCCCAGGGCCATGCCTGCCTTGAAGAAGATGCCTGTCAGCGCATTGACGATGCCGGCGATGCGGCGGCCCGTGGTGTACTCGGCATAGGAGATGACCTCAGGGATGAGGGCCCACATATAGCCGGTGGCCACGATGACGCCCGTCGACTTGATGAACTGGGCGATGTAGACCAGTGTGATGTTCTCCTTCACCGTGCCCATCTTGCTGATGATGTAGAGCATCGCCATACCCACAATGGCCACGCTGAGGAAGATGTAGAACATATTCTTCTTGCCCACACGCTTCTTGATGGCTGGCACCAGTGGCATGAAAATGAACGAGGGCAGCGACCCCAGGCCCATGAACAGCGCCATCTCTATGGGCAGGTTGTCCGATTGGGCAAACAGGGCCACGATGATGGGCACGCCAGCCGACACGCAGAGGCCGCCCACGTTAGCCATGAACATACGGACGGAGGTCAGGATGGTGATCTCGTCGGTGTCGCGGGTCAGCGAGGAGTTCAGGGCACCGTAGGGCACATTGATCAAGGTGTAGAGCATCGACATGCCCACGTAGGTGATGTAGGCATAGACCAGCGAGGGCGCAAAGCCGTCCCAGAAGCAGAGAATGGCCAGAATGGTGAGCGGGATGCCGCCCATCACCAGGTAACTGCGATACTTGCCCCAGCGCGGCGTGTGTTTGTCTACGAAGGTGCCCACCAGGGGATCCCAGAGCACGTCGACCAGTCGCACCACGAGGAACATGGTGCCGGCCAGGCCTGCCGACTTGGCTGCGTCGCCACCGAGCACATAGACATCGGTGTAGAAGAACAGCAAGTACATGCAGATGGTCTGATAGATGAGGTTCTGGGCCAGGTCGCCCGAGCCGAAGCCGATGCGCTGCACCCATGAGAGTTTGTAGAAGCCTTTTTGTTGTGTCGAATCTGTCATATTGTCGTTTCGTTTTAAGTTTCTTGCTGCAAAATTACTATTTTTATTTTAATAAACCACTCAAGAAATGTTGCAGATGCTTCGCTAAATGTTTCATTTGGCCACAATGAGACGGGCAAGTATTGTTTTTCTCACAAAAAAGCATTACTTTTGCCCTTGTTATGAAAAAGACATTCGTGTTGATGCTTGCGCTTCTCGGCGCAATGGCGGCAGGGGCCAAGGTGCAGTTGCCGCAGATGTTTCAGAGTGGTATGGTGCTCCAGCGCGGCAAGCCCATCCCCGTCTGGGGACAGGCCGATGCCGGCGAGCAGGTTCGTGTGACATTCCGTAAGAAGGTGTATGAGACAACCGCTGATGGCCAGGGCCGTTGGCAGGTCGTCCTCCCACAGCAAAAGGCGGGCGGTCCTTTCCAGATGACCATTAACGACTTGACATTGGACAATTGTCTTATCGGCGACGTGTGGCTCTGCTCTGGCCAGTCGAACATCGACGTGACCGTCGAGCGCGTCTATCCGCAGTATGGTGCCGTCATCGACGATTACGAGAATGCACAGATCAGGATGTTCCGTGTGCAGACCGACTACGACACCCATGGGCCGAAGACCGACGTGAAGCCCACACCCATCAACTGGAAGCCGGTGTCGAAGCAGAATGCCTGGCTCTTCTCTGCCGTGGGCTACTTCCTGGGCCGCGAGATGTACGAGAAGACGGGTGTGCCGCAGGGCATCATCGTCAACTCTCTTGGCGGAACGCCCATCCAGGCGTGGCTGTCGGCAGACACCTTGCAGCAGCACTTCCCTGACGAACTGCGCCGCACCCAGTTCTATCAGGACGACGAGATGGTGCGCACCATGCAGCGCGCCGGTATGCTGGCTCAGAACCGCTGGCAGCACATCATGAACGAGACCGACCCAGGACTCTCCGGCCGCTGGGACGCCCTCGACTTCGATGACAGCCAATGGGAGATGAAGCAGGCCTTCGGCACGCAGCCCAATGGGCGTCCGACCAGCAACAACCTGACGCGCGACTTCCGCTATCAGGGCTCCTTCTGGACCCGCCAGTATGTGGAGGTGGATGCCGCCCATGCCGGACAGCCCTGCCGACTGCTGGTGGGCACGCTCTACGATGCCGACCAGACCTATGTCAACGGCCGTCAGGTGGGCAGCACGGGCTATCAGTATCCGCCGCGCCGCTACACCATCCCTGCCGGTCTGCTGGTCGAGGGCCGCAATGCTCTGACGGTGCGCTTCGTCACCAAGGGCGGTGCGCCTCACTTCATCCCTGAAAAGCCCTATAAACTCATCTTCGACGATGGCACCGAGGTGGCCCTCAGCAGCGAGTGGCGTGTCCACGAGGGTGCCAGGATGCAGCCCTGTCCTGGCATCGATGCGGGCGGTCAGAACTTGCCCACCGTATTATATAACGCGATGCTCTATCCCCTGGCTCCCTATGCCCTGCAGGGCGTGGTGTGGTATCAGGGCGAGTCGAACACGGGTGGCGATGCCCGTCACTATGAGACGTGGCTCACCGAATTGGTCACTGGCTGGCGCCAACTCTGGCAGCAGCCCGACCTGCCCTTCATGATTGTGCAACTGGCCAACTTCATGGAGCCGAGCGACAAGCCGCAGGATTCCAATTGGAGCGTCGTGCGTGAGGCCCAGCGGCAGGTGGCAGCCAAACTGGACCGTGCCGAACTGGCCTGTATTATCGACCTGGGCGAGGCTGTCGACATCCACCCCTTGCGCAAGCAGGAAGTGGCCCAGCGCATCGCCACGGGCTTCGACCATATCCTTTGGAACCAGAAAACGCTGCTTTCGCCGCAGGTCGTTAAGGCTGTGGCCACAGACCGACAGGTGGTGCTGACGCTCGACCAGCCCCTGCGTGCCGACGGCACCCTCTATGAGTTTGAGGTGGCCGCAGCCGATGGCCGCTTCCAGAATGCCGAGGCCACAGCAAAGGGCGACCAGATCATCGTCCAGTCGCCCGTTGAGCATCCGCAGCAGGTGCGCTATGCTTGGAAGAATAATCCCGTTCGAGCCAATGCCTACGGCAAGACGGGACTGCCCATGTCGCCTTTCACATATTCCGTCTCCGTGCCGAAGAGGTAAGCCGGCTGGTAGCCGCCAAAGTCTACCACAATCTTCTCGAATACAATGCCCGGATGGCAGGGGTGCAGCGTCAGTGTGTGCGTTGCACCTTTTTCGTTGACAGGCACTTCGACCACCTTCTCTATCACGCGGCGGGCCACGGTGGGATAGTACTCTGAGTACATATAGGGCTGACGGTCGACGAGCGTCTTGTTCATGTTGACCACCTGCGGCTCCGAGCCGTCGATGCTGACGGTGTATTCGTGGCCGCCGATGTTGAGGAAGTCGAGTGTCGACTTCACGATGACGTGCACCTTGACCTTGCTTGTGCCCTCAGGCAGCGTGAAGCGGTAGTTGAGGCGCGCGTCGCCCACCTGGGCCGTGTAGGGCGTCAGGGCCACGGCGCTGCGCGTGCGGCCGTAGTCGGGATAGACCGTCCACTGCGTGCCTTCGCCAGCCAGTGCGTCATAGTAGTGCTCGGCCTCCATCGCCACGAAGCCATTGCTGCGGCCGAAGGTGTAGCCGCCAGCCGTACTGCTGGCAACGGTCTTCGTAGAGGGCAGCATCTCGTGGGGGAAGTTGTCGTTCCACGAGCGGTAGCCGATGTGCTTCTGCGTCATGAATCCGTCCCACTTACCACCGCTCATCACCTTATTATAATAATGGCAGAGCAGCGAGTCGCGCCTGAAGCAACGCTCCACCTCCTGTGCCCACTGGTTGGCATCAGGACTGTTCTTCGAGGCCAGATAGTGGTTCATGGCCTGGGCGTAGTACATATCGTAGAGGTTGGCCATCGCCTGCACGGGGAAGAGCACCGTCTGGCGGTAGAAGTCGCGAGCCTCCTGGGGGATGTCCTCGTAGAGGCGCAGGGCGCGCGTCTCCAGTCGCAGGTAGTCGTCGGCCACCTGCTTCCACTCTCCCGTCTGCACGTTGTAGGTCTGGGCGTCCAGCATCTCTGGCGTCACGCGGGCCATGTACTGGCAGTTGCGGTTGTAGATGGCGGCACACTCTTCAGCGATGATATCGCTGAATACTGAACTGAAGAACTGTCGGGTGTGCTGGGTGACGGTCTGCTGGGTATAGGCCTTCGGATTCCAGGCCATATCGAGGAACAACTGGATGGGATACTCCATCGGCTTCAGGTCGCCCACGTTGAGTATCCACATACGATGGATGCCGTAGTCGTAGGCCAGCGACAGTTGCTCGAACATCTGCTGCGTCTGGGTGACGTTGATCCACTTCGAGTTGCGCGGTGCGCCCACGTAGTCCACGTGGTAGTAGATGCCCCATCCGCCCTTGTGGGCACGCTCCTTGTCGTCGATGGGCACTCGGCGTATGTTGCCCCAGTTGTCGTCGCACACCAGCATGATGACATCGTCGGGCACGCGAAAGCCGGCATCATAGTAGTCCTGCACCTCTTTATACAGTGCCCACACCTGTGTGGTCTTCTCGGCAGGCTTGCCCGTCACCTCCTTGATGATGCGGCGCTGGTTGTCCACGATGCGCTGCATCAGTTTCGTGTCGGCCGTTTCGCTCATGGCCTCGTCGCCGTCGCCGCGCATGCCGATGGTCACCATGTCGTCGGTGCCCTTCATGCGCTCGATGCCCTCACGGAAGAAGCGGTCCAGGTTTGCCTGGTTCGTCTGATAGTTCCAGGCGCCCCACTGCTTGCGGTGGCGGGCATACTCCTGATGGTTGCGGGCCATCGGCTCGTGGTGACTGGTGCCCATGATGATGCCCATGCGGTCGGCGGTCTTGCCGTTCTCTGGGTCATCGGCATAGAAAGCCCAACTCCACATGGCCGGCCAGAGCATATTTCCTTTTAAGCGAAGAATCAGTTCAAAAACTTTCTCGTAGAAGCGGTGGTCGCCATAGTTGGTGCCGAAGGTGTTCTTCACCCAGCCCGTCAGACAGGGAGCCTCGTCGTTGAGAAACAGGCCGCGGAACTCCACAGCCGGCTCGCCGTCGGTGTACTCGCCAGGCAGGGCGTAGACCTGTTTGTGGCGCTCCACAGGGGCGTCGGCCCACCAGTACCAGGGCGAGACGCCCATCTGCTGCGACAGTTCGTAGATGCCGAAGACCGTGCCGCGCTTGTCGCTGCCGGCGATGACCAGTTGCTGGCCGATGGTCTTGATGACGTATTTCTCGCGCTTGCCCTTCAGGTCTTTCAGCAGGCCTTTCTTCACCCACTGGTCAATCTGCGGGTTGCTGCCCACGGTGCCTATGACCATCGTTGCAGCCCCGTTCGTGGGGTCGTCGTAGCCCAGGCCCTTGTCGCCGAAGGCGAAACTGCCGCCCACGACGGCTGTACGGCCCGTCACTCGACAGAAGTCCTTGGCCAGCGACTGCACGGCCAGTTTGACGCAGGAGTGCTCTTGGTCAGACACGTCGATGGTGGCATCGTGCAGGGCGATGGCGCCGTCCTGCGGGCTGAAGGTGATAAACGGCTCGGCGGCCTGCGTCAGGGCGCAAACCGTCAGCGTCAGTAGGAGGGAGATGATTCGTTTCATAGTCGTTGCTGGTTGTTATTGGGTGATGACCACGCCGCCGCCAGTGGGAATCTCTATCTTCAGAGTCTTCTTCTTCGACAGTTTGGCGGTGGTCAGTTGGTTGTTCTGGTAGAGGCTGACCGTGCCTTCATTCAGCATCGGCAGCGAGAGGGTCTGCTTCAGGGGCTGGTCGGTGGCGTTGATGCCGGCCACATACCACTTGTCGCCTGCACGGCGGGCCAGGATGATGTACTGGCCGGGATAGCCGTCGATAAAGCGCACCTCGTCCCATTCGGTGGGTACCTGCTTCATGAAGTCGATGGCCCACCTGGGGGCATCCTGCAGGTTGTTGGGAGCCAGGGCGAAGTGCTGCACGGCGCTCTGGAAGATGACGGCCGTGGCCAGGGCATACACGTCAGAGGTCTTGCGCTGCGTGCCGCGCTTGTTGTCGGCACTGTAGAACTTGTTCAGGGCCGAGCCGCCGAAGTCCATCGAGCCTACCACGTTGCGTGTGAAGGGATACATGGCGCCGCAGTCGCGGGCCTCGTTGTCGCAGAAGCCCTGCGAGAAGTGCAGGTTCTCGCTGGCCAGCACGGCCTCCGATGCCACGTAGTTGCCGTACATGCGCTCCCAGCCGCGAGGCAGCGTGCAGCCGTGGAAGATGACCATCAGTCCTGCGTCGTTGGCATCGCTCAGAATATCCTCGTAGAGCCGCATCATCGGCTGCTTGTCGCCGCCGAAGAAGTCGACCTTGATGCCCAGTATGCCGATGTCGTGCATCCACCGCATGTCAGCCTTGCGCAGGGTCGAGTTGTCCATGATGCCGCGTGGCGACTGCGGTGCGTCGTTCCACGAGCCGTTCGAGTTGTACCACAGGTAGAGTCCCACGCCCTTCGTCTTGCCGTATTCGGCCAGTTCGGCTATGCGCGGCCGGCCAATCTGCGTGTCCCACAGGGCGTCGATCAGCACCGAGCGGTAGCCCATCTGTGCAGCGAAGTCGATGTAGCGCTTCTGCTCGTCGAAGTTGCAACTGCTGTCCATGCCGATGATCCACGACCACGTGCCCTTACCATATTCATAATGTCGGGTGGCGGCGTATTTTGTCTTCACCACATCCCAGGCCACGGTGGTCTCCACGATGTTCTTCAGCGGGCCCACGGTGATGGTGCGCCAGGGCGTATGGCCGGGCAGGGCCATCTGCACCGATGTGCTGCCCCATCCGTTGCCCTCTTCCTGCTGCGGGAAGCCTATCTGGTAGCGGCCGCCCTCTTCGCCCAGCAGGCGGCAGCCCACGTAGTCGCCGTCGGTGCCCGTCTCGCTGATGAGGAGCCAGTTTTGTTCTGTTTGTTGCGATACTATCGCAACAGACGGAACCCTGAACAGACAGGGGAAGGTGTAGCCCTGCCCCCAGCCGTTCTTGCCCACCGGCTCGTCTATGCCGTAGCGCGTCTCGTAACTGGGAGCCGTGCGGGCGAAGCCGGTCATCGGCTTGGCCTGTGGCGCCAGGAAACTGGTGGCCGTGGCAGGCAGTTGGAAGGCCGTGGCCTCGCTCTCCACCACGCAGCACATCGTCATGTCGCGCCCCTTCTTCTTGGGCAGGATGGTGTAGCGGAAGGCCACGTCGCGGTTGCTGATGCGGAAGGTGATGTCCATCACGTGCTGGCCCTGCTGCTCATACTGGGCCACGGCCTCGCGGGCCTCGTAACTGACGTGACTCTGCTTGATGTTGCGCAGGGTGTAGGTCTCCCGGATGTCACTGGTCTTGACGCCTGTCAGCACCAGGTCTCGGCTGTAGTCGCCGATGTTGGTCTTCAGGCCCAGGGCCGAGGGGCTGATCATCACCTGTCCGTCGTAGGTCACCTGATAGCAGGGCTGACCGTTCGTCACGCTCAGTTCCACGCTGATGCGCCCGTCGGGGCTTGTCACCACTTCGCCCCCCTGGGCCGACATCAGGCCGAACCAGGCGAGGCATACGAAAAGCAAATTCTTTCTCATGAGGTTTCTTTGGGATTGTTTTTTGATTCTGGGTGCAAAGATACGAATAATCTGGCAGACGGCCTTTCGATTTTGTTACTATCTTTTTCAGAAATGTTTCACTGGCCGAAATGGGTCGTTGGCGTTTGTTGCGCTTCCAATTCTTTTTCGTACCTTTGCGGCAGAATCATATAACTAAGAACATTTATGAGAAAGTCAGTATTAAGTTTTATCTTTTGCTTATTGATGAGTCCCATCATGGCGCAGAATCCTTATCTCCCCTTGTGGGAACACCTGCCCGACGGCGAGCCGCGCGTCTTCGAAGACCCCGATCAGCCGGGCAAGTTCCGTGCTTATATTATTGGTTCGCACGACGTACATTATAATAAATATTGCGGCAACGACGTGCGCATGTGGTCGGCACCCGTCGAAGACCTCTCGCAGTGGCGCGACGAGGGCCCCATCTTCTCGTGGTTCGTGGGTGGACAGTGGGACACCATGTATGCCCCCGACCTGGTTGAGACCGTCGACCGCCAGACGGGCCGTAAGACCTACTGGCTCTATCCCCACTCGCGTGGCTGGCGCCGCGTGGCTATGGTGTGCAAGGGCGACCGTCCTAACGGCCCCTTTACGCCAGTCAACCTGACGGCCGACGGCACCCAGTGCGTGGAGGGCTCGCTCATCGACTTCGACCCTTCGGTGTTCATCGAGCCCGTCAACGACAAGCGCGACCCCGACTATGCCGTCGGCTACCGTGCCTACGTGTTCTACGGCTTCCAGCACTCCACGGCCTGCCCACTCGACCCGCCGACCATGTACTCCAATCGTCCTGGCACCGAACTCATCGACCCCTTCATCCCTGCCAGCAGCCGCGACGGCCGGCTCCTGGACAAGGAGGGCTCTGAGTACAAGGCCCTCTACAAAGGCCAGAACCCGCTCGACTTCAACTTCTTTGAGGCCTCCAGCATCCGTCAGGTGGGCAACAAGTATGTGATGGTGTTCAGCGGCTATAGCGGCCAGGAGTACGGCCTGGGCAACACCAACTCGGCCCTGCGCTATGCCTATGGCGACTCGCCCCTCGGCCCCTGGCGCTCTGGCGGCGTGCTGGTCGACTCGCGCGGCGTGGTGCCCAGCGCCGACGGCTCGCGCCTCATCACCACCAACGCCGGTCACAACACCCACGGCTCGCTGCAGCAGATCAACGGCCAGTGGTACGTCTTCTACCACCGTCCGCCGCGAGGCTTCGGCTATGCCCGCCAGGCGATGGTGGCTCCGGTCAAGATTGAGTGGGACAAGAAGCCCGTGGCCAAGGGCGGACAGGTGCGCATCACTGGCTACGACCCCTTCGCCGCCGACGAGCAGTGGATGGCACGGGCCACCGACGGTCATGTCTATTCGGGCGCCGAGGTGACCAGCGAGGGCTTCCATATCTTCGGCCTGCCCTGCTACGGCTACTACTCGGCCGGCATCGCCTGCTACATGGCCGGACCCGGGGCCAACGAGTATATGCAGGACAACCACGACGTGTGGAACAACTCGATGGACCTGGCCGCACTGCGCAACGGTAGCATCGTCGGGTTCAAATACTTCAACTTCGAGGGTCTGGCCCGCGACACCAAGGGGGTGAAGGCCTTTGGCGGTTTCAGAAAGGATGAGGCCAACGCGCTCGCCCTCGACCTGACCACTGAGGGCGGCGAGGGGCAGTTCACCGTCCACGTGCGACTGGACGATCCCTATCACGGCAGCGACATCGCCGTCATCAGTGACCGCTGCACCGACAGGGCCAATCGCCACGTGCGCACCGTCAGTCTCTCTGCCGAGGCCAACGACCGTCTCGCCTCGCTCAAGGGCAAGCATGCCGTCTACCTCGTTGTGGAAGGCACGGAGGTGAAGCAGCCCGAACAGCAGCAGGGCCGCCGCCAGCAGCCTGCCAAGGGTCTGTTCACCCTGCATGGCTTCGGCTTCTTCGCTGGCAAGCCCGCCGTGCCCGTCGTGCCGCAGGTGACCATCACCGTCGATGGCCGCTCGCTGCGTATTCCCGCCCAGCCCGTCATGGCCACCAACGAGAACGGCTACACCCGCGCCGACCACTACCAACTGTATGCGCCGCTCACGGACAAGTCGGTGATCCGTGCCACGAGCACGCCGGCCGATGGCGCCGTCACCTTCCAGATCAGCACTGTCAGCGACGGCCGCGCCACCGCCAGGGCCGTCTATCAGGGTCAGGAGAAGGTGTTCCTGATCAACTGAGGTCAGAAAAACCGCCTTCCGAGGGGCTATTCTACAGAAAAAGTTGTAACTTTGCACCCACAACATACAAAGTTACAACTTACTATGACTTGGAACGAATTTTTCTCGCACGACCGCTTTGCGGTGAATGCCGGCGTAGAACTGCTGGCCGTCAGTGAGGGCTATGCCCGAACGCGAATGCTCATCACCCCCGAACATCTCAACGGTGGCGGCGTGTGTCAGGGGGGAGCCCTCTTCACGCTGGCCGACCTGGCCTTCGCCGCCGCTGTCAACAGCCACCGCGTGCTCACCTTCTCCACCAGCAGCAACATCACCTTCATCCGCAGCGTCGCCTCGGGCTATGTCTATGCCGAGGCGCGCGAGGTGGTCAACCACCCCCGCATGCCCTACGCCGAGGTGCGAATCACCGACGAGCAGGGCGCTCTTGTGGCCGTCTTCACCTCCAGCGGCTACCGCAAGAAAGATGTCCATATCGACATAGAGACTTAAAAGCATAAGACAATCCTGCTACCCTTATCTCATTGGCAGTCAGTGGGTTTACTCCTTGAGAAGCAGGATAGCAGGATTGTTTCAAGTTTTAGGCTTGATGCCTCGTAGCGGGCATCGGGCTACGGTGTCGGTTGCGCTACGCTAACTTGCTGAGGTCGGGCTCGGCGATGTACTTCAGTCCGTTGGCACGAATCACCTGTTCGGCTTCGTCGGCATTCTCGGTGCGGAACACCATGATGCCCTTTCCGCCGAGCAGGAAAGTGTACATGTAGGCGATGGAGATGCCGGCCTTCGAGAAGGTCTCCACAGCATCGGCGGCCCGTCCGGGCTCGTCGTCGAGTTCGAGGGCGAACACGTTGCTCAGTGCAACGGCCACGCCGCCCCGTTTCAGTTCCTCATAGGCCCTGAGCGGTTCGCTGCAGATGAGTCGATAGATACCGTAGTCGGCGGTATCGGCAATGGTTGAGGCCACAATCTGGATGTTGGCCTGCTTGAGAATCTGGAGCACCTTGATCAGCGTGCCCGAGCGGTTCTCGATGAAAATGGATAACTGATTGATTGTCATATTCTTTCTGAGCCCCCTAACTTAGGGGGCTAGGTTACTGGTACACTTTTCGTTTGTCCACCACGCGGACGGCTTTGCCCTCGCTGACCGGCAGGGTGCCCTGGGGCACGAGGCGCACGATGGGGGTGAGCAGGATCTCGTCCTTCAGGCGGCGCTTGATCTCCTTCTCCAGAGCCTGCAGGCGGGGGTAGTCATCGGTGGCCTCGGCCAGTTCCACCTCGACGGTCATGTTGTCGTTGTCCTGGTCGGTGGTCAGGGTGATGAGGTAGTTGTTGCCCAGTTCCTTGAACTGCATCAGTATCTTCTCGATCTGGATGGGGAAGATGTTGACGCCGCGCAGCACCATCATGTCATCGCTGCGGCCACGCATACGGTCCAGTCGCACATGGTTGCGGCCACAGGGACAGGAGCGACCCAGCACTCGGGTGAGGTCGCGGGTGCGGTAGCGCAGCAGCGGCATGGCCTCGCGGCAGAGCGTGGTGAGCACCAGTTCGCCTATCTCTCCATCGGCCACGGGCTCGAGGGTCTCAGGGTCTACTATCTCTACGATGTAGTAGTCCTCCCAGAAGTGGAGGCCGTTCTGCTCGGGGCACTCGAAGCCGACGCCGGGGCCGCACATCTCGCTCATGCCGAACGAGTTGTAGGCCTTGACGCCCATCATCTGCTCGATGCGCTGGCGCTGCTCCTCGCTGTGGGGCTCGGCGCCGATGGCGAGCACCTTGAGTTTGGTGTCGCGGCGCGGGTCGACACCCTCCTGCTGCATCACCTCATAGAGACGGGTGACGTAGGAAGGCACGGCGTGGATGGCGGTAGTGCCAAAGTCCTTGATGAATTTGATCTGGCGGAGGGAGTTGCCGGCGGCGGCGGGCACGGTGAGCATCCCCAGACGCTCGGCGCCGTACTGGAAGCCCAGTCCGCCGGTGAACATGCCGTAGCCGCTGGAGTTCTGGAACACGTCGTCGGGGCGCAGGCCAACCATCCACAGGTTGCGTGCCACCTGGTTGGCCCATTCGTCCAGGTCTTTCTGCGTGTGCAGAATGACGGTGGGGTTGCCGGTAGTGCCCGACGAGGAGTGCAGTCGCACACAGTCGCGCAGCGGCACACAGGCCATGCCGAAGGGGTAGGTGTCGCGCAGGTCCTGCTTGGTGGTGAAGGGCAGTCGTCGCACGTCGGCCAGTGTCTGGATGTCGTCGGCCGTGATCCCTGCCTCCTTGAATTTCTTTTGGTAGAACTCGTTGGTCAGGCAGTGTTCAATCGTCTTCTTGAGGCGCTCCAACTGCAGCCATTCTATGCCTTCACGCGAAAGCGTTTCACGGTCGGGGTTGAAAAATCGACTCTCCCCCGGCCCCTCCCTGTGAGGGAGGGGAGTAGATGGATCTTTTGCTTGTTTGTTTTCTTTACTCATTGAAATATTGTTCTATTTTGTCTATTACCTGTTCTATGTTATATAGTATCTCTTCGTTGGTGAAGCGGATGATGTGATATCCCTTAGACTCCAGATGTGATTCTCTCAGCAGATCATCCTCTTGTTGTCGAGGTTCTGCATGATAACCTCCATCTACCTCTATAACAAGGCCGCCACTGCGTGAGACGAAGTCAACGATGAAATCGCCTATCACATGTTGGCGTAAGAACTTCACCCCTGCCACCCCCTCTCTCAGATACTCCCATAATACGGCTTCAGCAAGTGTCGCATTCCTACGGTTCTTCCTTGCAAACTCCTTCAGCAGACCATATCTGTCAGGCGAAGCCGTCTTATACCCCATACCAATAAATAAATTTAAATAATTAATCTATCAACTCCCCTCCCTCACAGGGAGGGGCCGGGGGAGAGTCTGTCTTTTACAATTTCCTCTTATCAATTACATGCGCACTCTTCCCCTGCGACCGCTCGATGGTGCCGGGAGCCTTGAGTTGCACCTTGGCGGCGATGGAGAGGACGCTCTTCAGGCGGTTGGCCAGTTTCTTCTCCAGCGCATCCACGGCGGCGGGGGTGTCGAAGGTGCCCGTGAAGTACTCCTGTCGCAACTCCACCTGCACCTGCAGCGTGTCGAGGTTGTTCACGCGGTCGACCACCAGCATATAGCGCGGGGCGAATTCCTGCATCGACAGCACCACACTCTCCACCTGAGAGGGGAACACGTTGATGCCGCGGATGATGAGCATATCGTCCGAACGGCCCTCGATGCGGCCCATGCGCACAGCGGTGCGGCCACAGTCGCACTGGCCGTCCATCAGCGAACAGAGGTCGCGGGTGCGGTAGCGGATGACGGGCATGCCCTCCTTGGTCAGCGTGGTGAACACCAGTTCGCCCGTCTGGCCGTAGGGTAGGGGCTCGAGCGTGGTGGGGTTGATGATTTCTGGATAGAAGTGGTCCTCGCAGATATGGGAGCCGTGCTGCATCTGGCACTCGTAACTGACGCTTGGGCCCATCACTTCGGAGAGGCCGTAGAGGTTGTAGCCCTTCAGGCCCAGACGCTCCTGTATCTCCTGTCGCATCTGCTCCGTCCACGGCTCGGCACCGAAGGCACCCACGCGCAGTTTGATCTGGTCTTTGGTGATGCCCATCTTGTCCATCGTCTCGGCCAGGTAGAGGGCGTACGACGGTGTGCAGGCAATGCCTGTCACGCCGAGGTCGCGTATCAGTTTGAGGTGCTTCTCCGTGTTGCCCGTCGAGGCCGGCACCACCGATGCGCCGATATGCTCCACGCCGTAGTGGGCACCCAGACCGCCGGTGAACAGACCATAGCCGTAGGAAACAGAAAAAGTGTCGTCGCGGGTGATGCCGTAGGCCGTCAGACAGCGTGCCATGCACTCGCTCCACACACCGATGTCCTTACGGGTATAGCCCACGATGGTGGGGTTGCCCGTGGTGCCGCTGGAGGCATGGATGCGGATGATGTCTCGCTGCGGAGCCGCCTGCAGGCCGAAGGGGTAGTTGTCGCGCAGGTCCTTCTTCGTGGTGAAGGGCAGTTTCTTGATGTCCTCGATGGTCTGAATATCATCGGGTCTGATGTCCATTTCCTGTAACTTGTGCCGATAGAAGGGCACGTTGTGGTACACATACTCCACGATCTTGTGCAGGCGTTTGCCCTGAAGCGCGCTCATCTCGTCGCGGCTCATGCACTCTTTGTTGGGATTCCAAATCATGTCTTCAGTTTTAGGGTTGTGTAGTGCAAAGGTACAATAAATCTTGCATTCTGCCAAGGAAAAGGCGGAAAAATGAAGAAAATTGATATTTTATTCTTTTTTCTCTCACTTATTTACTATCTTTGCCCCATAAATCTATGACACTATGATCAACAAGGAACTGCTTCAACCGGAGAGCATCGTCGTCATCGGCGGCTCCAACAATGTGCACAAGCCCGGTGGGGCTGTGGTGCGCAATCTGATGCAGGGCGGCTACGAGGGCACCCTGCGCGTGGTGAACCCCAAGGAGGACGAGGTGCAGGGCATCAAGGCCTTCCACGATGCCCGCGAGTTGCCGCCGACCGACCTGGCCATTCTGGTGGTGGCCGCCAAGTATTGTCCTGACTATGTGGAACTGCTGGCCAAGGAGAAACACGTTCGCGCGTTCATTATTATATCGGCCGGCTTCAGCGAGGAGACCCACGAGGGCGCCCTGCTGGAGCAGCGCATCCTGCAGATCTGCGAGGAGTATGGCTGTGCGCTGATAGGCCCCAACTGCATCGGCCTGCTGAACCGCTGGCACCACTCGGTGTTCACCAAGCCCATCCCCACGCTCAACCCCCGCGGTGTCGACTTCATCTCTGGCTCTGGCGCCACGGCCGTCTTCATCCTGGAGAGTGCCGTCACCAAGGGCCTGCCCTTCAACTCCGTGTGGTCGATAGGCAACGGCAAGCAGATAGGCATTGAGAGCGTGCTGGAGTATATGGACGAGCACTTCGACCCTGAGCGTGACTCGCTGGTCAAACTACTCTACATCGAGAACATCGCCGACCCCGACAAGTTGCTCTACCATGCCACCAGTCTGATTCGCAAGGGCTGTCGCATTGCGGCCATCAAGGCAGGGTCGAGCGAGAGCGGTAGCCGTGCGGCGAGCAGTCACACGGGGGCCATCGCGTCGAGCGACTCGGCCGTAGAGGCCCTCTTCCGCAAGGCTGGCATCGTGCGCTGCTTCAGTCGCGAGGAACTCACCACCGTGGGATGCATATTTAAGAGTTTAGAGTTAATAGTGAAGAGTGAAGAGTTTGCTACCGCTACTCCATCATGGGCGGCAGCAAACTCTTCACTTTTCACTCTTCACTCTCCACTTCGCGTAGCGATCATCACCCATGCCGGCGGCCCCGGCGTGATGCTGACCGATGCGCTGTCGAAGGGCGGCATGCAGGTGCCGCCGCTGTCGGGCCCTGTGGCTGACGAGTTGAAGTCGAAGTTGCTGCCCGGCTCGTCGGTGTCGAACCCCATCGACATCCTGGCTACGGGTACGGCGGAGCATCTGGGCATCGCCATCGACTACTGCGAACAGAAGTTCGACGAGATAGACGCCATCATGGTCATCTTCGGCACGCCCGGCCTGGTGAAGATCTTCGAGGTCTACGACGTGCTGCACAAGAAGATTCAGGAGTGCCGCAAGCCCATCTTCCCCATCCTGCCCAGCGTGAGCACGGCAGGCCCGGAGGTGCAGGAGTTCCTCAAGCGCGGTCACGTGAACTTCAGCGACGAGGTGACGCTGGCCACCGCCCTGACGCAGGTGATGAAGACCCCTGCGCCCGCCGAGCAGAACGTGGTGGTGAACGGGGTGGATGTGCCGCGGATCAGAAGAATCATAGAGACCTTGCAGACTCTCCCCCAGCCCCTCCCTGCAAGGGAGGGGAGTGAAAACTCTCAAGGCCATGAAACTGGGGAAAAGGGTAACTACTCCCCTCCCTCACAGGGAGGGGTGAGGGGGTGGGTCTCCCCTTCAGTAGTGCACGACCTCCTGGCCGCCGCCGGCATCCCCACGGTGCCGGAGTTCGTCAGCGAGCAGAAGGACGAGGTGCTGGCCTTTGCCGAGAAGACGGGCTTCCCCGTGGTGGCCAAGGTGGTAGGGCCGGTGCACAAGAGCGACGTGGGCGGCGTGGCGCTGAATATCCGTTCACGCGAGGTGCTGGCTGCCGAGTTTGACCGCATGATGCAGATTCCTGATGCCTGCGGGGTGATGGTGCAGAAGATGCTGAAGGGCACCGAACTCTTCCTGGGTGCCAAATACGAGGAGCGCTTCGGCCACGTAGTGCTCTGCGGACTGGGCGGCATCTTCGTCGAGGTGCTGCACGACGTGTCGTCGGGTCTGGCACCGCTGAGTTACGAGGAGGCCTATTCGATGATCCACTCGCTGCGTGGGTATAAGATATTAAAAGGTACGCGAGGACAGCAGGGCATCAACGAGCGGCGCTATGCCGAGATCATCGTGCGACTGTCGACGCTGCTGCGCTTTGCCACCGAGATCAAGGAGATGGACATCAATCCCCTGCTGGCCGACGGCGACAATGTCATTGCCGTCGATGCCCGCATCAGGATAGAGAAATAGGAGGTTGGAAGGCCGTACGGGTCATTTCTTGATTCGCTGGCGGAAGACGTCAAACTGGGCTTGTCCGTCGCTCCCATAGCAGAACAGGCCCACGCGAATGCCCTTCCAGTAGCCGGAGCGCATGGTGAAGGCCTCGCCAGCCTCGACCCATCGGCGACCGTCGGTGCTGTAGTAGAACTGGTGGCTGTTTTTCAGGCAGTCGTTGCTCACGCGGACGTACAGACGCTTATGGCGGCCTTTCTTGATGATGTGCCGTTGGCCGTGAGCCTCCACAAAGATGCCCTGCGGACAAAGACCGATGCCGCGGAAGAGTTTGCCTGAGCAAAAGAGGCCGGCATAGTAGTCAGAGCCGCTGGCCGTGAGGAGCGTGGTGCTCTCACTCTGATAGCCCACCACCTTCTGAGTCAGCATGTTGCGGCACGCCTTGAGGCTGTCGGCCTGTTGGGCTTGCAGCGTGAGCCAGCCGCTCCGCTTGGTGAGGCTCCAGTGCGCATCGTCTGGATTGTGGTTCCACTGCCATTGCAGTCCCAGTTCCCCGTTGAAATCGTCATCCGTCGGCAGGGCGTAGTGCTCGGCCGATGAGCCTGTGGCGGGCTTCTGCCACGTGCCGACGGGCTCGCCGATGCCGTTGCCGTCGAGGTCGACGCCCATCAGCGGCCAGTCATCCTGCCAGCGGGCAGGCTGCAGATGCACCACGCGCCCCAGTACGGGCGTCTCCTGGAAGTGGTAGAACCACCATTCGCCGTCGGGTGTGTCTACCAGTGCGCCCTGATGCGGGCCGTTCACGCTGGTTGAGCCCTGCTCGAGGGTGACACGCCGCTCATAGGGGCCATAGATGCTGCGCGAACGGAGCACCGTCTGCCAGCCCTGCCCCACGCCGCCCTCGGGTATGACGAGGTAGTAGTAGCCGTTGCGCTTCAGGAACTTTGTGCCCTCGGCCACAGGCCCTTCGTAGACGGTGATGCCCTCGTCGAGCAACTGGCGGCCGTCGGGCGACATCCGGTGCACGATGATAGGGCCGGCCCGGTGCCTGCTACGCCCCAGATAGGCCTGTCCGTCATCATCCCAGAAAGGACAGGGGTCTTCCCACTTCGCCACGCGCTGCACCAGGTGCAGCGGCGACCACGGCCCGTGGGCATCGCTGGCCGTAGACATATAGAGGCCCTCGTCGGGCGTGCAGAAGTAGACATAGAACAGTCCGTCGTGGTAGCGGATGGCCGGAGCCCATGAGCCGCCGGCATAGTGCTGGTTGGCATCCCACCCAGGCTCATCTATGCGGCGATAGATCTGGCTGGCATAGCGCCAGTTGACCATGTCTTCCGACTCCAGCACCTGCATGCCCATGAAGTGGAAGTCGGAAGCCACCATATAGTATTTCCGCCCAACCCTGATGACGTCGGGGTCGCTGAAGTCAGCGTTCAGCACGGGATTCTTGTAGGTGCCGTCCCCCTGGTCGCCCCAGTCCCAGTGCTTCGTCCCCTGGTTCCAGGGCCTCATGGCCGACGCGCTGAGAGCGGTCAGCAGCATCACTGCCGCAACTATTGTCTTCATCATGGTGCCTATGCTCTGTTCTGCTGGCTCTTATGCGGGGTTGTTTTCGGCAAAGACGGCCATGCGCTCTTCCAGTTGGGCGTACTGGTGGTCTTCTATGAAAGAGGTACATACGCGCAGGCCCTCCTGGTGGCTGCCAGTGGTGATGAGACAGATGGCCGAGACGCCGTAGTACATCAGTTCGCGCGCCAACTGCCCGCTGGTCATGCCAGGATAGCCGATGGTGAAGTAGAAGCCGTCGGCTATGGGGCGATCCAGGTCCTTGTCGTAGACGATGTAGAAGTTGTGGCGCAGGAAGATTTCCTTCAATTTATGGGCACGCTCGCCGTAGACGCGAATGTCGTCGCGGAAGCGGTACTCTCCGTCGCAGGCAGCACGGAACAGGGCGGCCAGGGCGTACTGCGCCGAGTGGCTGGTGCCTGAGGAGAGGGCATAGAGCATACGGGTGCTGAAGACGAGGCCGAAGGGCAGTCCCTCGTAGCGCTGTGCCAGGTCGGGATAGTGGCGATGGAACAGGGCGTCGCTGATGCACACCACGCCGATGCGCTCGCCGGCATAACTGAAGGCCTTCGAACCGCTGATGAGCAGCATGTAGTTGTCAGTATAGCGCGCCACAGTGGGCTGATAGGGCGGCTGGAAGGGCGTGCTGAGGTCCTGGCGGAAGTCCATGGCGAAGTAGGCCAGGTCTTCCATCACCACGGCATCATACTGGGTGGCCAGTGTGCCGATGGTCTGCAGTTCGCTCTCGGTCAGGCAGATCCAGGCGGGGTTGTTGGGGTTGGAGTAGACGATGGCGCAGATTCGGCCGCCCTTCAGATAGGACTCCAGTTTGGGCCCCAGGGCATCGCCGCGGAAGTCGTAGACGTCGAAGGTCTCATACTTCACGCCCTGCACCTGCAGTTGCATCTTCTGCACGGGGAAGCCGGGGTCGATGAAGAGCACGGTGTCTTTCTCGTGGGAAGCCTGCGAGCAGGTGAGAAACGAGGCGAAGGTGCCCTGCATGGAGCCGCTGACGGGCACGCAGCCCTCAGGAGCCACGTCTACGCCGATGAAGGCCTTGACGAAGCGCGAGGCCTGCCGCTTCAGTTCGGGGTAGCCCTGAATGTCGGGGTAGGAGTGGGCGATGCCCTCCTGCAGGGCTTTGATCTGGGCATCCACACCCACCTGCGCGGCAGGCAGTCCGGGTATGCCCATCTCCATCTTGATATACTCCACGCCGCTCTCCTTCTCGGCCATCGCGGCCACCTGCTTCACTTCGCGGATGGTGGCCTTGGCGAAGTCGCGGATGCCCAACTGGGCTATCAGTCCGTCGACGGTCTCTTTCTTGATAGGTGTCTGTTTCATTGCTGTCGTGTCTTTTGCTGTCTGACTGCAAAAGTACGACTTTTTTTCTGTTTAGCCAAGAAATATCACTCTTTTTTCCCTAACTGCAGTCGCAGGCCTGCCTGCAGGCTGAAGGCGGTGGGCCGGTCCTTGAAGTAGTTCTGCACCGCGCTGTGGTTGTCGGGATAGTGCCGGATGCCGGGTTCCAGATAGACGCTCAGGGCAGGCGTCAGGTCGCAGGCCAGGCCCATGCTGCCGCTGAGCGACCACTGGCGGCGGTCTTTCTCGGCGTCGGTCGTGGTGCCCTGTGTGCTCAGCCGTGCGCTGACATTCCAGTCGACCTCTGTGCCGGCTGAGGCGTAGAGACTCAGGCGGCGGTAGCGCAGCAGGCGGTACTGCGCGCTGAGGGGCAGGCCCACGTAGTGCAGCGTCTGCTGGCGCTCCACCTCCTCGCCCCGCATGACGGTAGTGAACTCAGAGTGGAGTCGGGTGTAGACGAGGCCGCTACTGAGCGACAGGCGCGAGGTGAGGGGATAACTGACACGCAGGCCGATGATGAGGGGCCGGTCGTGGTGCTGGCGTTCCTCGAAGTCGGCGAGCCAGACGGGCGACTGGGCCCGCGAGCCGTTGGCATATTCCGAGGTGGCAAATCTGTCGGCCATCTCGCGACTCATCATCACGCGCTCGCTCTGCTGCCAGTCGGCAAAGCCGTTCTCAGTATAGAAGGTGGCGGCCAGAAGGGGCTTCTGCTGGGAGATGCGCGGCGTGGGTGTCACGGTGGTGCGGTGGGGCGAAGGCACGCTGGGCGTTCGTAGGGTGTCGGCGGGCTCAGGTGCTTCGGGCTCTTCCTCGCTCCTCGCTTCTTCTCCTTCTTGCGTTCCTTCGGCAGCAAGCGTCCTTCGGTCGAGTGCCTCGTTCTTGCGTTCTTTTGGTAGCAAGCGCTCTTCGGTCGAGCGCCTCGCTTCTCCTTCTTGCGTCCCTTCGGTAGCAAGTGTCCTTCGGTCGAGTGCCTCGCTTCTCGATGAAAGTATAGGGTCGGCGGGGGCCATCGCCGTCACGTCCGGCTCTGTGCTGGGCGTGTTCCACAGCAGGAGCGTGCTCCCGCCCAACAGCAGGGCAACGGCTGCTGCCGCCACGGCAGGCCAGCGCAGACGGCGCAGCAGGGGGCGCGGGGCGTGCTCCTGGTCGAGGCGGGCCTCTATGCCGGCCCACAGGTCATCGGTGACTGGTGCCTGTTGGTCGGCCAGTCGGTCGCGGAGTTGGTCTGTCCAGTCTTTCTGTTTCATGTCTCTTCTTGTTCTTTAAGATAGTTCTTGAGTAGTCGGGCCAGACAGGCCTTGGCCCGGTTGTACTGCGAGGCCGAGGTGGCTTCGCGGATGCCCAGTCGGCGGGCGATGTCGCGGTGCGACAGTTGTTCGAAGACGTAGAGGTTGAGCACCATGCGGTAGCCGGTGGGCAGTTGGCCGATGAGCCGCATCAGCACGTCGTGGGGGATATGCTCCACGTTGGGCTCTTCGTCTTCGGCCTCCAGCGGGAGCGTGCTGACGAACGTCACCCGGTGACGCTCTTGCAGGTAGTCGATGGCCTGGTTGGCCACGATGCGGTTGATCCATGCCTTGAGCGAGCCCTCGCCCCGGTAGCGGAAGCGCCCGATGGTGGTGAAGACCTTGATGAAACTCTCCTGCACCACATCGCGCACAGCCTCCGACTCGCCTATGTAGCGCAGTCCAGTGGCCATGGCGTAGCCAGCGTAGCGGTCGTAGAGCCGGCGCATGGCCTGGCGGTCTCCGCTGCCGACGGCTTCCAGCAGTTGGTGCTCAGTCTCCCGCATAACCTTTTAACTTTTTCACCGTGTTCTCCTCGTGCTGGTGAAGGTCAGTCTGCGTTCCGGGTTCAGGGCCCATGTCCGCTGCTGACCGTCGGCACGGGTCAGGTGCAGGCGTTTCACCATCAGGATGCAGTTGGCCGTAGTCTCGCTGACCACGAATGTGGACTTGCTGGGTAACAGGTCGAGCACGACCGACACTTCGTCGCCGTCGGTGCTGATGGCCCCGAACTGGATGTGGCCATAGTCTTCGCCCTTCGAGGTGAGCATCTCGGTGTAGTTGGCCGAGGCAGAATAGCCGATGGGCGAGAGGGTGAACGTGGGGGCCGTGGCCGGCTCCACGACCTGATAGTCCTGCAGGTCAGGCGTCAGCGTGCTCAGCGCGACGTCGTAGGGGAAGGCTTGCAGGGTTACGGTCTGCTGGTCTCCCTGGTTGGCATAGGTGAGCAGTGAGGGCTGTTCGGCAGGAGTCCCGTCGATGTTCCACACGCCTTCGAAAGTCATGGCCACCTGGTTGGCGTCGAAGTATTCCGTTGAGATGTCATCCCCGTCTTCCACCGAGCAGGCTGCCAGCAGGCAGGCCAGCAGGCCGATGCAAAGCATCTTACAGTTTGTTGTCTTCATCCTAACTATTAACTTTTTAACCTTTTAACCTTTTCACTTTATTATATAACTCCCCAACGTCGTGAATCTTGCATGGGCGACGCAAGTTTTTTTTCAGTGCAAAGAGCGAAAGGTTAACGATGGTTAATGTCGGCATCGCTCAAGCAAGGTTTCGGGCCGTCCTGTGTTTGAATAAGCAGAAACAAGGCTAATTTTTTTAAACAAGTAACAAAGATGAAAAGAAACAATGGTTTATTGAGCGTGGCCGCTCTGGTGGTGCTGGCCGTCGGCACCGTGGTCTGCTCGTGTTCTAAAGGAGTAGACGGCGACGACTATTCTGGACCCTACGACGGCGAGATGGGAATCTTCGACTCGGCTGGCGGCAAGAATGGCCCCGGTGCCGCCGGCGGCAACGACGAGTATGCCGGCGTGGTGACGGCTGGCGAGTGGAACGACCTGGAGCACTGGGACTTCTGGTCGAAGTTGATGCAGAAGGACACGCTGGCCGCGAACTGTGACTACTGGAGTTGCTACACCAACCATCGCGTGGCCCTGCTGGTGACCGACGAGAGCGGTCAGCCGCTGGCCGGCATCCCCGTCAGGCTGCTGCGTCAGGACGGCAAGAAGCAGACCGCGGTCTGGGAGACAACCACCGACAACCACGGACAGGCCAACTGCTGGCTGAGCCTGTGGCAGAAGAGCGAGACGGTGGAGACGGCCAACCTGCGTGTCAGCATCGACGGACGGCTGATGGAAGAGCCGCCGGTGGTCAGCGGATGGAGCGAGCAGGCCCAGCCCACGGTCAACCGCTATGTGTGTGCCGCCCCTGCCACGGTGGTGGCCCGTAAGGCCGACATTGCCTTTGTGGTGGATGCCACGGGCTCGATGGGTGATGAGATCGGTTTCCTGAAGAGCGACCTGCTCGACATTCTGGGCAGGGCTACTGACCGCCACCCTGACCTGGCCATGCGCACGGCGGCCCTCTTCTATCGCGACGAGGGTGACGACTACCTGACGCGCCACTCCGATTTCTCCGCCAACGCCTCAGCCACCATCAATTTCATACAGAAGCAGCAGGCCGATGGCGGCGGCGACTACCCCGAGGCTGTTCACACTGCCCTGGAGCGGATGCTGCAAGACCTGTCGTGGGACGAGTCGGCCCGCACGCGGCTGGCGTTCCTCATCCTCGATGCGCCGGCACACCACGAGACCCACGTCATCAGTTCGCTGCAGAAGTCGGTCACGGCCTGTGCCCGTCAGGGTATCCGCCTCGTTCCCGTGGCAGCGAGCGGCGTGGACAAGAACACCGAGTTCATGCTGCGCTTCTTTGCCATCACGACTGGCGGCACCTATGTCTTCCTGACCAACGACAGCGGTGTGGGCAACGACCACATAGAGGCCACGGTGGGTGACTACGAGGTGGAGCAACTGAACGAACTGATGATCCGCCTGATAGACTACTACACGGAGTAACCTTCGCTTGCGCCAGGGCCGCCGGGGCTGTCCGTTCCTGCGGCCTTGGCGCGAGTGAAATCTCCGCTAATAGTTGCCAATTTCTTTCCAAATCACAAAAAAAAGCGCATTTTTTCTTAAAATTCTTTGGTGATTGGAAAATTATGTTTATCTTTGCACCCGAAATGCCTGCTCATGAGAGGGTGGGCACGTTAAAATAACATCGATGGAACGAGACCCGAGGGCAGTTGTACGCCCAGTCTCGAAAGGACGTTTTCTTAACGTTACTGTCT
>JAFUST010000044.1 GCA_017467535.1 Prevotella sp. | reverse complement strand
TTATAAACTTAAAAAACGAGAGAGATTTATGGAAAAAAGACTCATGACATTGTTGGCAGTCCTCTTCCTGTTCGTGGGAGGAGTCCTCGCCCAGACAAAAGTCAATGGTACCGTGGTGTCTCAGGACGACGGTCAGCCCGTGATTGGTGCTACCGTGGCCGTTGTTGGCACTAACGTGGCTACCGCAACGAATGCTCAAGGCCAGTTCTCGCTGACCGTTCCCGCCGGTAAGAACATGCTGCGTATCACTTACATCGGCATGGAGCCGCTGGAGGTGAGCGCCCGCCCGAACATGCGCATCCTGCTGACCAGCGACCAGAAGGCCCTGGACGAGGTGATCGTGGTGGCTTACGGTACTGCCAAGAAATCGCAGTTCACGGGTGCAGCCGCTGCCATCGACGCCAGCAAGATTGAAGTGCGTCAGGTGTCAGACGTCACCAACGCCCTGGCCGGTAACATCGCCGGTGTGACTGCAATGTCGGCCAACGGCCAGCCCGGTACGTCGGCTACCATCCGCGTGCGTGGTTTCGGTTCTATCAACGCTGGTATGAGCCCGCTGTATGTTGTCGACGGTATGCCTTACGATGGTGATATGTCGGCCATCGATCCTCAGGACATCGAGCAGATCTCTGTGCTGAAGGACGCTGCCGCTGCTTCTCTGTATGGTGCACGTGGTGCCAACGGTGTGATCATGGTTACCACCAAGCGTGGTCGTGTAAACTCTGAGGCCAAGGTTTCGTTCGAGGCCAGTTGGGGTGCCAACACGCGTGAGATCACGACGATGGACGTCATCGAGAACACCAACCAGTACTACGAGCAACTCTACCGCACGAACTACAACCAGGCCCTCTACAACCTGGGCTACAGTCCTGCCAGCGCCCACGACTTTGCCAATAGCGTGGTTCCCACGAGCACGGGCTATCGCATCTACACCCTTCCCGACGGGGAGGCCCTCTTCAATGCCGACGGTACCATCAACCCCAACGCCACGTTGGGCTATAGCGACGGTCAGTACTACTACACACCCGATGACTGGCAGAAGGAGAGTTTCCGCACTGGCATGCGTCAGGAGTACAAGGCATCAGTCACTGGCGGTAGCGACCGTCTGGCCTACTACTTCGGTGCCGGCTACCTGAACGACGAGGGTGTGATCGTAGGCTCTGGCTTCGAGCGTATCTCTACCCGCTTGAACGTGGAATACAAGGCTAAGGACTGGATGAAGTTGCGTGCTAACGTGAGTTACACCAACTCTACGAGCAACTATCCTGATGACCAGACGGAGAGCAACTCTTCTGGCAACGCCTTCGGTGTGGCTGCCACGCTGGGTCCTGTGTATCCTTTCTATACGCGTGATGCCAACGGCCAGATCATGTACAACGGCAAAACGCCCGTCTACGACTATGGTGACGGCACGACCGGCAACTTCACCCGTAACACGATGGCCATTGCCAACCCGATTGGCGACCTGAAGTATCAAACCAACGAATACCTGATGGACATCTTCAACAGCCGTTGGGGCATTGACATCAATCCCCTTCAGGGCCTGACGCTGACCTACAACCTGGGTATCAACCTCGACAACACGCGCTTCCACATGGCCACCAGCCCCCTCTACGGACAGAGCAAGGCTTCGGGCGGTGAGGCAGAGCAGGTGCACGACCACATTCTGGGCCTGACCCAGCAGTATATGGCTACCTATCGCCACAACTTCGCAGAGAAGCACAGTCTCGACGTGCTGGGCGTATATGAGACCTACGACTACAAGTCGGAGTCGTCTACTGCCTACGGTAAGAACCTCTATCGCGCTGGCTCTTGGGCTGTGAACAACGCCATCGACAGCCGTCGTGGCTACGGTTCGGAGGGCTCCTACGCCATGCGTTCGTGGATTGGCCGCGTCAACTACGACTACATGGAGCGCTACTTTGCCAGCGCCAGCCTGCGTACCGACGGCTCTTCACGCTTCCACAAGGACAACCGCTGGGGTACGTTCTGGTCGGTTTCCGGTGCATGGAACCTGAGCAAGGAGGCCTTCATGAGCGATGTCAAGTGGATTGACTTCCTGAAACTCCGCGTCTCTTTCGGTCAGCAGGGTAATGACAACATCGGCAACAGTTATGCTTATGTCGACCAGTACTCTATGACGGGTTCCGACGGCGTGTTCTCTGACGCAAGCCTCTCCTACAAGGGTAACAAGGAACTGACCTGGGAGAAGAGCAACGCCTTCGACCTGGCTGTTGACTTCGAATTCTGGAATGGCAAACTCTCCGGTTCTATCGACTACTACAACCGCACGACGAGCGACATGCTGTACAACATGCCCGTGTCTCTCTCTAACGGTTACGCCTCTATTCCCATGAACATCGGTTCGATGCGCAACCGCGGTGTTGAACTGGAACTGCACTCCAAGGTGATCAACACCAAGGACCTGCTCTGGAACGTGGACTTCAACATCACCCACAACAGCAACAAGATTCTGGAACTGGCTCCCGACTTGGAGGGCGAGTTGATCGATGGCAGCCGCATCTATCGCGAAGGCCACTCTATGTACGAGTACTACTTCGTGAAGTATGCCGGTGTTGACCCCACCACAGGTCTGGCTCTCTACTGGGCAAAAGACGACAACGACGTGGAATATGCCACTACCGACTGGAGCGTAGCACGTACCTCCAATCGTCAGGCTACGGGCAACCTGCAGCCTAAGTTCACCGGTGGTTTCGGCACCACGCTTCAGGCCTATGGCTTCGACCTCTCTGTGCAGGCTTCGTACCAACTCGGCGGCAAACTGTATGACAATGGCTACCAGAGCCTGATGCACGCCGGCACCAGCAGCACCACTGGTCAGGCTTGGCACAAGGACATCCTGAATGCCTGGACACCGACCAATACCAACACAAGCGTGCCTCGTATCGCTGTAGGCGACCTGTACACCAACTCGCAATCTGACCGTTGGCTCGTCACTTCCAACTACCTGTCGCTGAACAACGTCACGCTGGGCTACACCCTGCCGAAGTCGCTGACCCAGCAGATCAAGATCGACGGTATCCGCGTCTACTGCTCGGGCGACAACCTGGCACTGTTCGCTGCCCGCAAGGGTCTTGACCCCCGCATGGGCGTGATCTCCTCTCAGAACAAGTATTATTCAGCCCTCCGTTCAATCACTGGCGGCGTAAAAGTAACATTCTAAACAATTGAATAGGTATAGAATTATGAAAATCAATAAGATATTTTATCTGGCTGCTGCCAGTGTCTTGGCAGTGAGTTGTGCTGATCTGGACACAGAGCCTCAGGGAAGTACGGTTACTGCTGACCAGAAAGCAGAAGTTGCAGCCAACGACCCGTCGAAGGTAAGTGCAAGCGTGACGGGTATCACCACCATGTTTAGCATCTATGAGAAGAGTTTCTCTTCACACCACGACTACGGACATGCCTCTATGATGCTGTTCAACGACAGCCGCGGTATCGACCTCATCGGATTCGACACTGGCTACAACTGGTATAGTGCAGGCCTGACGCTGGGCGACCGCACGCTGAATGCCTACGGCTCCTACTATGCCTGGGTGAACGCCTACAACCAGATTTTTGCTGCTAACGCCGTGGTCGGACAGATCAGTGCCGAAACGGAAAACTCGACTCTGAAGTTCTATCTGGCACAGGCCCTGTGCATCCGTGCTTTCGACTACTTCAACCTGATTCAGCAGTTCCAGTTCACCTATAAAGGTAACGAGGATGCTCCCGGCGTGCCCGTGATTCTCGACACCAATGCCGACGAGGCTGGTGCCAACGGTATCGCCCGCAACACGGTGGGTGAGGTGTACGAGCAGATTCTGGCTGACCTGAACCTGGCCGTCGATCTGCTGGAGGCCTCTACTGAGGTGCGTGCCGACAAGCGCTATGTCGACCTGGGCGTGGCTCTGGGTCTGCGTGCCCGTGTCAACCTGGTCATGCAGAACTGGGCTGAGGCTGCTGCCGACGCTCAGGCTGCCATCGCCGCCACCGATGCCGAGCCTATCTCTATCGAGGAGGCCAGCAAGCCCGGCTTTGTTTCGATGACCGAAAAGGACTGGATGTGGGGTATCTATATCGCAGAGACCGACCGCGTGGTCACCTCGGCCATCGTCAACTGGCCTTCTCACATGGGTTCGTTCAACTATGGCTATGCCAGCGTAGGTGCATGGCGCATGATCAACCCCTCGCTCTACAACATGATGAACGTCACCGATGCTCGTAAGGGCTGGTTCCTGGATGCTTCGTCGAAGAGCGTGAACCTGACCGCTCAGCAGCAGGCATACGTCACTCAGAACAAGATGCCGGCCTACACTCAGGTCAAGTTCGCTCCCTACAATGGCGAGTTAGGCACATCGACCAATGCCAACGACGTTCCCCTGATGCGTGTCGAGGAGATGTATCTCATCGTGGCTGAGGCTCAGGCTATGGCTGGCAATCCCGCTGGCGGCAAGACTGCGCTGGAGAACTTTGTGAAGACCTATCGCGACCCGCAGTACACCTGCGAGGCAGCATCGGCTGCCGCCGTGCAGGATGCCGTCTGGGTGCAGCGCCGCATCGAACTCTGGGGCGAGGGTCTCTCCTACTTCGACCTGCTCCGTCTGCGCAAGGGTATCGATCGTGCCAGCACGCTGTTCAGCACTGTCGACCCCGACAAGAAGTTGCAGAACTACAACTATCGCATCGTCGACACCGTGGAGGGTGAGCGTGCTGCTATCGAGACCGTCAAGAGCGGCAACGGCAGCACCACCGGTACTGACATCAACTATCTGATCTACCAGATTCCTAACGAGGAGATTCAGGCCAACAAACTGATCAACGAGGGCGACAACAACTTGGGCGCTCCGCAACTCGTACCCGTTCCTGTTAACTAATTTATATACCCAATTAAACGATTAGAATATGAAACTGAATAAATCATTACTGGCTGCAACTGCACTGTTCGGTGCATTGCTGACATCGTGCAGCGACAGCGGATATTGGGACGAGGCATCTTCAAAAGAACTGGGCAATGGTGCTACGTACTCCTTCAATAACGTCAACCTTTCCTATGAGTATGCTGCCGAGGAATCGCTGAATGGCAAGGATGTGGAAATCCTCGTCACTCGCGGTACTACCCAGGGCGAAGTCACGCTGCCCATCTCTGCAGTGTTCTCTGACGCGGAAGCCATGTCTGGCCCCGAGAGTATCACCTTTGCAGACGGCTCTAATACGGCTGCTTATCCCATCCACTTCAGTAAGGAGTTGATTCCTGGACAGAAACTGACAGCCAAACTGGCTATCGATCCGAAGGAAATCGGCTTTGCCGTAGAAGAGGCTGACACCATGCTGCTCAAGAACAAGACGGCAGCCGACTCGCTGAAATATGTTGCTGACTCGATTGCCTATGAAACTTATCTGAACAAGTTGAAGAACTACAAACTTGCTACCACTATCACCTTCTCGAAGGTGCTGACATGGAGCGAGGCAGGTAAGTGTATCTTCGTAGACTACAACTTTGCCAGCGATGGTGCCAGCGCTGAGGATGTCACTATCCTGCATGCTGACGGAACTAATATGTACCGTATCGTTGCTCCGTTCCAGGCTATCTACTCGGATGATCCCGATGAGGGATTCGATACAGATACTGGCTTCACCTTCTATCTGGAGGATGATCTGAGCATCTCGTTCGACGAAGAGATCGGTACTATCGGCTATCCCGGTTACACCTATCAGTATGTATGGGGTGTTGGCTCCTTTGCAGGCTATGCGGCCTATTGCGGTGTCACCAGACAGAACAACATCTATGATGTGAATTGTCTGCGTCTGCGCAACAATGCTAACCTCTACACTGGTCACTTCGCATTCATGTGGACGGAAGGCTGGCCTGGTGAACAGTAATAAAACTATTACTATATCTCTAAAAAGTGCGCAATTCCGGTTGCGCACTTTTCCCGTTTCTAATTCGTAATACTTAGATAATATCGTATGAAGAGAATCTTTGCAATAGTTTTTGCAGTCCTGACCATCGCCACAGCGGTCTCTGCCCAGACGCGCAGCCTGCAGGAGATGAAGCAGATAACCGCTCAGAAGTTGCAGGCACTGCATGGTGATGCAGCCATGAGCCGTGGCACACATGTTGACAGCGATGTCGAGGTGTTGATGCAAGCCCCTATGTATACCATCTTGGGGAGCAGCGATATGGGATTCGTCATCATGAGCAACGATCGGCGTTTGCGTCCGGTGCTGGCCTATTCAGGTCAAAGCATAGACGTCAGCAACTTGCCCTGTGGCCTGAACTGGTGGCTCAATGCCGTATCTGAGGCTATGACAAAGCAGTTGACATCCGGGGGACGTACAGAAGCCTCGGCTCCCCGTCATGAGGCAAAGAAAAGAATCGAGCCGATGCTGACCAGCAAGTGGAATCAGAGCGATCCGTTCAATAAAAAGTGCCCTGAGGTGAATGGCAGTCTGCCGCCGGCAGGATGTGTGGCCACCGCACTATCGCAGTTGCTTTATTTCCATAAATATCCCGAGAGTTGCGAGGGGGAGGGCTACTATACCCTCGGCGATGGTGCAAGACAGTATCCTGTCACGCTGAACAGCACCTACGACTGGACGCTGTTGGACGATTCCTACATTTCGTCATTCTTCCTTTCAGAAGAGAAAAAGATGGCCGTGGCCCAACTCCTGTTCGACTGTGGTGCAGCAGTGCACATGAATTACGATACCAGTGGCAGCGGTGCTGTCCTGTCGCGTGCCGGCACCGCATTGAGTCACAACTTCAGGTGCGACTCGCTGTCGGTACGTGCCTTGGAGCGTGAATACTTCGACACCGATGAGTGGATGCAGATCATTCGCACGGAACTGGAAGCCGAACGTCCGGTCATCTACGGAGGACAGGACGCCAGTGAGGGGGGACATGCCTTCGTCCTGCATGGAATCGATGAAGATGATCTGGTCTATGTGAACTGGGGATGGGGTGGCAAAGGTGACTGCTGGACGAGCATCGACCTGCTTACTCCCGACGGCGAGACTTCTTCGTTTATATCGGGGCAGGATATGGTTGTAGGCTTGCGGAAGACTCCTGAGCCTGCTGCAAGTGAGAAATACCAGTCACGCTGGGCTGCTCACACCCCAGAAACCATGTCGCTGAACGTCTTCAAACGACTCCAGATATCATCCTTTACTGCCTTTAACGTGCATCACCTCACGTTCTATGGCACCATGGGAGTCTATTTCGAGAAAACCGATGGCAGCGAGCGAATATTGCTTCCCTATATCGAGACGGGCAAAGACGTGGATCCCGTGCAGAGCGGATCTGGCTATAACTTCAGCGACAAGTCTTTCTATCTTACAGAACTGTCTGTTGGCACCTACTATGCTTATATGGCATCGAAGGCCATTCAAGAAGACACTCCACAGCCCCTCAGGCAAGTGGGAGGCAAAATAAATGTCTATACCATCACCATCAACGAAGATCGTTCGGTCACTATCGACCAGAAGGAGGAGTTGAGCGAGGTACCAACGACTACAGCCATCAAATCTGTCGTCACCACAGAACAGCCTGATATTCACTACTTCGACCTGCAAGGCCGTCAGGTGAACAGCCCGATGAGAGGCATCTATATCCAGAACGGGAAAAAAGTCGTGATGGAGTGAGTGAGGATTATTGACCGAATGCTAACCGAACGGGGCAGGAAGAAAATTCCTGCCCTGATTGTTTGGTGAATCTGATATTTTCCGTACCTTTGCAGAAAAAAGGAGATGACCAACGACGAGAAATATATGCGGATGGCGCTGGGCGAGGCCCAGAAGGCACTGGCCAAGGACGAGATACCCATCGGGGCTGTGGTAGTGTGCCACGATACGGTTGTGGCTCGGGCTTACAACCTGACGGAGACGCTGACCGACGTGACGGCTCATGCGGAAATGCAGGCCATCACGATGGCAGCCAACACACTGGGGGGCAAGTATCTGACCGACTGCACGCTCTATGTCACCGTAGAACCCTGTCCTATGTGTGCCGGTGCCATCGGTTGGGCCCAGGTGCCGCGCATTGTCTTTGGTGCTCCAGACCCTAAGCGCGGCTTCCGTGAATATGCCCCGCGTGTGCTACACCCCAAGGCAGTATGCATCGGTGGCATCCTTGAGGAAGAATGCCGCCAGTTGATGCAAGATTTCTTTAAGAACAGGAGATAGGGTAGTGCTGACTACCAGTTGCGGTGTTTCATCACTGGCTGAGCGAAGTGGGGTGCGGGAAGCGTTCGGAAGCCTCGGCTCAGCGTGTAAGACCACTGTTCTGGCTTGTGCTGCTCGTCGAAGGCCGCAAACTCGTCGAATGTCGATGCTGCCTTGTCTTCACCCAACTGCTTCACCCGGTCGTAGATGGCCTTGCGGCTGGGGGCATTGAACGGGCTGCTGTTGCTGTTCATCATGCTCTCCGTGGTCGGACGGTAGATGCCCAGCATATAGGTGTAGCCTCCTTCGTAGACGCCGATTTCCTCGTTGCTGAAGTGCCGGTCGCCGATGAAGGCGTGCCAGTCGACCTTCGTCTCATCGCTGGTGGCATCCACATTTTTCAGCCAGTTGTAGGTGTGGTAGTTCTTAAGTTCATTAACCTCGTCAGGCGTGGGCGACCCGTTCTCCTTGTAGCCATACTCATCGGCCAGTTTGCCCAGCCCGTGGCCGATGGCTTCATGAACCAGCACAGTACGGAACATCTCGCTCTCCAGACTCTCGATGACTGGGCAGAAAGCCACGGCATACTGGATGGGCTTGTTGGCTTTCGGGTTGCTGTAGAGATAGGTTACGCCCTTGTGGATATTGGTGTTAAGGATGACCACGGCCAGCGTGTTCAGTGAATCGATGTTTTCCACCTTGCGCACGTAGTTCATCACCATGTCTGCGTCGGCCTCGATGTTCGATGACTGCGGATCGGGCACACAACTGAACACCGTGGAATAGTCCTCGCCCACATTGTCGTGCTTCGATACGGCTGTCACGCAGTAGACCGTGAAATAGTCACGCAGCGACTTCACCGGCTCCTCGCTGAACAGATTCTCTACGGCCTTTTCCATCGCCGTCTGATAGGTACCGTCGGCTATGTCACGGTCGGCAAAGCCGTCGCCCATCAGCACCACCGGGATGCCCTTGCCCTGCGAGGCCTGTTGCAGCACGGTGATCTTGCCGTCCTGCGAGTAGTCGGTCGACTCATAGCCGGTGCTGAGACCAGCCTGCTGCACATAGCAGGTGTCGAGACCCACCCAGTCGTCGCCGTCGGTCATCATCGCCAGCACGTAGATGGCTGTCCGGGGGTCCTTGCCCGTGTTCGGCTCCACTACAAGTGCATGGGTCTGTCCGGTCCATTCGTCGGTGGCACGGCTCTCTGCCGCCCAGTCAATCCAATCGAGCGAGGCGTTGTAGGCTATCGTCAGGTTTTCTATGTCTACATTGGTGGCAAAGGTCAGATTCAGCGAACCGCCTTCAGCCCCCATGTTGTATTCCTTTTGGTCGAAGAGGGCATACTCGCCGCTCTGCCGGATGGTGACGCTCTTCTGCGACGAACCTGCCGAGATGGTCACCACTGCACTGCGCTGGCTCTTCGTGCGGTTGGTCTGGGTGGTAGTCACGGTGATGGTATTCTTGCCGGCCTTGCCCTCGGTGGGAGAGATGTTTAGCCAACTGGCATTGCAGGTGGCTTTCCAGTCGGATGACACATTGAATGTCACCTCCGTCTTTTGGTTGACCACAGGATAGAGGATGTCTGCCGTCATCGATGTGACAGATATATCGGCACTGTCTTCTTTGCATCCAGTCAGCACCGTGGCCAGCAGGAACACCAGGGCTGTTAGTATCTTTTTGCTCATAGTTTATAGGCACTCTTTTCTTTGCGATGCAAAGATACGAAGAAAAAGTGAGACAGTTCAATCTTTTTCTTAATTTTACCGATAAAATCGGCAAAGTTTGTCGCTTTACTCAAGGAAACTCCACCGTCTCGGCAAAAAAAAGAATAAATTCTTTTGTTTTGCTCTCAACTTTTCGTAACTTTGCGCTCTGTGAGCGCGAACTTACTCCGTCTCGGCAAAAAAAAGAATAAATTCTTTTGTTTTGCTCTCGACTTTTCGTAACTTTGCAACCCATTATGGCCGTAGCAAAACTTGTAAAAGACAACAGCAACGAGCATCAGTTCTCGTTTGAGGTGCTGCCCCCACTGAAAGGGACTGGCACGGAAGGGCTGTTTCGCGACATTGAGAAGTTGTGCGAACTGAACCCTGCATTCATCAATATCACCACTCATCATAGTGAGTATGTCTATCAGGAACTGGGTGACGGACGCTTCGAGCGACAGCGCGTGCGCCGTCGTCCGGGCACTATTGCCGTAGCCGCTGCCATCCAACAGCGCTTCGGGGTGACGGTGCAGCCGCACGTCATTTGCAGCGGAGCCACCATCGAGGATATCGAGTACGAACTGCTTGACCTGCAGTTTCTGGGCATCACCGACCTGCTGCTGCTGCGTGGCGACAAGGCCAAGGATGACCGCGTGTTCAAACCGACGCCCGGCGGACATGCCCACACCACCGATCTGATTCGGCAGGTGCAGCGGTTCAACGAGGGCTTCTTTGCCGACGGCTCGCCCATCAAGAATCCCGGCCCGAAGTTCGACATCGGCGTGGCCTGCTATCCGGAGAAGCACGAGGAGGCCCCCAATCTGGAGCGCGATATGCTGTATCTGCTGGAAAAGCAGCAACTGGGGGCACAGTATGCCGTGACCCAGTTGTTCTTCGATAACGAGAAATACTTCTTGTTTGTGGAGCGGGCCCGTCAGATGGGTATCACCATCCCCATCATTCCCGGCATCAAGCCGATGGCCAAGTTGAACCAACTGACAGTGGTGCCCCGCACGTTCCACTGTGACATTCCCGAGCCGCTGGCCCGCGAAATAGTGAAATGCCAGAGCGACGAGGATGCCCGCCGGCTGGGCATCGAGTGGACGACACAGCAGTGCCGTGAACTCTACGACCACGGCGTGAATGACATCCACTTCTATACGATGGGAGCAGTAGAGTCGGTGGTGGAAATCGTGAAAAGGTTAAAAGGTTAAAAAGTTAAAGGGTTAAATTGACATTCAATGAGGTGATAGGACAGGAGGAGGTGCAGCAGCGCCTGGTGCAGATGGTCAGCGAAGACCGCCTGCCCCATGCCATCATGCTCTGCGGTCCGCAGGGCGTGGGCAAGTTAGCGCTGGCCGTGGCCTTCGGGTGCTATCTGCTGGGCAGGAAGCCGGACGATCTGGCATCTGCTGATATTCTGGATAATCCAGACATTACGGAGCACCCCATGCTGCGCAAACTGGAGCATCCCGACCTGCACTTTACCTATCCCACCATCAAACTGTCATCGATGGGGGCAGACCACAAGCCCGTGAGTGACGACTTTGCCCGCGAGTGGCACGAACTGATTATGCAGGGGCCTTACTTCACGCTCGACCAGTGGTTGACGGCTATCGGCGCGGAGAACCAGCAGGCCATCATCACCGCTGGCGAGAGCGATGAACTGGTCAGGAAATTGTCGCTGAAGTCGAGTCAGGGCGGCTACAAGGTGAGCATCATCTGGTTGCCGGAGCGCATGAATATAGAGTGCGCCAACAAACTGCTGAAACTCATCGAGGAACCTCCCACGCAGACCGTCTTCCTGATGGTATGTCAGGAACCTGACAAACTGCTGGAGACCATCCGCAGCCGTGTGCAGCGTATTGACGTGAAGAAACTGCCCGACGAGACCATCCGGAAGGCCCTGGTTGAGCGGCGCGGCATCGACGAGGAGTCGGCCCGGCGCATCAGCCGCATGGTCAACGGCTCGTGGATGAAAGCCCTGCAGGCCCTGCAGGTGGGCAGCGAGAACGAGCAGTTCCTCGACCTGTTCATCCTGTTGATGCGACTGGCTTATCAGCGCAACGTGAAAGAGATACGCAAATGGAGCGAGAGCATGGCCTCCTTCGGGCGTGAGAAGCAGAAACGCTTCCTGGAGTTTTTCCTCAGGATGGTGCGCGAGAACTTCATGTACAACTTCCAGCAGAGTGACCTCTGCTATATGACGCAGGAGGAGGAGAACTTTGCCCGCAACTTCGCCCGCTTCATCAACGAGGCCAACGTGCTGCAACTCTACGACTTGGCCAACCGTGCCATTCGTGATATCGGGCAGAACGCCAATGCGAAGATCGTATTCTTCGATTTCGCGTTGCAAGTAATTGTTTTGCTAATTGCTAAAGCCCCCTAAGTTAGGGGGTGGGGGCCTGAACAGGCGCAGATGTCCCCAGAACCATAAATAAATAATAGTGTCTGATTCGCTTGTTCAGACCCCCATCCCCCTAACTTAGGGGGTAAAGAAGATGGAAGAGAAACAAAGAACCTATGAGATAAGGACGGGCTGCGACAGAGGACTATGCCGCGCTGCCGTGGGACGTCAGGACCGCCAACTGAACACCTATGACTGGCTGGCCGACGTGCCGGGCAACACTGAGACCACAGATTTGGTGGAGGTGCAGTTCAAGCATACCCGAAAGGGCTACTACCACAATGTGAACAACCTGCCGCTGAAGAAGGGTGACATCGTAGCCGTAGAGGCCAGTCCGGGTCACGACATCGGTGTGGTGACGCTGACCGGCCGTCTGGTGAACCTGCAGATCAAGAAAGCCAACTTGAAGAGTGCCGATGACATCAAGCGCATCTACCGTCTGGCCCGTCAGGTGGATATGGACAAGTTCCACGAGGCCAAGGCCCGTGAGCATGCCACGATGATCGAAAGTCGCGAGATAGCCAAGGGCCTGGGCCTGAAGATGAAAATTGGCGATGTGGAGTATCAGGGCGACGGACAGAAGGCGATATTCTACTATATCGCCGACGAGCGTGTGGATTTCCGCCAACTGATCAAGGATCTGGCCGCTGCCTTCCATGTGCGCATCGAGATGAAGCAGATTGGTGCCCGCCAGGAGGCCGGACGCATCGGCGGCACGGGGCCCTGCGGCCGTGAACTGTGCTGCGCCACGTGGATGAAGAATTTTGTGAGCGTCTCCACTGGTGCTGCCCGCTATCAGGACATCTCGCTCAATCCGCAGAAACTGGCCGGTATGTGTGCCAAGTTGAAGTGTTGTCTGAACTACGAGGTAGATGACTACATCGAACATGGCCGTAAACTGCCCAATCGTGATGTGGTGCTGCAGACATTGGATGCCGACTATTTCTACTTCAAGGCCGATATACTGGGAGGCTTTATCACCTATTCTACCGACAAGCGCATTGCTGCCAACCTGGAGACCATCACGGCTGAGCGGGCCAAGCAGATCATAGAGATGAACCGCCATGGCGAAAAACCTGCTGGGCTGCAGGACGAGAGCCTGCAGCAGCAGAAGAAGCAGGACGGGCCCGTCGACCTGTTGGCTGGTGACAGCATCACCCGCTTCGACAAGAGCAAGAAGAAAAAGAAGAAGAAAAAGCCTCTGCAGCAGGCATCGCAAGGCAGTGAATCCCCACGCAACAGCGAAGCCCCGCGCAATAGCGAAGCCCCACGCAACAGGGAAAAGAAACGCCAGAAGCCACAGGAGCCACAGACGAAGAGCGAAACGAAGAATGAGCCTAAGGAATAGTTGGACAGCGGTCGTTCTGGGGTTGACAATAATGGTGCTGACAGGCTGCCGGCAAAAGGCGGCCTTCAGTCACTATGAATCAGTTTCACTCGACGGCTGGGGGCGTGAAGATACCATTCGGTTTGCGCTTGGACCAGTTGACAAGGAAAGCAGTTTCTGCGAGATGCTTGGTGTGCGGGCCAATCTCGACTTTCCCTTTACAAACGTGTCGCTCGTTGTCGAACAGGAGGCCATGCCTTCAGGAACGGTGCGTTGCGACACGCTCGACATTCCGTTGATCAATGAGGATGGTATTCCTCTGGGCAAGGGCGTCAGTCGCTTTCAGTATGACATTCCCCTGAACACCATTACATTGCTGACCGGCGAAACACTGTTCGTCAGTATCCGTCACAACATGAAGAGAGAGTATCTGACGGGCATCAGTGACGTAGGCCTCACGCTCATGGCGGAATAGCCTTAGTCGTTTACCCGATGGCGGCCTGCGTCGATGCGCAGGAAAATGAATAGAAGGAAGGTGAATCCCCACAGCGATGAGCCGCCATAGGAGAAGAATGGCAGTGGGATGCCGATGACGGGGGTCAGGCCCAATACCATGCCTACATTAATAAAGACATGGAACAGGAAGATGGACAGCACACAGTAGCCATAGACTCTTCCGAAGGCTGACACCTGCCGCTCTGCCAGATGGATAAGGCGCAGAATCAGCGCCAGAAACAGCAGCAATGCGCCTGCGGCTCCCACGAAACCTTCCTCTTCGCCCACGGTGCAGAAGATAAAATCGGTCTCCTGTTCTGGCACATATTTCAACTTGGTCTGCGTACCGTTCAGGAATCCCTTGCCCTCCAGTCCGCCTGAGCCGATGGCAATCTCGCTCTGGTGCACATTATAGCCGGCCCCCTTCAAGTCATCCTCCAGTCCCAGAAGCACATTGATACGAGTACGCTGGTGCTTCTCCAGTATATTGTTCAGGGCATAGTCGGCAGAACTGAAGAATAGGATGGAACCCACGGAGAGGCCCGCTATCCAGATGTAGTTCTTCACCTGTGAACTGACGGCCCTCCAAACCAGATAGACCACCAACAGCACGCTGATGCCCACCTGCACCCAAAACAGGTCGAAAGGAATGACATAGAGCGAGAACAATAGACACAACAGCGTGACGCCCAGACAGAGTCCCAATGCACTGAGAGCCTCGCGCCAATTCTTGCAGTAGATGCCAATCATTCCCGTTGTGAACAATTGTATCAGTACGAAGACAACAAACTTACCCACAGAGGTGGGCGTGCCAAAGAGCAGTGGCTCTGCATAGCGGATGCCTATAACGAAATAGAGGACCATTGCCACACCCGTGAACAGCACGCTGCCAGTCATCCCCTCACGATAGAGCATCAGGAAGAACGACAGATAGACCAGTGCCGAACCAGTCTCGCGTTGTCCCACGATGAAGAGCATCGGCACAAAGATGATGGCCAGCGTGATGAGCAGGTCCTTCACCTTATGGATGTTGTAGCCATATTTGTCCATGAACTTGGCCAGTGCAAGGGCAGTGGTAAACTTGGCGAACTCAGCCGGTTGCAGGCGTAGCGGTCCCAATACCAGCCACGATCGGGAACCCTTGATGGTGTGGGGGTTGAAGATGGTGGCAAAGAGCAGCAAGAGCATGACGCCAAAGAGGACGTAGGCAAAAGTGCCGTAGAAACGGTCGTCAAGCAGGATGAGCACCAGGCCTAATAGCAGCGATGTGCCAATCCACACCACCTGCATGCCGGAGCGTGTGGATAGTGACAGCAAGTCGGTGTCGCCATAGGTGTAACTGGCACCACAGACACTCACCCAGCCGAAGGTCAACAGGGCTATATAGATGAGGATGGTCCACCAGTCGAGTGAGCGGAGCAGTCCGGGATTCTTATCTGCTTTCAGAGCCATAGTTGATGCGTCTATTCTGTATCTCGGTGGCTTTCTTCTCGGAGGCCTCCGAGAGTTCACCATTTATATATAGTTCCATGATCAGCCCGCCGATGGGTACGCCATAGGTGGCTCCCCATCCGCCATTCTCCACATAGACGGCCACGGCAATCTTGGGGTCGTCCATCGGGGCAAAGCCCATGAACACCGAGTGGTCGTGACCGCGGTTCTGGGCCGTACCCGTCTTGCCGCAAGGCATGAAGTCGTAGTGAGCCAGTGCCTTACAGGTGCCGCCGAGTGCCGCCGAGCGCATACCGCTGACCACATAGTCGTAGGCCTCGCGACTGGCCTTCGTGTAACGGCGTTGTGTGTAGATGCTGTCCAGTTGGGCCCCCTCGATGTTTTTCACCACATGGGGCGTGATGAACCACCCACGGTTGGCGATGGTTGCCCCCAGGTTGGCAATCTGCAGCGGTGTGGCGTTCACCTCACCCTGTCCGATGGCGATGGAGATGATAGAGAGGCCGTTCCAGGTCTTATACGCCTTGTCGTAGAACTGAGAATTGGGAATCAGTCCACGCTTCTCACCAGGCAAATCGACGCCCAACTGATAGCCGAAGCCCATGCTGACCATATAGTCGCGCCACCTGTCCATGGCCACCTGCACCGTGCCGTATTTCTCCTTATTATTAATCATGTGGTAGAGTCCCCAGCAAAAGTAGCCATTGCACGAGGTGGAGATGGCGGGAACCAATGGCAGTGGCGAGCCATGTCCGTGGCAACCTACGCGCAGGCCTTTGAACACGAAACCGTGGTAGCAGGGATAGGCTGTCTGGCTGGTGATGACACCTTCGGTCAGGAAGGTGAGTGCCTGTGTGGTCTTAAAAGTAGAGCCTGGCGGGTACTGACCCATGATGGAGCGGTTGAGCAGTGGCTTCCAAGCGTCGAGACCCAGTTCGCGCTGGCTCTTCGAACGCTTGCGGCCCACCATGATGCGGGGGTCGTAACTGGGAGAACTGACCATGCAGAGCACCTCGCCTGTCTTGGGTTCGATGGCCACCACCGAGCCGATCTTTCCTTCCAGCAGCCGCTCGCCCAAAGCCTGTAGTTTTAGGTCGATGCCCAGCGTGAGATTCTTGCCCGGCACTGGTGAGTGGTCCAGTTCGCCATGGCGGTAACTACCCTGTATGCGTCCATGGGCATCGCGCAGCAAAATCTGCACTCCTTTCTCGCCACGCAGGTATTTCTCGTAGGAGCGCTCAACACCCAGTTTGCCGATATAGTCGCCGGGCTGGTAGTAGTCATCTTCCTCTATCTCGCCCTGCGACACCTCTGCCACGTCACCCAGCACGTGGGCGGCATAAGGATATTCATACTGGCGGATGCTGCGCTTCTGCACGTAGAAGCCGGGGAAGCGATAGATCTTCTCCTGAAACATACTGAACTCCTCGTCCGACAGTTGGTTCATGAAGACCTGTTGCGTGAAGGGTGAGTAGCCGGGATTCTTTGAGCGGTCCTTGATGGCCGCCATGCGATTGTCGAAGTCCTCGCGGGTGATGTCGAGCGTCTGACAGAGTTCAAGGGTGTCTAGATGGTGTTTGGCCTCGTTAATTACCACCATAATGTCGTAGGCGGGCTGATTGTAGACCATCAGTTCGCCGTTGCGGGCGGTAATGATGCCTCGTGAGGGATAGTCTATCTTCTTGAGAAACGCGTTCGAGTCGGCGTTCTTCTTGTAGTCGTCACTCATCAGTTGGAGTGTGAAGAGTCGTATGATGTAAATGGTGACAATGAGTACCGCCACGCCACCAATCACATATTTGCGATATTCTGTTCCGTGCTCCTTCACCGCTTATTTTCTGACACTCTCAAACGTAAATACCAAAATCAAAGTGAGCACCGCGCTGCCGCCAATACTCTCCAGCCAGTTGAGCCAGTTGAAGAAACTAAACGACTCGAGCGTGAAGAACACTACACAATAGATGATCACCAGGATGGAGGCCAAGGCTACAAAGTTGCCTGTGCCAAGAGACTTGGCCGAGCACTTGATGTTCTCTTCGGCATCGCGGGGCAGGAAGAGTTCCAACAGATAGGGCTGGACAAAGGCCACCAGCGTCATGCTGGCAGAGGCCAGTCCCGGTGTGTTAGAGAAGGCATCGATGCCCAACCCCATAAGGAACGCCCACAGCAGTGAAGCCCACTTAGGATAGTTCCTGGGGAAGATGATGGCAAAATAGACATAGAACAAGGGCATGATGCAATGGTCTATCCTGATGCGGTTGAACACCAAGGCCTGCAACAAGCAGAAAAGTACCAGCAGCAACAAGCGGCGAAGCGAATCCATCATCATGGTAGCCTAACGATTACTGGAATTATACTGTTCGAGCGAGTCGAGCGCAGCCTTCTCCAAGTGCATACGCTCAATCATGCTCTTATCGGTAATGACACATACATTGCGAAGCGTGGAGAAATCGGTGGACAACAGAATATGCAACCTGTAGGACATACCATCGGGGGAATCCTCCACATCAACAATCTTTCCTACCGAGATGCCTGAGGGGAAAATGGCCGAGAAACCGCTGGTCTCCAGCCAGTCGCCTTTCTCGAAACGAGCATGGCGGGGAATGTCCTCTACCAGTGCCCGCATGGGGTTCTCGCCGTTCCAGGTTACGTAGCCGAAATAGCCCCGACCGCGAATCTTGCAACTGATGCGAGAGCGGCGGTTCAACAGGGGCAGCACCACCGAGTAGTGTTCGCTGGCCTGATAGACCACACCCACCAAGCCCGTGCCGCTGACCACACCCATGTCGGCTTCTACGCCGTCGGCCTTGCCTTTGTCGATGGTCATCAGGTTGTCAAGGCTGTTCACCTGATTCGACACGACCTTAGCCGGCATCCACTCAAACTGGTTGATGTAGGCCATCTCCTGACGCTCCAACTCTGTCGAGTCGGCACCTTGGTCAACCATCTGCTGGCGCAACCGTCCCACCTCCAGTTCCAAGAACGTATTGCGTTCCGAGAGTTGCTCATTGCGTGCCGTGAGTGAAAAGTACTGTTCAAGCCCTGACTCCCATTCATAGACCTTTCCCACCACCGCATTGGAAGAGGATATCCACGTGCTGCCCTGATAACTATTGTAACTGAACAGCAACACACCACTGACCACTTCCAGCGAGAGGAAGAGCAGCCAGTGGTAGTACTTGGTGAGAAAAGCCAGCAGGTTGTGCATGCTATCTCATGAGGAACGAGAAACGGTCCACGTTCTTCAGGGCGATGCCGGCACCCTTGGCCACACAGTGCAAGGGGTCCTCGGCCACGATGAAGGGGATGTTGATCTTGTCAGTCAGACGCTTGTCCAGACCGCGCAGCAGAGCACCGCCACCTGTCAGGTAGATACCATTCTTCACGATATCGGCATACAACTCGGGTGGAGTGTTCTCCAGTGCCGACAACACGGCCGACTCGATACGAGCCACCGTCTTGTCCAAGCAGTGGGCAATCTCCTGATAGCACACAGGCACCTCCATGGGCAGGGCTGTAATGCGGTTCGGGCCATGCACCACATAGTCCTCAGGACCGTCATCGCCCAGGTCGGTCAGTGCCGAGCCCACATTGATCTTCACACGCTCAGCCATACGCTCCGATACCTTCACGTTGTGCTGGCGTGACATATACTCCTGAATGTCGGCCGTCAGGTCATCACCAGCCACCTTGATGCTACTGTTCGACACGATGCCGCCCAGCGAGATAACCGCAATCTCGGTGGTACCGCCACCGATGTCGACAATCATGTTGCCCTCGGGAGCCTCTACGTCGATGCCGATACCGATGGCAGCAGCCATCGGCTCGAAGATCAGGTAGACATCACGTCCGTCGGCATGTTCGGCAGAATCGCGCACAGCACGCAGTTCAACTTCGGTCGAGCCGCTGGGCACGCCGATGACCATGCGCAGTGAGGGTGAGAAAAAGTGTCGCCCTGTGTGCACCATCTTAATCAGTCCGCGCATCATCTGCTCACAGGCAGAGAAGTCGGCAATCACGCCATCGCGCAGCGGACGGATGGTACGTATGTTATCGTGTGTCTTTTCATACATCATCTTGGCCTGCTGTCCCACGGCAATCATCTTGTCCGTGCGGCGGTCGAGTGCAACCACCGAAGGCTCGTCAACCACGATCTTGTCATCGCTGATGATAATCGTGTTGGCCGTGCCAAGGTCCATGGCCAGTTCTTGTCTAAAACTAAAAAATCCCATATGAGTCCTTCTAATTATGTTTCACAAATTAATCCTTGGCAAACCAACTGTGGATGGCCGTGTCGTAGTGAGAACTCACACCGAAGGCACGCTCAGCAAACATCCGACGATCCTCAATGTCGGTCTGCGCGCCCTTCTTGTTCAGAATATCGAGCAGCACGCTGTATTCAGCCTTCGAGGGCACGATGACCACATCTTTGAAGTTCTTGGCTCCAGCGCGAATCAGAGAGATACCACCGATGTCGATTTTCTCGATGATGTCAGCCTCAGAGGCACCACTGGCCACTGTCTGCTCAAAAGGATAGAGGTCTACAATGACCAGGTCAATCTCAGGAATCTCATACTGGGTCATCTGGTCACGGTCGCCTTCGTTGTCGCGGCGGCCAAGGATGCCTCCGAACACTTTGGGGTGCAACGTCTTCACGCGGCCCCCCAAAATAGAAGGATAGGTGGTCACGTCTTCCACCTTCTGGCAGGGATATCCCTGCTCTTCAATAAACTTCTGCGTACCTCCCGTCGACAGGAACTTCACGCCTTCTTCATTCAGTTTCTTCAGCAACTCGTCTAGGCCGTCCTTATGGAACACTGAGATGAGGGCTGTCTTGATTTTCTTCACTTCTGACATACCTAAAATACTCTTTATATTATAACGCTATAACACAATCAGGCTGCAAAGTTACAAAACAATTATGAAACCGCCACACCCAATAACCAATTATTTTTTCCGCACCCCTCAAATTATTATCGTAGGTCAACAATATTCTTAAAAAGAGACTCCGCTACCCCAATCAACAGGGTGCGGAGTCTTCATCTTATCGGGTTGGCTTCCCTTAGAAGTCCATGTGATCCAATGTGTCACTGAAGTCTTTCGGCTCACGATTCTCTGCGGGATCGCGATAAGGCTCACCCTCCTGCTCAGGACGGGGGCGACGCTCGCCACGCTCGGGGCGGGGACGACGCTCGCCGCGCTCCGGACGAGGACGACGCTCGCCACGCTCGGGACGGTCGCCACGCTCACGGCGGGCCGGACGCTCCTGATAGCCTTCGGGCTTCTCGATGAGCACACGGTGTGAGAGTTTGTACTTGCCAGTCTTGGGATCAATCTCGAGCAGTTTCACCTGAATGTGATCACCCTCCTTGATACCAGCCTCCTCGACGGTCTCCAGACGCTTCCAGTCAATCTCGCTGATGTGCAGCAGACCGTCCTTGCCGGGCATGATCTCAACGAAGCAGCCGTAAGGCATGATCGAGCGAACCACGCCGTCGTAGATCTCGCCCACTTCGGGAATGGCCACGATAGCCTTGATTTTGGCCAGGGCAGCGTCGATGCTCTCCTTGTCGGGACCGGCCACCTGTACCTTGCCCACGCCGTCGGTCTCGTCGATGGTGATGGTGGTATTGGTATCTTCCTGCATTTGCTGGATAATCTCTCCACCAGGGCCGATGACAGCACCGATGAACTCCTTGGGAATCTCGATCTGAACGATACGGGGCACCTGAGGCTTGAACTCGGCACGAGGCTCGGCAATGGTGTCGGTCAGGCAGTTGAGGATATGCTCACGACCGGCCTTTGCCTGCATCAGGGCCTTCTCCAGAATGTCGAACGACAGGCCGTCGCATTTGATATCCATCTGTGTGGCGGTCAGGCCGTCCTTTGTACCTGTGGTCTTGAAGTCCATATCTCCCAAGTGGTCCTCATCGCCGAGGATATCGCTGAGCACGGCATATTTGTCTTCTCCAGGATTCTTGATCAGACCCATAGCAATACCGCTGACGGGCTTCTTCATGGGAACACCAGCGTCCATCAGGGCCAGCGTGCCGGCGCAGACAGTAGCCATCGACGACGAGCCGTTGGACTCCAGAATCTGGCTGACCAGACGCACCGTGTAGGGGAAGTCCTCGGGAATCTGGCCCTTCAGACCGCGCCAAGCCAGGTGGCCGTGACCGATCTCACGGCGGCCTACGCCGCGCTGGGCCTTGGCCTCACCCGTGCAGAACGGGGGGAAGTTGTAGTGCAGCAGGAAACGCATATAACTCTTGTCGAGTACGTCGTCCACCATCTTCTCATCCAGTTTGGTGCCAAGTGTACAGGTGGAGAGGCTCTGCGTTTCACCACGGGTGAAAATGGCGCTTCCGTGAGGCATGGGCAGGGGCGACACCTCGCACCAGATGGGGCGGATGTCAGTAGTCTTACGACCGTCGAGGCGGATGCCCTCGTCAAGGATGCAGCGGCGCATGGCGTCGCGTTCCACGTCGTGGTAGTAGCGGTCCATCATAGCCTCGTATTCCTCCTTTGAAATCTCAGAATCCTCGGGCACCTCAGCCAGGAACTTCTCCTTGAAGTCCTCGAGCAGTTTCTCGAAGGCATCGGCACGATCCTGCTTAGGCAGGGCCTGCTTGGTGATGTCGTAGGCGGGCTGATAGAGTTCCTTGTTCATACGCTCGCGCAGAGCCTCGTCGTTTACCTCATGGTTGTACTCGCGCTTCACGTCCTTACCGAGTTCCTTGGAGAGTTCGGCCTGCAGTTCGCACATGGGCTTGATGGCCACCATGGCGGCTTTCAGGGCACCGAGCAGATCCTGCTCGCTCACCTCCTTCATCTCGCCCTCCACCATCATGATGTTCTCAGCCGAGGCACCCACCATGATGTCCATGTCGGCCTGCTTCATCTGCTCGAAGGTGGGGTCGATTACATATTCGCCATTAACACGAGCCACGCGCACCTCGCTGATGGGGCACTCGAAGGGAATATCTGAACATGCCAGTGCTGCAGAGGCGGCAAAGCCTGCCAGCGCATCAGGCTGGTCTACACCATCGGCAGAGAGCAGCATGACATTCACAAAAACTTCTGCGTGATAATTGCTGGGGAACAGTGGTCGGAGAACACGGTCCACAAGTCTCGATGTGAGGATTTCATTGTCTGAGGCCTTGACTTCGCGCTTGGT
>JAFUST010000043.1 GCA_017467535.1 Prevotella sp. | reverse complement strand
TTTCTCTTTTGCAGAAAAAGTGCAAAAACAAAGAGCGGAAATCTGCGCCGACATCCTCGGCAAGCGGGTTCCCGATTTTTTCCGTATTAAATGTAACGTAGGTGGTCTGATAAAATCATCAGGATCATTGGGATGAAAAGCCTGTTTCCGAGACGTTTATGTGAGACTTTTTGGAAAATCTTTTTTGGGAAAAAATTTTCATGTTTTTACCTACATAACTACATTTCTTGTGTTATATTCCTTATAATCAGCGAATTGCAGTATGTAGGTCATATACATAAAACTACATTATAACTACATTCAACCTACATAGTTCACGATAATAGACACTTTTCTTGCCCATTTCAACCTTGGCTTCTGATATTGTTTCAGCATTGTTCTGATAAGTGAAACACTTTGTTTCTCTAGGCGAAACACTTTGTTTCTCCTGATGAAACACTTTGTTTCTACGAAAGAAACATTTTGGAACACATTGGTTTTCAATGAATTATCGGCTTATTTACCCTAAAAAGCCACTATTTTTGTGCGAATGATGTAGGTCAAAGTCGAACTACATAGCCTAACTACATAGTGTATCTTGTTATAAATCAATGTGTTAATGTCGAAAATGTAGTTATGTAGGTAAAAATGAAAAATTTTTTCAGAGAATGAAATTTTGAATCACAATAACAATCTGATTCTATCCCTTATTGTGGATATATCAATGGAGGCGACGGGTTAAAAAAGCCACTCGACGCCATAGACCAAGAGCCAGTAGCGGAGAAACTTGCCCACGGCGATGCTCAGGATGGAGATGAGGGGATTGGCACGCATGAACCCCAGCGTGACGGTGATGGCACTGCCCAGGACGGGCAGGAAGGCGAAGAAGCCCATCCAGGCACCACGGCCGGCCATGAAGCGTTCGGCCCGGTCCATCTTCTCCTTCTTGATGTGCAGGTACTTCTCTATCCACTCCAACTTGCCCAGACGGCCGATGTAGTAGTTGAAGACCGACCCCAACACGTTGCCCACGGTGCCATAGACCACCAGCGGCCAGGCGTCGAGCCGGGTGAGCAGGCTGAGCATGACGGCCTCGCTGGAGAAGGGGAACACGCTGCCTGCCAGGAAGGCGGCAACGAACATACCCCAGTAGCCCCATGACTCTAAAAATGCAATGAAGGCATCCATAGGTTCAGGATGGTGATGAGCAGCACCAGCACGGCAATGACGATGGAGGCTATGTTGGTGATGCGGGTGCTGGTGAGTGCCACGAAATGGCCTGCCAGGGGACTTGCGCAGATGAATGCCAGCCAGATGAACGGATCGAAATACTGCGGAAGGATGGCGACTACCAGCAGGGCCAGTAGGCCGAGATAGGTGAAGAAGCCATAGAGCAGGCGGATGCGGATCTTGTCCTCGTAACTGCGATGCCAGAAGTGGACGATGCCCGTCAGCATCAGGCCCAGGGTCAGGGCATATATGGCGGCTTGGCCGACAGTCACGTCGCTATAGTCGAAAGGCACGCCAATTGCCCACAGGCCGGAAATGTGGTCTGCCAGTGGTGTGAAGTCCTGCGTGTAGATGAACCATAGCGAAAGGAACCAGTAGGGCGTCAGCAGGCCGATGAGGGATGACAGCCATATCCGCCAGTTGAACGCCAGCAACTGGGTGGCCATGAGCACCCAGATGGCGGGCACCAGCCAGAGCGTCTGGACGTGCATCATGCTGGCTCCGCCCAGGAAGACGAAGGCGTAGAACACGCGGCCCACAGCCTGCCCGTTCTGGTAGGTGCTGAAAAGGAGGAGCAGGGCTGACACGTGGAAAAGGAGCCACAGGCTGCCCGACAGCGAGCCGAACAGCATGCTGGCCATGCACGACAGGGCGATGAACGCGCACGAGATGATGCGGCTGCGAATGCGCAGCAGGGCATTGGCGTTGCTCAGTTCGGCCAGCAGATAGACGGCGGCAGTATAGCATGCCAACTGCGGCCACCAGCCCGAGGCCACCAGTCCGCTGTACAGCCAGACGATGAGGCCGTAGACGGCCATCACCGGCAGGGCGAGGCCGCTTTCGGCTATCCTGTTCTGCAGTCTCTTCATTTATAGGTCGGCACCAATGTCGCGACGGAAATACTTGTCGGTGAACTGAATCTTCTGTGCTTCGGTGAACGACTTCTGCAGGGCTTCGGCCTTGTCCTTGCCATAAGCCGAGACGGCGATGACGCGGCCGCCGTTGGTGACCACCTGTCCGTCCTTCAGTGCCGTGCCGGCGTGGAAGACGACGGCTCCCTCCACCTGGTCGATGCCGGTGATGGGGTAGCCCTTCTGGTAGGCCTCTGGATAGCCGCCGCTAACGAGCATCACGCAGACGGCAGCCCGCTCGTCGAACGCGATGGTGCACTGGTCCAGGTTGCCCTCGGCCACGCCCTCGAAAAGGTCGACGATGTCGCTCTTCACGCGCAGCATGACGCTCTCGGTCTCAGGGTCGCCCATGCGGCAGTTGTACTCGATGACCATCGGCTCGCCCTTCACGTTGATGAGCCCGAAGAAGATAAATCCCTTGTAGTCGATGCCCTCGGCCTTCAGTCCTTCCACCGTGGGGCGGATGATGCGGTCCTCCACCTTCTGCATCCACTCTGCGGTGGCAAACGGTACGGGCGATACGCTGCCCATGCCGCCTGTGTTCAGACCCTTGTCGCCCTCGCCGATGCGCTTGTAGTCCTTGGCCTCGGGCAGAATCTTGTAGTGGTCGCCATCGGTGAGCACGAAGACGGAGCACTCGATGCCGCTGAGGAACTCCTCGATGACCACGCGGCTCGAGGCATTGCCGAACATACCGCCCAACATCTCCTTTAGTTCCTTCTTGGCCTCGTCGAGGGTGGGCAGGATCAGCACGCCCTTACCGGCACACAGGCCGTCGGCCTTGAGCACGTAAGGCGGCTCCAGTGTCTCCAGGAACTTCAGACCCTGCTCCAGATGCTCGCCGTCGAAGGTCTCGTAGCGGGCCGTGGGGATGTGGTGGCGCTGCATGAAACCCTTGGCAAAGTCCTTTGAGCCTTCCAGCACAGCGCCGGCCTTCGAGGGGCCTATGACGGGTACGGACTTGGTGCGCTCGTCCTGCTTCAGATCGTCGTAGATGCCCTTCACCAGCGGGTCTTCGGGACCTACAACCACCATGTCGATGCCTTTCCCGACAACGAACTGCTTGACGGCCTCGAAGTCGTCAGCCTTCATGGATACGTTTTCTCCCACATTGCCGGTGCCGGCATTGCCGGGAGCGATGAACAGTTTCTCACACTTGCTGCTCTGAGCAATCTTCCAAGCCAGGGCGTGCTCGCGGCCGCCGCTTCCTAAGAGTAGTATCTTCATAATCGTCTTGCTGATTTTTCGAATTCTGCTGCAAAGGTAGTGATATTTTTCGTGACCGCAAAGGAAATTGAAGAAAAAGCCAGAATTGTTTGGCTGCCTGAACCTGATAGGTCCGGGCGTAGACTGTCGATCCTAAACAGGAATGTCGATGACGAATCGGGCACCTGGGCCTTCGTAACTGCTGTCGAGGGCTACGGTGCCCTCCATCCGGATGGCCAACTGGCGGCAGAGCGCAAGGCCCAGGCCGAGGCCCTCCTTGAACGTGTCGAGTTTGACGAAACGCTCGAAGATGTGGGAAGCCTCTTCGGGGGCAATGCCGCAACCGGTATCTTCGACGGTGATGACCAAGTGCTGGGGATTGCCAGATACGGCGGCCCGAAGGGTGATGCTGCCTTCGGCGGTATACTTGCAGGCATTGTCGAGCAGAATGTCGACCATGCGACTCAGGTGACTCTTGTTGGTGGACATGGTGAAACCATCAGGCAGACGATTGTCGAACACCATCTTGACACCGTCCTTGAGGTTCTCCTGATTCTCCTTCACCAGTTTCTGGAGCAGGGCAGTGACGTCGACGCCGTCCTCCTTCTCCAGCCATCCGGCGGTCTCGTTGATCGACAGTTCAAGTATCTCGTCAATCTGGCGGGTGATGGTGCGCGTGCTCTTCAGCACCATCTTGGCTATATCCTGCCGTTCCTGGGGAGTCTGTTCAATCTCAGGGTCGCTCATCACCTGTGCGAAGCCGTTGATGATGTTCAGCGGGGTGCGCACCTCGTGGCTCATGTTCTGGATGAAGATGGTCTTCATGCTGTCTGACCGCAGGGCATGTTTGTAGGCTTTGTCCAGTTGCTTCATGTGTCGGCGATGGCTGAACATGATGTAGGCCAGCGCAAGAATCAGCAGGACGAGCAGCAGGATGATGGCGGCCATCGTGATGGTGCGCGTCTTGGCAGCCGACCGTTCCATGTCGTAGAGGGCCAGTTCGTTCTCGATGCCCTGCATGCTGTTGCTCAGGATGAGCGTGTTGATGGAGTCGTTGGCTATCATGTTCTGGTATTGCGCCTCGTAGGCCTCTTTCCATCGGCCTGCATTCTTGTAGAGGTTGGCAATGATCTCGCCACTCTCTTCACCAAAATTCTCTTTGGCCAGTTCCACGGCTTCATCGACCTTGCCCAGGTAAGCGAGGTGGTAGATCTCAAGACTGCGGCCGCTGACGGACGATTGTCCCTTGGCCTCGCCTTCCTTGTAGTATTGATAGGCTTTCTCGAAATTCTCCATATCCCCCTGGTTGTAATAACTCAAGGCACGGCGGCACTCAATGTCGAACACGCGGTCGGGGGCGTACTGACGGGCTATTTCGGCCGCCTTGTTCAGCATGGCGATGGCCTCTTCAGGGTCGTCGTCCATCTCTACGTTGACAATGTTCATGTAGATAGGGGGCATGCTCTCGTAGTAGCCGTATTGCTCCATCTGGCGGATGACTTCACGGAAACTCTTCTTGGCCGACTCCTTGTTGCCGCAGTAGCGCTGTATGTGGCCCATCATGTTGATGGCCATATACATCTCGGTGTCCAGTTTGCGCTCGCGCAGTTCCTTCGACAGTTGCTGTGCAGCCTTGTAGGCTTCGAAGATTTTCTCCGTGTTCATCAGGAAGACAATCTCGTTGCAGCGCTGGGTGTAATACACGTGCAGGTCGCCCTGGGTGAGCACATAGTCCTCCAGATTCTTGACGGCCGTGAAGAACCGGGCGCTGTCTGCGCTGTTGAAGGCATGGCGCATGGAGTCGTGCAGTTCTATGTATTTGGCGTCTTGCTTGATGTCTATACCAGCAAACGAGGTGATGGTACATCCCATCATCACAACAAGGGAAATGATATAACGGTTGACGGTCATTGGTTAGCGGTTGATTATATTTGGATGCAAAAGTACGAATTTATTTTAGATTAACCAAATAAATTCGTACTTTTGTTTGTTAAAGGTAGTCCTCGAAGTAGCGGGTGATGCGTTCGTGCAGGTGCACACTGTTGTGGCCCCTCATGTTGTGCCCCTCGCCAGGATAGACAAAGAAGTCGGGTTGGGTGCCAGCCTCGGCGCAAGCCTTGAGGAAAGACAGGGCGTGCTGGGGCACCACGGTGGGGTCGTTGTAGCCGATGATGATCTGCAGTCGGCCCTTCAGGTTCTTGGCTTTGGCGATGAGGCTTGTCTTGGCATAGCCCTCAGGATTGGTCTCCGGCGTGTCCATGTAGCGTTCGCCGTACATCACCTCGTACCACTTCCAGTCGATGACGGGGCCACCGGCCACGCCCACTTTGAAGACGTTGGGATAGTTGGTCATCAGCGAGATGGTCATGAATCCGCCGAACGACCAGCCGTGTACGCCCAGACGGTCGGCATCGACGTAGGGCAGGCTCTTGAGGTAGTCCACGCCCTTCATCTGGTCTTGCATCTCCACCTGACCCAGTTGGCGGAAGGTGGCCTGCTCGAAGTCGCGGCCTCGGTTCTCAGAACCTCGGTTGTCGAGGATGAAGACGATGTAGCCCTTCTGCGCCATGTAGGTCTCCCACGAGCGGCTGGCCCAATGCCACGAGGCATCCACGTTGTGGGCGTGAGGGCCGCCGTAGACATAGACCACGGTGGGGTACTTCTTTTGCGGGTCAAAGTCGGCGGGCTTCACCATGCGCCAGTAGAGGTCGGTGGTGCCGTCGGCTGCCTTGATGCTGCCGTTCTCGTAGATAGGCGTCACGAAGTCCTGCCAGGGGTTGGAGGCCGTCAGCAGCCTTGCACTCTTGCCATTTGCAGCGTTGACCACGTCAATGTTGTTTGGCACGGTGGGTGTCTGCCATCTGTCGTAAAGGCTGGCACCAGTGGCCGAGAGCACGCCGCGATGCACGCCCTCGCCGTTGTCCAGCAGGGTGCGCCGGCCGCTCTTCACGTCGACGGCAAAGAGGTTGCGCTGCAGGGGATGACGCTCGTTGGAGGCAATGATGATGCTGCGCTGCTTCTCGTTGAAGCCCAGCACATCCATCACCACCCACGGGCCGCTGGTGAGTTGCTTCACCTGCTCGCCCCTTATATTAAATAGGTATAGGTGGTTGTAGCCGTCCTTCTGGCTCTGCATGATGAACTTGGTGTCGTCCCACGGCAGGAAGCGTATGGGGTGGAGCGGTTCCACGTATTTATCGCTGGTCTCGCGATAGAGTTCGGCGATGCGCTGGCCGTTCTCAGCGTTGTAACTGATGAGGCGGCAGTCGTTCTGGTCGCGGTTCAACTCAAACATATAGATGGTCTTCGAGTCAGGGCTCCATGCGATGTTGGTAAAGTAGCGGTCTACCGGGGCGGCGGTCTGCAGATACAGGGTGTGCTTGGTCTTCAGATCGTAGACACCCACGGTCACCACATGGCTGGTCATGCCGGCCATGGGATATTTTTCGGGCTCCAGTTCGGCCACGCGTGGGTCGATATTCACCTGCGGATAGTCGGTCACCATCGACTGGTCCATGCGGTAGAAAGCCAGTCGCTGTCCGTCGGGACTCCAGAAGAGACCCTCGTCGATGCCGAACTCGTTGCGATGGACGGCCTCACCGTAGACAATCTCGCGAGAGCCGTCGGTGGTCAGTTGCCACTCTTTGTTGTCGGCATCGCGTACATAGAGTTGCTGGTCGGCCTTCTTGTAGGCCAAGGCCTTTGAGGTCTTGCTCCATTTCCTCACGGTGGACCCTTCGAGCGTCTGCACCCAACTCTCCTTTGTCTTCCAGTTGAAGAGTATCTGGCTCTTGGCGTTCCTCAACAAGGCCACGGGCTGGTCGGGGTAGGGGAAACTGACGTTGAACGCCGAACGGTACACCCGGTGCTTGACATCGTGCGATGCTGTCAGCAGGAAGTTCAGTTCGTCGAGTGTGCAGAGGGTTTTCCGGTTTCCCTTGTTGTCTATCGTTCCCCACTCCTCGGCATCCTGATACATCAGTTGGTCGCCCCACCAGGTGAGGAACAGGTTCTGCGGTCGCAGGTTGTGGTAGTTCCTGCCGCCGAAGTTGAGGTCTTCCAGTGTGAAGAGTTTCTGTTGCGCTGACATGGGCAGTGATACGAGTGCGAGCAGGGCTGCGATGATGAGTTGTTTAGTCTTCATGTTTGGGGTTGAATCGTTTGGTGGGTTTACGGCCTTTGCCGCTGCGGTCGAAATGCTCGTGGCCGCCACGGTTCTCGCTGAAGTCTCGCTGCGAGCGGGGCTTCTTGAAATCTCGGGGACTTCTCTCGTCTCTCGATTTCCTGGGGCCTTTGCTGTCCCTGTATTCCCTCGGCTCTCTCGGTTCTCTTGGCTCCCTCTGTCTTCTGGGCTCCTTATGCTCCAGGTCGTGGCGGTGGAAGGTGAACGAGCGGATGTCGCCGTCTTCGTTCTCCTCCTGCTCGTCCAGGCGCTGTTTGAACTCGCGGTTCTTCTTGAAGCGGTGCTTCTCGGCCATCAGGCGCTTCTCCTCGTCGGTCTTCACGATGCCGCCTTCGCTGCGGAATGACTTCATCTTGCCGTCGAACATCTGGTATTTGCGGAACTCGCACTCCAGCGAACCGTTGAACAGGGGAATCTTGATGCTGGGCTTCAGGCCGATCTGCTCGAAGCACTCCTCGCGATAGGAGAGGATCCAGGCCTCGCCACCCACGAACTGGTGCTTCAGACGCTCGCCAATCATGCGATAGGTGCCCAGCAGGTCGGGCGTCGAGATGCGCTCGCCATAGGGCGGGTTGCTCACCAGGATGGCCTTGTCCTTGGGCTGCTGGAAGTCCTTGAAGTCCTGCTGCTCGATGGTGATGTCAGCAGTCAGACCTGCGGCCTTGGCGTTCAGACGGGCTGTGTTGACAGCCTTCATGTCGATGTCGTAACCATAGATGTGGTGATTGAACTCGCGCTCCTGAGAGTCGTCATTGTAAATCTCGTCGAAGAGGTCGGCATCGAAGTCGGGCCACTTCTCGAAGGCATACTCCTTGCGGAACAGGCCAGGCGCCATGTTGCGGGCGATAAGGGCTGCCTCGATGAGCAGTGTGCCCGAGCCGCACATGGGGTCGATGAAGTCGGTCTCGCCCTGCCAGCCGGTCATCATGATCATGCCGGCAGCCAGCACCTCGTTGAGCGGTGCCTCTACCGATTCCTGGCGGTAGCCGCGACGATGCAGCGACTCACCGCTGGAATCGAGACAGAGCGTGCAGTCGTCTTCGGCGATGTGGATATGCAGGCGGAGGTCGGGGTTGGCCACCGATATATTAGGACGCTTGCCAGTCCGCTCGCGGAACTGGTCGACGATGGCATCCTTCACCTTGTAGGCCACGAACTTAGAGTGGCGGAAATCCTCAGAGAACACGACGGCATCGACCGTGAAAGTGCGGTCGTTGTCGAGATACGTGCTCCAATCCATCTCTTTGATTTTCTCGTAGACGTCATCGGCACTTCTTGCCTTGAAGTAACTGATGGGTTTCAGAATCTTGATGGCTGTGTGCAGCGAGAAGTTCGCGCGATACATCATCTCCTTGTTACCCGTAAACGACACCATGCGTCTACCTATTTGTACGTTGTTGGCCCCCAGTTGGGTCAGTTCTTTCGCCAGCACAGGTTCCAGTCCCATGAACGTCTTGGCGATGAGGTTGAATTCTTGCTCCATTGATGCTTATTGTTTCAAGGTGCAAAATTACTCTAAGTTTGGCAAAGTACAAAATAAATTGCGAAAAACTTTCGTGTTTCAAAAAATATTCGTACTTTTGCAGGTGAATGCTTCAACAACTATATTATTCCATAGGACGAGAGCAAATCCTGGACATCCTGATCTGGGCGTTTCTCATTGGCGGACTGCTTGCGCTGGCCGTCATGCTCTATTGGCAGGTGAAGCAGAGCAAGGTGCTGAATTTTGAGTTGTCGCAACTGGAGAAAGTCAAGAAGCACAACGTGGAATACGACTTTATCCTGAAGGCGATGCATCTGGCCGTCTGGCATGTGGACACCCAAAGCGAATCGGTCACCTACGAGAAGGACTTCCGTGAGAAAGTGGATGGCTTCACACCGGCCTCGGAGACCTCACTGAAGGATATGCTGGCCTACTTTGACGAGGAAGACCGCCAGAACTTGAGCAAGGCCCTGAACGACATCATGGAGGGAAAAACAGACTCTTTCCATGAAACCTATCGGAATTCATCATGGTACAGCGGCGACAAGTACTGGACGGAAGGCTTTGCCACGGTTGCCGAGCGCGATGCCGAAGGACGCCCCCTGAAGTTGGTGGGCGCATCGATGCGCATCGACAAGCGCAAGGAGATGGAGGAGGCTCTGGTGGAAGCCCGTAACCGTGCTGAAGAGAGCGACCGCCTGAAGTCGGCCTTCCTGGCCAACATGAGCCACGAGATACGCACTCCTCTGAATGCCATCATCGGCTTCACCAGCGTGCTGCCTGATGTGGAGGATAACGATGAGCGGAAGATGCTGCTGAATCTCATCCACGAAAACACGCAGAAACTGCTGCACATCGTCGATGACGTGGTGAACATCTCGAAGGTGGAGACCGGCAAACTGGAACTGGTGATGATGTCGTTCGACTTGAATAATGAACTGACCGTGCAGGCCGATGCGGTCACCAAGGATGTCAAGCCTGATGTGACGGTCAGCACCTCCTTTGCCAATGAGTCGCAGTACATCATGACCGACCACAAGTGTCTGGTGGAGATACTCCAGCACTATCTGTCTAATGCGGCCAAGTTTACTGATGCAGGTAGCATCGTGGTTGGTTACGACCAGCCCAACGAGGGGCGCATCCGCATCTGGATCAAGGATACGGGCAAAGGCATCCCGGAGAATTTGCAGCAGCGTGTGTTTGAGCGCTTCTTTAAGGTCGACGAGTTTGTGCCTGGTGCCGGCCTGGGCCTGAGCATCTGTCAGACGCTGGCCTACAGCCTTGGCGGTAAGGTAGGCGTGCAGTCAGTGCTGGGTGAGGGTTCCACATTCTGGGTGGAAATCCCCATTCAGTAGTCAGCCTACAGTTTCCTTTCTTCTGCTGATGATGGCCAGTATCCTCTCCAAGTCTTCTGGGTAGGTCAACTTGTCATAGTAGGGCACATCGAAGTCCAGGAAGACCCGTGAAGTTTCGGGCAATTGCTGTATAGACTCCGTGAGGGGCGAGTCTGCCCTGAAATGGCGGTCTATCAAGTCAAACCGGAAGCCTTCGGGAGTGGACAACGTGTAGTATTCTTCGCGGTTGACCATCCACTGCCCGTAGCGTCCCAGGCTGTCCGTAATCTTCCGGGCAGGTGCTACGGCATCATACTGGTCGAGCAGCGTGAAGAACTTGTCCAGCACACAGGCCTCCACGGCGGGTCTCACGGCATCGACCACCATCACCTTCTCGCAACTGCTGTGGTCACGGATATAGTTCAGGCCGTTGCGTTTGGTGACATTCAGTTCTGGGCCACTGGCACACACATCTACACCATATTCCTCGGACAGTTCTTCGTGGTAGTTAGGATGGGCCACCACCAGGATGGCATCAGACTGCAGGCTTTGTTTGCAGGCGTCAATGACATACGAGATGACCTTGCGGCCACCCATCTCCACATACTGTTTAGGTACGCTGCTGCCAAAGCGCTCGCCTACACCTCCAGCAGTAATCATAATAATGTTTTTGTCTGTCGGTCTCATTGCAGTTCTTTTTCGCAATCAGGAAATTTGCCTTTCAAGATGCAAATATACGAATAAATCTCGAAAAACTTTATTTTTCTTTTCGTTTTTTGCTTAAAATGATTACCTTTGCGGCCAAATTCAGAAAGACTTCATGGAAAAGAGTTTCAAACAACTATTGAGAGAGTCGTTCAAGTCGAACGATACTGAGGAGTGGCTCGATATCTATTTCACCCGTCCCATCGGACTGGTGTTTGCCCTGATGTGGATCAAGATCGGAGTGACGCCCAACTTTGTCACTATCCTGTCGATGTTCCTGGGGGCTGGTGCCGGCTATTGCTTCTATCACACCGACCTGTGGTGGAACGTGGGGGGCGTGGTGCTGATGATGCTGGCCAACTTCTGCGACTCTACCGACGGGCAGATGGCTCGTCTGACCAATCACAAGACGCTCATCGGGCGTATGCTCGACGGCTTTGCCAGCGACGTGTGGTATTTCTTCTGCTATCTGGCCATCTCGCTACGCCTGTGGCCCGAGACCATTCCCTTCACCGATGTGCAGTGGGGCATCGGCGGCTTCCTGCTCTGCGGCTTTGCCGGCCTCTACTGGCACGCCAAACAGTGCCAGTTGGCCGACTACTATCGCCAGATTCACCTCTACTTCATCAAGGGCGAGGCTGGCAGTGAACTGAACAGTTATGCTGCCGAGAAGGCCGTCTACGAAAGCCTGCCCAAGAAGGGAGCCTTCTGGTCGCGCGTGTTCCACTATTTCTATATGGGCTGGTGCCAGAAGCAGGAACGCAACACGCCTGCCTTCCAGGTCTTCTTCCACAAGGTGAAGGCGCAGTATCCCAGTGCTGCCGACATGCCTCAGTCGTTGCGCGATGACTTCCGCCGCGGGAGTTTGCCGCTGATGTGGATGACCAACGTGCTGACTCACAACACTCGTGCCACCGTGCTCTACATTGCCTGCCTGATTAATCTGCCGTGGATATATCCTCTGTTTGAGATCACGGTGCTGGCGGCCCTCTATGAGTATATGAAGTACCGTCACGAGAAGTTCTGTAAGCAGATGAACCATGCAGACTAAGGCCCTTATCCTATCAGATAATTACAGACTTAACCGAATTGATATATGAATATTATTCTGGCAGACCCTCAGGACATCACGAGAGCAGGGATGATGTATGTGCTCTCCAATATGGACGGTATGCAGTTCCGGCAGGCAGAGGATAAAACTGAAATGCTGCTGCAACTGGATAAGAACCCGGATAGTGCGGTGGTGCTCGACTACACGCTGTTCGACATCAACGATGTGGACGAGATGCAGATTCTCTGCGAACGCTTCCCCCAGACCCGTTGGATCATCTTCAGTTTCGACCTGACTTCCGATTTCGTGCGTCGTCTCGTGGCCATCGGCCATCAGTTCAGCATCCTGCTCAAGGACTCGCCGTTGCGGGAGATACGGGAGTGCCTGCTCTTCGTTAGCCAGCGGAAACGCTACATCTGCCAGCGCATGACGGAGATACTGCTCGCTCCCGCTACCCCTCAGGAAGAAGATCATCACCTGACGAAGACGGAGACGGAAATCCTGAAGGACATCGCCATGGGCCAGACCACCAAGGAGATAGCCGAGCGCCGCTATTCCAGTTTCCACACGGTGAACACTCATCGCAAGAACATCTTCCGCAAGTTGGGGGTGAACAATGTGCATGAAGCCACCCGCTATGCCTTGCGAGCCGGCCTTATCGATACTGCAGAATATTACATTTAGTTTTTTCCTGTGCCTGTTCTGAGTGGTCTCATCGGGTGGAGTCACCGCTCAGGAATCGCAGTTCTGCCTCCAGCATCTCCAGTTTGGGCATGGGGCAGCCGCCTTCGCGGGCCATCGTGAGGGGACGAGTGTAGAGATAGTCGAGTTCCATGGGGCGGTGGAAGTCGAAGTCTAATTTCATCGAAGGCGAGTAGGGTGTCATCTCGTCGGTCATCTGAATCATCTTGTCAGCGAAGGTTTCGTCGATGTTCTTTACCCCTAAGTGGCGGGCTGCATTGATGACCTCCATCATCTGCTCGCGAATCAAGCGGCGCGTGGCAGGATGCTTCAGCAGCAAGTCGGTCTGTGTGTTCAGGGCCACCGTCATGCCGTTGAACGGCATATTCCACACGGCTTTCTTCCAGCGGGCTTCCAGATACTCCACCTGTCCGGCCTTCACGCCAGCAGCATTGAAGTCGGCCAGCACCTGCTGAAACAGTGCCTCGTCCTTGCAGGAGTAGTTGCCCAGGTTGATCTGGCCGTAGCACTGGTGGTTCACACGGCCTGGCTCGCTTTTGGCTGAGCAGATAAATGCCAGGCCGGCAGCCAGTTGCAGCGAGGGAAACATCTGCTGCACGTCTTCCTCCAGTCCCAGTCCGTTCTGTATCAGCACCACCAGTGTCTGCTCGTGGAGCAGCGGCGGCAGCAGTGACTGCAGCAGGTAGTTGTTGGTGGACTTCAGACAAACCAGCACTACGTCGCACTGGGGCATGTCCTCCACCTTATTATATATATAGGGATGATCCAGATGGAACGAGCCGTCGCAGGAGTCTACCTGCAGGCCGTTCTCAAGCACGAAGTCGTAGTCGCGATGCAGCAGGAAGTACACCTCCCGTCCGCTCTGTGCCAGCCGCGCGCCGTAGTAGCCGCCGATGGCACCAGTACCAATAATACCGTATCTCATTGTGTTGATTTCTATCGGAATGAGTCCGTCAGTAGTTTAATTTCTATCTGTGGGGCGATGCGCTCGTACAGGATGTTGTAGACCGCATCGAGGATGGGCATGTTGACGTGCCAGTGTCGATTGATTTCCTTCATGCACTTCGTGCCGAAGTAGCCCTCGGCTATCATCTCCATCTCCATCTGTGCACTCTTCACCGAATAGCCCTTGCCAATCATGGTGCCGAAGACGCGATTGCGCGAGAAATTGGAGTAGCCCGTCACCAGCAGGTCGCCCAGATAGACCGAATCGTAGACATTGCGCTCTATGGGGTGGACGCTCTGCAGAAAGCGGTTCATTTCCTGCACAGCGTTGGCCATCAGCACGGCCTGGAAGTTGTCGCCAAATTTCAGACCTGAGCAGATGCCGGCAGCGATGGCATAGACATTCTTCAGCACGCTGGAGTACTCGATGCCGATGACGTCGGTCGAGGTCTTGGTCTTGATGAACTGGCTATTGAGCACCTCGGCAAAGGCCTGCGCCTTCTCCATGTCGGAGCAGCCCACGGTGAGGTAGGACAGGCGCTCCAAGGCCACCTCCTCGGCATGGCTGGGGCCGCCGATGCAGGCCAGGTTGTCGTGGGGCACGTCGAACACCTGATGGAAATACTCCGTGCAGATGAGGTTCTCATCGGGCACGATGCCCTTGATGGCCGTGACGATGAACTTGTCCTTCAGGCGTGTCTTCAGTTTGCGCAGGTGGTTCTTCAGATAGGGCGAGGGGATGACGAAGACCAGCGTGTCGTAGGCCTCGATGATTTTGTTCAGGTCGCTATTGAACTGAATCTCGCCGATGTTGAAGTGGACGCTGGTCAGATAACTGGGGTTGTGGCCCAGACGGCGGAAGTCCTCAATCTGGTCGTCGCGGCGCATATACCAGCCGATGTGGTGCGTGTGCTGCACCACTATCTTGGCAATGGCCGTGGCCCACGAACCGCCGCCGATTATCGCTATCTTACCACAGTCGTACATAATAAGCCCCCTAAGTTAGGGGGTTGGGGGTCTGAACAAGCGACGCCTCCAACCTTGGTTATTACTGGGTCTGCGCCTGTTCAGACCCCTATGGCCCCCTAACTTAGGGGGCTCTGTGCCTTGTCAATCCACTGCTGCACCTCGTCGAGCGAAGGTTTCTCGTAGCCCAGTTTAAACTTCTTGTTGATCTCGCCAATCTTCTGCTGCAGGCCCTGGGCCTTCTCGCCCTTGATGTCCTGAATGAGATAGAAGCCAGCCTTGCGCAGCACGTAGACCCAGTCTTCGGGCACGCCGATGGCAGCCCACTCCTGAATGCTGCTCTGAGGAGCCTTTTTCTCTGGCTTCATCTGCGGGAACAGCATCACCTCGCCGATGGCGAACTTACCTGTGAGCAGCATCACCAGGCGGTCGATGCCGATGCCGATGCCGAATGTCGGCGGCATACCGTATTGCAGGGCACGCAAAAAATCGTGGTCGATGATCATGGCCTCGTCGTCACCCTTGTCGGCCAGTCGCATCTGCTCCTTGAAACGCTCCTCCTGGTCGATGGGGTCGTTGAGTTCCGAGTAGGCGTTGGCCAGTTCCTTGCCGTTGACCATCAGTTCGAAGCGCTCGGTCAGTCCGGGCTTCGAGCGGTGCATCTTCGTCAGGGGACTCATCTCCACAGGATAGTCGGTAATGAAAGTGGGCTGGATGAAGGTGCCCTCGCAGAACTCGCCGAAGAGTTCGTCTATCAGTTTGCCCTTGCCCATGGTCTCGTCCACCTCCATGCCCTTTGACAGGCAGAACGGGCGAATCTCGTCCTCTGTCTTGCCGTCGCAGTCGAAGCCCGTCTTCTCCTTGATGGCGTCAAGGATAGGCAGACGGCGGAAGGGAGCACGGAACGAGATGACATTGCCGTCGATCTCCACTTCGGGCTTGCCGTTGACGGCTGTGCAGATCTGCTCCAGCATATTCTCTGTGAAGGTCATGCCCCACAGCAGGTCCTTGTACGAGACATAGAGTTCCATGCAGGTGAACTCAGGGTTGTGGGTCTTGTCCATACCCTCGTTGCGGAAGTTCTTGCCCATCTCGTAGACACCTTCGAAGCCGCCCACAATAAGGCGCTTCAGATAGAGTTCGGTGGCAATGCGCATATACATATCCTGGTTGAGCGCATTGAAGTGGGTGATGAACGGACGGGCCGATGCACCGCCTGCAATGTTCTGCAGGATGGGGGTGTCCACCTCGGTATAGCCGGCATCATCGAGGATGCGGCGCAGGGTGCGGATGATAGTGGCGCGTTTCAGGAAGGTGTCCTTCACGCCCTCGTTGACAACTAGGTCCACATAGCGCTGGCGATAGCGCAGTTCAGGATCGTCGAACTTGTCGTATGCCACGCCGTCCTTGTATTTCACGATGGGCAGGGGCTTCAGACTCTTTGACAACAGTGTCAGTTCCTGGGCATGGACGCTGATTTCGCCGGTCTGTGTGCGGAACACAAAGCCCTTCACGCCAATGAAGTCGCCAATGTCGAGCAGTTTCTTGAAGACCGTGTTATACAGTTCCTTGTCATCGCCTGGACAGATGTCATCACGGGTGATGTAGACCTGTATGCGGCCCTTCGAATCCTGCAGTTCTACGAACGATGCCTTACCCATGACGCGCTGTGTCATCATGCGGCCGGCAATGCTCACCTGACGAGGCTCATCCTCGTCGCGGAAGTTCTCGCGAATCTCTGTGGAAAAAGCATTGGTGGGGTATTCTGCGGCGGGGTAGGGGTTGATGCCCATCTTGCGCAGTTCGTCCAGCGACTGGCGGCGCAGTATCTCCTGTTCACTCAGTTCAAGTATATTCATAATCCTTCTTTTGTTTGCATTTTAGGCTGCAAAGTTACAAATAATTTCCGAATTAGTTCACAATTTAATAATATTTATGTAACTTTGCCATCAAAGATGGCGAACTTCCTCCGTCTCGGAAGAAAAACAAACGAGTTTGTTTTGTTCTTCTCTCGTTTTTTCGTAACTTTGTAAGAATTTGCAGGATTTCTTTGTATAAAGGCAGTTCCAAGGATTGAGAAAAAAATCGGGTTACGAACTGGCAACCGTTCTCCATTCTACGTTCTGCTACAAATTGCATTCAATGAACACCCGACATTGAGCCACCAGCCGTCTTATGACTCAATGTCGGGTGCAAAGGTACGCAAAAATCCTCGCATTCACAAACAATTAACGATATTTGTATTACGGACTTCTGGGCATTTCTGCGTTCCGGTTCCTGTTTCTATAT
>JAFUST010000042.1 GCA_017467535.1 Prevotella sp. | reverse complement strand
TTGTCTTTCTGCAGATGCTTGTAGCGGTCTATGATTTGCAAAGGTACGTCCATCAGTTTTACTTGGAATGGAATGTTCGTCTTATGCCTCCTGCCGATTATCCACTTGTCACCGTTGACTTCCACGATGTTATCCGTAGTTAGTTCCTTCACGTCAATGAACGAAAGGGCAGTGAAAGAAACAAAGACAAAGACGTCACGGACAAAGGCGAGGTCGGCATCCTCAAACTCATGTGTGATGACAGTCTTCAACTCGTCTTCTGTCAGATATGCCCTTTCCTTGCAGTTGGGACTGATATGGAACTGCGCAAACGGGTTACGGGGTATCTTGCCGTTATAGTGTGCCCTCAATACGACACCCTTCAGCCACATACAGCGTTGCCAGATGGTTCCGTTGGCGAGTCCTCGGTCTGTACTTAGATACGCAGCAAAGTCCTTGATGAACTCTGGCGTAAGTTCCAGCATGGATATATCCGTGCGGCGGTAGTGCAACTTAATGAACTCTTCCACGTCATTTCTTGACCGCTGCATTGCCCAAAACGTGCTTGCGACTCTGTCCTTTCCTACTCGTTTCTTCAAACTGGCAATATCCTTGTCGAAAGCAGACAGCAAAGTCTCGTATTCGCTGCCAAAGCCTTGATAGGCGTTGCGCACCATTTCAGCGGTGACAAAAGCCTCGCGGTCTGACAGGTGCTGGTAGTGCTTGATAATCTGCGCCTTAATATTGTCAAGTTCGCGGTTAATCTGCAAAGCCTCCTTGCTCCGTCCTTTGGCACAATTACCCTTCACGTCCCACATGGCAATCGGGATGCTCTTCTTGCAACTGAACTGCGACTGTGTGCCGTTGATTGTCACTCGTCCCATCACTGGTACAATACCTCCTTTCTCCTTACTCTTGTTCACATAGAACAAAATCTTGAATGTACTCCTCATACCTAATTTCTTTTTAATTTCGGGCTGCAAAAGTAATATCTTTCCGGGAATCTATTGCTATGCAAAATATAGCAGTTTGCAGAACTCGAAACGGGCGGTGAGAGGTGCACCGTTCTGCCCAAAATTGCGTAGTGACTTAACAAAGTTTAACTCGCTTTCGGCGGGTTATCGGGGTTACGATTTGGCAACCTAACTTCTTCTTCAATCCTCCCAAATTTGCGTAATCCCGATTTTTGAACTTCCTCGTTCTTCCCCGTATTGCCTTTATTTCAGGCCGATTTGCGTTAATCTTCCCAAATCTGTCTTTTGTTACAACCTTTTTTCGTAACTTTGCCCGCAGAAAACTGTTAACTGCGATGAAGAGATTGATTTTGGTATTCTGTGCGGTGGTTTCGGCATTGCTCGCCGGAGCCCAGACTCCGCGACAGGAACTCAAGAAGAATCTGCGGCTCTCGGCCAGTAACCTGTCGGTCTATCCCGGCCCTCAGCAGCACAAACTGACCCCTGCACCCGATGGCAAGAAAGCCTTCTACATCAGCCACTTCGGCCGGCACGGCTCACGCCATCAGACCCGATTGCCCGACTTCGAGTATGTGACCGGCGTGCTGCGAAAGGCCGAACATGACGGCACGCTCTCGCCGCTGGGTGTCGACGTGCTGAGCCGTGTCTGTCTGATGCAGAAGGACACAGAGCGCCATTTGGGCGAACTGACCACGCTGGGTGCCCAGCAGCATCGCGACATCATCAAGCGGATGTACGACCGCTTCCCCTCGGTCTTCGAGAAAGGCACCCTGATCGATGCTCGCAGCAGCACCTCGGTGCGCTGCATCCTGTCGATGAACAACGCCCTGATGCAACTCATGCGACTGAACCCCGACCTCCGTTTCTTCCAGGATGCCTCGCAGGCCGACCGCCACTATCTGATGCCCTCTGACAGGACCTTGCAGTCGCGAGTCGCCACGGTGGAGACCAAGGACAGTTATGTGGCCTTCTGCAAGAAGCACAGCAGGTGGAGACACACCGTGGAGCAACTGTTCAACGATACCGCCTACGTCAACCACCACGTCAACGGCGAACGCCTCAACTACTACCTGTTCCGCCTGGCCTCCGGCCTGCAGAACACGGAACTGAGCCAGCAGATCACGCTCTACGACCTCTTCGACGATGATGACATCTACCAGAACTGGCTGCGCGAGAATGCCTTTTGGTATCTCACCTATGGTGCCTCGCCGCTCAACGGGGGCGATCAGCCCTTCATAGCCCGCGAACTGCTGCGCACCATTATCATGCAGGCCGACAGTTGCCTGCTGTTGCGCCAGAACTCCGTCCACCTGCGCTATGGCCACGACACCACGCTGATGCCGCTGGTGTGTCTGCTGGGACTCGACGGCTACGACCTGGCCACCGACAACCTGGAGCAACTCGAGCGGAACGGCTGGGTGAACTACCGCATCTTCCCCATGGCCTGCAATGTGCAGTTCATCTTCTACCGCAAGGATGTCAACGACCAGGATGTGGTCTTCAAGGTGCTGCTCAACGAAAACGAGGCCACGCTGCCCCTGAAGACAGACATGGCCCCGTATTACCACTGGGCAGACTTCCGCGACTACTACCTGCAGCGCATCAATGCCTACGAGGAGAACCACGCGGGAGAATAGGCAGACCTACTTTGCCGAGAATGCTAGAGCGTACATCCGCATCTGCTTGACCATGGCCAGCAGGCCATTGGAGCGGGTGGGCGACAGGTGTTCGCGCAGTCCGATCTGCTCGATGAAGTAGAGGTCGGCATCCAGTATCTCCTGTGGCGTGGCGCCATCGAGCACTCGGATGAGCAGGGCCACGATGCCCTTCACGATCAGCGCATCGCTCTCGGCCTGGAAGTGTATCCGCCCGTCCTGATAGTCTGCCTGCAGCCACACGCGGCTCTGGCAGCCGTCAATCAGGTTCTGCTCCGTCTTGTATTTCTCGTCCAGCGGCTCCTGTTCGTTGCCCATGTCGATAAGCAGTTGATACTTGTCCATCCAGTCATCGAAGCCCTGGAACTCCTCGATGATCTCGTCTTGTCGTTCGTTGATAGTCGTCATATTCTTATGTCCCTTGTTTTCGTTCAGGCTGCAAAGGTACGAAATAATTCTTAATTCTTAATTCATAATTCACAATTATTTCGTACCTTTGCACCAAAGTCACAACTCACATGAAGACATTTGAAGAACTGGGCGTCTGCCAGAAGATACGGCAGGCCATCGAGGAAATGGGGTTCGCACAGCCTATGCCCGTGCAGGAGGCCGTCATCCCGAGTCTATTGGAAAGTCGCCAGGACACCATCGCCCTGGCCCAGACCGGCACCGGCAAGACGGCTGCCTTCGGCATACCGCTCCTGCAGCGGCTCGACACGACCAACCGTGAGACTCAGTCGCTCATCCTCTCGCCTACCCGCGAACTCTGCCTGCAGATTGCCGACGACCTGCGCGACTTCTCCAAATACATGGAGGGCATCCACATCGAGGCCGTCTACGGCGGTGCGGCCATCGAACCGCAGATACGTGCCCTGAAGAAGGGCGTGCAGATCATCGTGGCCACGCCGGGCCGACTCATCGACCTGAAGAACCGCGGCTTTGCCAAGTTGGACCATGTGCGCAACATCGTGCTCGACGAGGCCGACGAGATGCTCAACATGGGCTTCTCCGACTCCATCAACGAGATCTTCGAGTCGCTGCCTGCCGAGCACAACACGCTCATGTTCTCCGCCACCATGAGCCGCGAGGTGGAGCGCATCGCCCGGAAGTACCTGACCGACCCGCAGGAGATTGTGGTCGGCTCCCGCAACGAAGGAGCAGAAAACGTGAACCATATATATTATATGGTACACGCGAAGGACAAGTACCTCGCCCTGAAGCGCATCGTGGACTACTATCCCAAGATTTTCGCCATCATCTTCTGCCGCACCAAGGTGGAGACGCAGGAGATAGCCGACAAACTCATCCGTGATGGCTACAACGCCGAGTCGCTGCACGGCGACCTGAGCCAGCAGCAGCGCGACCTGACCATGCAGAAGTTCCGCCAGCACCTCACCCAGTTGCTCGTGGCCACCGACGTGGCAGCCCGCGGTCTCGACGTGGACGACCTGACCCACGTCATCAACTTCGGACTGCCCGATGACATCGAGAACTACACCCACCGCTCGGGCCGCACGGGCCGTGCCGGCAAGAAGGGCACCTCCATCAGCATCGTCCACTCGAAGGAGAAGCACAAGATACGCAACATCGAGAAGGAGATAGGCAAGGCGTTCGTCGAAGCCCCCATCCCGTCGGCAGAGGAGATCTGCAAGAAACAACTCTACAAGGTGATGGACCAGATCGTGAAGACCGACGTCAACGACGATGAGATCGCGCCTTTCATGCAGGACATCAACCGCTACTTCGAGTATATCGACAAGGACGAACTCATCAAGAAGATTGTCAGTCGCGAGTTCGGCCGCTTCCTCGTCTACTATGCCGATGCACCGGAACTGGAGAAGCCCGTCGCAGAGAAACGCGAGAAGAAGCCGCAGAGCGACAAGCAGAAGCGCATGAACAAGGCGCAGGAGGGCTTCCACCGCCTGTTCATCAACCTGGGCAAGCGCGACGGCTTCTATCCCGGCGAACTGATGCAGACGCTCAACCGCTACGTGGGCGGCCGCCAGGAGGTGGGCCACATCGACCTGCTCGACACCATCTCCTACTTCGAGGTGCCCGAGAAGGATGCCCGCAAGGTGATGACACAACTGACGGGCATCCGCTACAAGGGCCGCGTGGTGCGCTGCAACTCCGAGGACGACAAGGCCCCAGAAGCCAGAGACGCCAGAAAGCCTAAAGAGGCCAGAGACTCCAGAAAATCCAAAGAGTCAAGAAAGTCCAGAGAGACCAGACCAGCCAGACCCGCATCACGCCGTGATGACTGGCGCGAACTGATGAAGCCCCGCTCCAAGAAAGAACTGCGAGGCGAGATCCCCGACTTCTCCGAGGAAGGCTGGGCCCGCCGCAAACCCAAGAAGAAGTAGCAGCAGGAGGAGACGCCCATGAGAAAACTACGCACCATAGAGATGCAGCGGCTCTCGGTGGAGGAATACCGCCAAGCCGAGAAGATGCCGCTGGTGGTCGTGATGGACGATGTGCGGTCGATGCACAACGTAGGGTCGGTGCTGCGCACGGCCGATGCCTTCCGCCTCGAGGCCGTCTGTCTGTGCGGCATCACCGGCTGTCCGCCCCACAGCGAGATCCACAAGACGGCACTGGGGGCAGAGGACAGCGTCGAGTGGCGCTACTTCCCGTCGGCGCTCCAGGCCGTCACGGCGCTGCGCAGCCAGGGCGTCACGGTGCTGAGCATCGAGCAGGCCGAGGGCTCCACGAAACTTCCCCAGTTCCATGCGGAACCGGGGAAGCGCTATGCCGTTGTGCTGGGCAACGAGGTGAAGGGCGTCCATCAGGAAGTGATCGATGCTTCCGACGGTTGCCTGGAGATTCCGCAGTACGGAACGAAGCACTCCATGAACGTCTCCGTCACCGCCGGCATCGTCATCTACCACTTCGCCAGAGATTTAATGATTGAACATTGAACATTGAGCGCACTCTTCCGCTCGGCTCGTCCGAGAATGTTCAATCTTCAATGTTCAATCTTCAATGTTCAATGTTCAATGTTCAATGTTCAATGTTCAATGTTCATTCTTCCGTAAAGTCGCCCTTGCCCACACCACAGATGGGGCACACCCAATCCTCGGGAATATCCTCGAAAGCCGTTCCGGGAGCAATGCCACCGTCGGGATCACCTACTGCGGGGTCATAGACGTAGCCGCAAACATCACATACATACTTTTTCATACGCTCTTAAATAGTTTTAGGGGTTAATAATCATTTATCATTTATCACTTATCACTCATCACTCTTCACTTATCACTTGAGATATTTTCTCCACGATCGTTTCGGGCTTGATGCCGGTCAGACAGCGGTAGTCGCCAAACTGACAGGGCTTCTTGCCGAAGATGCTGCACGGCCGGCAGTCCAAGTCCAGTTGGATGGCGTTAGCCTCGTTCTGCCGCCAGCCCATGAAGCCGGCCATCGGATGCGTGGCCCCCCAGACCGAGACCACCTTGGTGCCCGTCAGCGAGGCCATGTGCATGTTGGCCGAATCCATCGAGAGCATCACGTCCAGATGGGCCATCAGGATCAGTTCCTGACGCATCGACTCCAGGTGCCAACTGACGTTGGTACACTGCGGCATCTCCTTAGCCCACCGTGGGAAGTACTCATCCTCCTGCTGACCGCGGCCGAAGAGGAAGATGCGGCACTGGGGGTAGCGCTCCGTGAGTTGCCTGATGACCTGCTCCATCAGTTCGGGCGGATAGACCTTGCCGATGTGGGCGGCAAAGGGCGCAATGCCGATCCACGCCTCACCCTCGTGCTTCTCGCCGATGGCCTCTGGCAGCGCATTCAGATAGCCGCCCTCCTCCTGGAAGATAGAGCGGAAGTCGTTATGGTCGATGGGGAAGCCCAGTTTGGCGAACACCTCGGCATAGTTCTCAAACGAAGTGGGCATCGGCTTCTTCTGCTTGTTGCTGCCGCTCACCAGTTGCTTGCGCAGTTTGCGGTGCTTGTCTATGTGCCTCACCTTGAAGTGACCCAGGTTGAAGCGCATCCGCAGATATTCAGAGCGGAGCACCGAGTGCAGGTCGGCCACGTGGGTGAACTGCTTGGCGGCCAGACGGCGGTAGAGGGCGTTCAGTCCGTGTATGCCCTTGTATTCAGCCTTCAGGTCAGCCTCCATGAAGTTCACGTTAGGGGCCAGATTCTCAAAGAACGTGCGTGCAAAGGGTCGGCTCAGCACCGTGATGCGCACGTCAGGATACCGTTTGGCCACAGCCCACACGATGGGCACCGTCATAGCCACGTCGCCCAGTGCCGAAAATCGTATCACCAGTATATGCTGCCGTTTCATCCCTTCTTCTTGCGCCCCTTCAGTAGCAAGCGACCAGAGGTCGAGCGCAATGTTTATTGTTTAATGTTTATTGTTTATTGTTTATTGTTCCGATAAAGCACCGGGTTCGTGCTGGCATCGTTGTACATCTTCATCTGGCGATACACCTTCATGTACTTACGTCCCTGCTCGATGTCCTCCAGCAGTTGGTCTATGGCCGTCGAGAGGTCCACCTGCTGCTCCAGCAGCACCTCCAGTTTAGCCCTGCAGCGCTGCCGATGCTCCTCAGTGGCATCCTCGCGGTCAGCCTGCTCCTGCATGTGCCAGATCTTCAGCGCCAGAATCGACAGCCGGTCTACGGCCCATGCCGGACTCTCCGTGTTCAGCCGGGCATCGGGCAGCGGCGTCACGCTGCTGTACGCCTGACGGAAGTAAGAATCGATGTCCTCCACCAAGTCCGTGCGGTCTTGGTTCGAGTGGTCTATGCGGCGCTTCAGTGCCAGAGCATCGGCCAGGTCGATATGCGGGTCGCGAATCAGATCCTCCAGATGCCACTGAACGGTGTCAATCCAGCATTTCAGGTAGAGTTTATATTCTATGGAGTCACGCTCGTATGGATTCTTGATGGGCGTATCCACATGGTCAGTCAGGTGATAGTCGCGGATAGCCTGACCGAAAATCTTGTTCGCTTGTTCTGTAAAAGTCATTATTTACTCTTCTTGTTTTGTTTCAATCTGCAAATCTACACAATCTTTCTGAAATTACCAACCTTTTTCGGTTATTTTCTTTCCAGAGAACAAAAAAATGCGCATTTTTTCTTAAAATTCTTTGGCGATTGGAAAATTATGTTTATCTTTGCACCCGAAATGCCTGCTCATGAGAGGGTGGGCACGTTAAAATAACATCGATGGAACGAGACCCGAGGGCAGTTGTACGCCCAGTCTCGAAAGGACGTTTTCTTAACGTTACTGTCT